>WFYS01000125.1 GCA_015490005.1 Desulfurellaceae bacterium | reverse complement strand
GGGCGTATATCAGAAACAAAAGAGAATATAGTTGCCTAAGGAGGTGAAATAATTCTGTTAACTGAGGGTTAAGGAAAGAGAAGGGAAAAGGGGAATGGGAAGAATTGGTTTGACAAGTGGGGGCGGTATAAGGCGGAGCAGGTGCTCAAGAAGAAAACATATTCAGAAGAACAAATATTTTCTTATCTTTGTTCCAGTTTTCCGATATTGCGCGCGAGTATGAAATAAAAAGAAATCCAAAGAGTTATCCAATACCAGATACGGGTGGAATATACTCAGAGTATGTTACTGTATTTAGAAGTTCTGAAAACACAGGTTACAGTTTGTTAAATCAACCTTATATTGTAAGCATTGTAAGTGTTGCTGCTGTTAACAGACCAGAGATTACAAAGAAGGATAAAGAATACTGGTTGACAGAAGAATATGCAAACCTAACAAAAGAAAAAATTAGAACAATACTGAGGATATCTGCTATGAATGGTCACGATTCTATTGTTTTGAGCGCATTTGGCTGTGGCGCTTTCAAAAATCCACCAAACCATATGGCTCGACTATTCAAAGGGGTTTTTGAAGAAGATGAATTTAAAAACAGATTCAAGTTGGTTGTTTTTTACACCATTGATGACCATAATTCTTGGAAAAAGCACAATCCAAAAGGGAATATATTGCCGTTTTTAGAAGTATTTGGTTAAAAAGAGGAGCTTCTATGCAAAGTCCTGTTATTGCTTTTAAAGCTCAAAACGGATGGATTTTTTATTTTTCTATAGCCAGCTATCAGTTCCCAGACATCGAAGATTCTGCCGATAAATACGACAAAAACTGGCTCAATGTGAGGGTGGATATTAAAGACAGGAGCGGTGCTGAGTTTAGTGCAGAAGACCCCTCAATTTTGACATGGGAACTAATGGAGCTATTAAATTGGTTTGAGACTATATCTGAAGGAAAGAAGCCAGAATACAGTATACTTGGATTTATAGAGCCAACAATCTATTTTGAACTGCTCGATAAAAACGCCGATAATGAGGTTAAAATCAGGATTCACTTGTGCTGCGAGCTTAAGCCTGAACAGTTAAAACCAAACAATGATGATGAATTTATTATTGATGTAAACCTATCGCCTAAAGAAATTGAAGATGCAATAGTTGACTTAAAAAGGATTATTAAACTATACCTGCAAAGATAGCTTTAGCCTCCAAATTTGCAAAAGTAGTTATACGGACAGAAAGTACATCTTTCTGATGGTATGGCGTAAATATACTTGGAATTCCTCATATGGTTTAGAGTATATCGCAGAAGGTCTTTGTATGTTTCGATATCCTTGCTTGTTGGGCCTTTTTCTATAATCTTGGATGGGCCGGTTTTTCCTAAATAGTGAAGCTCTGTTGTTATATCCTTATCCTTCCACTTATTTGAGGCAATTAACATATAGACTGCAAGCTGAAAGGATACGACCGTATCTTTTACTCTTTTCAACTGTTCATCGTTGAATAGGTCATGTTTTAGTTGTTGGTTTAGCTGTGCAACCTTTGTTGTTTTTGGTTTTAAGCTGTGCATGCCGGTTTTATAATCGACTATCCTTAAATTATCTCCGAGCTTATCTATTCTGTCTATTATTCCGTAAAGCTTAATTTTATTCTCTGGGTCGAACTCTATCTCAAAAGCATCTTCGTCATATTCTGTTTCAATAACTTCAAACGGTTCGAAATCTTTGCTGTTGGCTATTGTTGAAAAGTAGTTGGCTAGCCTGTGTTTTAAAACTAAAGGCAAGCTAAGCCTTTCAAATTCTGATAGCCCCTTCAAGAAGTTTGCAGTTTTTTCATCTGGATTTTTAAAAATATGGTCTAATTTGTTCAAGGTGTTTCTTTTTATCTTTTCTAAATCACCTATATTTAGTTCTTTTCCTTCAAACTCTCTAAAGCTTTTCTCAAGCAGCTTATGTATGATGCTTCCCAACAGATTCGCCTCAAATTTATCCTCAAATGTGGTTCTTTGCTTTATATTCTTTGTAACTCCCAGATAGTAAGCATACGGGCAGTTAAGGTATGTGTCTATCTCTGTTGGCGCAAATTTGGTTCTATTAGTTAAGTAGTTTGTAGTCTCTTCATCCTTTTCTATGTAATTTATAGTGTTTTTTGCAATCTTAAGGCTTATTTTTGACGTGCATATCTTTGGCTTTTTTCCTTTTAACTCTTCAAGCAGAATCAACTGCTCTGCAAACCTACTTTTTATGAACTTCTCCATGCCCGTTGAGCCAACCTTATACATGATATGGGCTTTCTTTGATGAGTATATGAGTCTAAAGAAGTTGTATCTGACAAGCGCTTCTTTTTGCTTAAACGATGTTAAGCCTAAGGCGACCTTTATCTCCTCAGGCAGAAGCGGGTCAATCTTGTCGGCAGAGGGTAAAACACCCTCGTTAACATCGGCCACAACAACCTCATCAAAAGATAAAGATCGAGCCTCAAGCATTCCCATGATTTGGATGCCTTTTAACGGATATCCTTCAAATGGGACTTCTATGTCTTTTAGTATCTCTTTGGTTAGCTGATAGGCGAACTTTAGGTCTATACTTCTGTCTGGCAAGCTCTCTATAGCATCTATAATCTGGGCCTGAAGCAGTTGAAGTAGTTGAGATTCAAGCTCAAATCCTTCCAATTTTTTCTCATCGATACTATCAATTAGCCCTATAAGCGCCTCTTTTAGTGATTTTAGGCTGTTTATCTTGACAAAGTTGCTTATAAGGGAATGGATGGTCGAGTTGT
>WFYS01000124.1 GCA_015490005.1 Desulfurellaceae bacterium | reverse complement strand
GGTTTTTCATATCTGTGTGTTGTTATGGATTTAAAAACAAGAGCAGTCCTTTCATATAAACTATCCTCATCAATGGATGACAGTCTTGTCACAGACACAATTAAAGAAGCTTTGGAAAAATACAAATCACCCATGATATTCAATTCAGACCAGGGAAGCCAATATACGGCAAACAGAACAACAGAAATTCTAAAAGAGCACAATATCTCAATCTCAATGGATGCAAAAGGCAGATGCTTTGATAATATCTATATGGAGAGATTTTTCTGTTAAAGTCAACCAAAAATCCCCACCTTTGGGTCATTTAAATTCCCCGCCTCTTGAATTGTTAATTTAGGTTACCCTTTGCCTCCTTTAAGTGTTTAATTCTATAACTCTCCCCTGTTATCTTGAATATGTGGCAGTGATGGACAAGTCTATCAACTATGGCAGAGGCTAAAACGGCATCTGAAAATATATTTCCCCACTCCTCAAAAGGCCTATTAGTGGTGATTATAATTGAACCCCTTTCATATCTCCTTCTTATCACCTCAAAAAACTCATCCACATAGTTTGATGGAATCTTCTTAAACCCCACCTCATCTATTATCAGAACCTCAGATGATAGAATCTGGCTCAGCATTGAGGTATAGGTTCCATCTCCTCTCGCAGATATGAGTTTTAGGATTAAGTCGTTGGTGTGGATAAATAAGACCTTATAGCCCTGTTTCAAAGCCTCTAACCCTATTGCATTTGCAAGGTGGGTCTTGCCGACGCCCGGGTTACCCATAAATATAATATTTCTCTTCTCTTCTATAAACCTGCAGGATGCAATATCTAAAATTTCTTTCTTGTTCAGCTTCGGCTGGTACGTAAAATCATAGCTATCTAAGGTCTTTGTCGTATCGAGCTTTGATTTTATCAGCCTCTTTCTAAATGAGTTGCTTTGCCTGTTTATGTATTCATCCTCTAAGAGGAGTTTTAAAAAGTCTATGTATGTTAAGTTATTATCAACAGCATACCTGTTTCTTGCATCAAGTGTCTTTGCTATGCCAGAGAGCTTAAACTCTTTTAGCCTTTTTGTTATCTCCTTCATTTTACTTACCCCTCATATCCGCCACTTCATCATAAACCTTCAAAGGATTTGCAAATCCTTGCGCTATGGGTGAGTCTGGTTTATCGTACGGGGATGCATAAAGACCGTTTTTCAGTATGTTTTTTAAGGATGAGTAGTTAATACAGTTGAAATCAACAGCTCTTTTAAATGCAAGTTCCATTGTTTTTTCAGGGTATGTTTTTAAAAGCAACCTTACACCCTGCATTACCCTGTGATATGATACAGGCTTCTTTTTCTTTAGCCTTTTATAAAACAGGTATGCGTTTTCACCTATGTTAAGCGTCATAGTGGTGTAGTCTGAATCTGAGAGGTGTTTCTTTATATTGGGCTTATGGCTTTCCTTTGTTATAAACTCACCCTTTGATTGCAAAAGCTCATGTGTGGCTATCAGATTAAAAGATGAATCGTAAATTTCCATTATCTTTCCATTTTCCCTTATGTTGAGCTTTTCGGTTATATACCTTTCCGGCACAGAATAGTAGTTGTACTTGTAGTAGATGTGGGAGTAGGCATTTACGGTTCTTTTTGCAATATCATAGGTTTCATACCTTTTATCCGGTAATCTATTGAGTTTTTCTTTTTCTACCCTAATAAATTCATCTTTTGATATCTTTCTTGTTGTACCGTGGAGCTTTGTATTGCAGGTATTATCCTGCCAGAATGCAAGCCTTTCTTTAACTGTATCTATGTCTTCTATTTTATCTGCTTTTATGCTTTTTAAGAAGTTGTTTTTTACATACTTTATACTGGATTCCACCTTGCCTTTTTCTTGGGGCTTTCTTACCCTACAGGCAACAGCAGAGGAGTTGTAGTATTCAAGCATCCTTGCATATTCATGCTGGATTTCTGGTTCGTAAAAGTTTACATGCAAAACTCCGCTTTTTAGGTTGTCTATCTTTACAACCTTTGGTGCACCACCAAAGTATTCAAATGCATTGATATGGCAGTTTATGAATGTCGGTATGCTCATGCTTTCAACAAGCTCATAGTATCTATATCTTGAATAAGATAAGACCATTGAGAAAATCCAATACTTTACTTTCTTTTCTCTTTTGCTATCATAAAAGTAGCCAGCATAACCAAAATCTACTTGGGCTTCTTGGCCAGGTGGGCTTAAGAGGGGAATGAAAGGCTCACTTGGCTTTATCTTTTTTACATACCGCTTTACGCAGCTATAGCTCACATTGAGGTCATGCTTTTCTTTTAGCTTCTGATGGATTAATACGGCGGAGAGGCTGTTTTTTAAATACTCTGTAATTTCATCTTTGTAAGAATCAAGTATGCTTTTCCTTTTGATAGTAGTCGTTTCAATCTCTCCTCTTTCCACCTTTTTCTTAATCTTTCTGACTGTTTTCCTGTCAATTTTTAGTTCCCTTGCAATCTGTGAAACATTCTTCCCAAGACCCAGTAGTGTTTTAACCGAATAATACATACAAACCCCCAACAATTTTATT
>WFYS01000123.1 GCA_015490005.1 Desulfurellaceae bacterium | reverse complement strand
TGTATTTACTGAAGATTTGATTAGGACTTGGATTGATTATAAGAGAGAGAATGAAATCAAGTTTGTAAACTCTATCCCACATCCTGCTGAGTTCTATCTGTATTTCGACGTTTAAAAAAATAGGGCGGCTACTTTCCGCCCTTTATTTTATCTAATGTTTGATAAGCAGCTTTTATGCAGTCATTTAAACCTACGCCATGGAAGGCGTTTCCCGAGATAAAAACGCCGCTGTTTTTGAGTTCAAACTCTTTTATCGCTTCTAAAACGTTTTTGTGTTCCATTGTGTATATGGGTATTGCCTTTTCGTGTCTTTTGACAAAACTGAACTCAAATGGCTTAAAGATGGATGCACTTCTTTGAAGCTCTTTAACGGCAGACTCAATTATATTTTGTCTAAATGGTGCCTCTTTTGCGAGTTGTCCACCTATCATTAATCTAACTAGAACCCTGTTTTTTTTCACTCTAAAATCAAAAATTGAAGAGTCAAACAAGACGCCTATTGCATCTTTTATTTCTATCAGTTCGAATAGATATCCAAAAGAGTTTATTATGTCCGGAAGGCCTTTGTTTTCGTACCCTAAAGCCACAACTGACATAGGTGCGTAAGGTATTTGATTCAGGATTTTAGAAAGCTCGTAATCGTAGTTCTTCAATATTTTTTGAAGTGCATAACTTGGAACAGCGAAAACCACGATGTCAGCATTGTATAGTGATTTTTCACCTATCAATGTGTATCCGATTTTTTCTCGCTTTAAGTCCACAACAGTATCATTTATGGTTTCAATTTCTTTTGAAAGGTGATTTAAAAAACTTGAAATTCCACTTTTAAACGACATTAATTTGGACGAAAATCCTCCGGAAGTTGCACTTGCATTTGCTTTTTTGTTTATCATAAGTGAAATCAAGCCTTTAATAAGCGAACCATATTTTCTTTCAGTTTCCTTTATTTTCGGAAAATTAGATTCCATGCTCATGATTTTTGGATCACCGGCAAAGACTCCGCATACCATTGGACCTATAACTTTGTTTAAGAACTCTTTTCCCAATCTCCTTTTAACGAAGCTTTCAACCGTTTCGTCATCCAGGCGTGGTTTTACAAATGGCTCTTTCAGTATGTTTAGCTTGGTTTTTGTGCTTAAAAAACTACTGAGTAGGAGTTTTGCTGGATTGCTTGGGACTTCCCACAACTTGCCAGATGAGAATATGAACTTTCTATTTGCACTATCGTTGCTCTGTATTACTTCGCTTTCAAAGTTGCTTTCTTCTATAAGTCTTTTTATTTCCCTTTTGTTTGATAAAAATCCATTCGGACCTGTTTCAATCAGGTATCCATTTGTTTTTACCGATAAAGCCTTTCCGCCTATATTATTTTTTTCTATTAGATTGACATTGTAGTTAGTATATTTTTTAATCAAATAGGCGGTTGAGATACCTGATATGCCGCCGCCAACTATCGTTGCTGTTTTCATTCAATCTTTGATATGGCAGAAAAATTTATTTGTGCTTTTATAATTCTTTGACCTGAAGCCGTTTGAATGCCGTTAGAGCTCCCCTTCGATGCTGTTTTAAGGAACATTCTTGGTGCGAATTCGTTAAATACAGGACTAGGCTCCCTATAGGTTATTCTTACTGATGAAATAGTATATTTTTTTCCTAAAGATGAGTTTATAATCTTGAGTAGTTGTTTGCATCTGATTAGTGATTGTTTGAATATCTCCGCTTTGACTTTAGCGGCCTTTTTGTTTGACAATGAGAAACTCAACCTTTCAATATTTATACCCGTTTTATATGGAAACTGTTTTTTTGATATATACGCCAAAACTTTATGTGCTGTTCCGACCTTATTTGTGTTGATCAGTATGTGTACAACGGCTGTTTTTGAGCCACTGTAATTTACCTGTGTTCTTACCTCATTTTTTGCATATACAGTCTCTAGAAACTTTAAAAATTCGTTGTTAATGGGCTTTAATCGTTTTAGCGCATCGGAAAATGTACTACCATCCGCCCAAACCCTAAATTTCATTTGTAGCCTATCGCAATTTACCTTTTTTTGTATGGTAAATGATGTTGATATAGTTGAGTAAACGTCGTTTGCCTGTGCCAAAAGAGGCAAAAGCACAAATAGAGTGATTAACAATGCCATTTTGTTTTTCATTTTTGCACCTCCTTTTTGTCTATTATTTATTTTTATTCGTTAGAAATCAAGAAATTCTGTCATTTATTGTTGAAGCCACCGTGTAGCCACTCGAGAATGCATATTGGAGATTAAAGCCACCAATACCACCTTGAATATCCACTATCTCTCCACAAAAAAATAGATTTTTTATTATTTTAGATTCAAATGTCTTTGGATCTATCTCCTTTATGCTCACGCCACCCTTTGTAACAAATGCCCTTTTGAAACCGCATTTTTTAACCTTAATGCTAAAGTCACTTAAGAAATTTTCCACGTCCTTTAGCTGTTTCTTGTTGAGGTTTGAAGCTTGTAGTTCTTTGTGTGGCGATAACTCTGTAAGTCTTTTGGGTAAGAACTTAGCTAGGTAGTTTTTTGCTTTGCCTTTGTAAAGATGAAGTTTTTTAACGGTATGCAGTGGACTATCTAAAAGCTTTATGCTTATCTCTGCTTCCTTAAAACTATTAGCAGAGAGCTTTAAAATTACAGGCCCACTTAAGCCGAAGTGAGTAAATAGAATATCGCCTCTCTCCGTTATTCTTTTGTTTCCTAACTTTAATGTAACGTAGATATCCCTCAAGCTTGTTCCCCTTAAATGATTTAGCTTGTTTTTTGAGCAGAATGGCACTTCAATAGGCTCTAAATCCACTACCTTATGACCTAGTTGTGTGGCTAAACTGTAGCCAGAACCGTCAGAGCCTGTTTGGGGATAGCTTTTGCCACCTGTGGCTAGAACGAGGTTTAATGTTTTGTACTCATCCTTTGAAGTTTGGACTATAAAAATGTTTCCAAGTTTTCTTACGCTCATAGTAGGTTCAAATTTTTTAATCTTTATTCTTTTGTCAACATTGCTTTTCAGAAGGTTTGAAAATTTTTTGGATGATGCGTTTTTTAAAAAAAATCTACCATTTTCTTCTTGTGTCCCAATTCCAAATTTTTTAAGCCATAATAAGAGTTCATCTTTAAAGAAGTTGCTAAATGTATCCCTTAAAAATCGGCCATTTTTGCCATAGCCTAATAAAAATTCTTCAAATGGAAGATTGTTTGTTATATTGCACCGATTGTTTCCTGTTATGGCAAGTTTTCTTGCGCCTTCATATTTATCGATTATGATTGCATTGTTAGTTTTTAAAAAATAGGCGCAGGCAAGGCCACTTGCGCCCGCACCTACTATTATCACGTCAAAGACTTTAGACAAGGTCTATCTTGGGTAATCTATCAATAAGTCCTTTATCATATGCCTCTTTGAGTAGCAGCTCACAAGCTTTTAGTCCGTTTTCTCCCATATCCACGGTTAGTTCATTTACATACATACCAACGAACTTATCCGCCAGGCTTTTATCCATGCCGCGCGCAAAGTTTAGGGCATATTGTACAGCTTCATCTCTATGATTTAGTGAAAACAGTATGCTATCTTTTAAAATGTTTGAGATATTCTTCATCTCTTCTCCAAATTTCCTGTGTATGGAATTTACACCCAAAGGCAAGGGTAAGCCAGTTTTCTCAAACCACCAAATGCCTAGATCCACGATTTTTTCAAGGTTGTATTTTGAATAGGTTAATTGGCCTTCGTGTATGATTAAACCTGCATCTACTTCATCATTAATGACCGCATCAAAAATTTTGTCAAATGGCATAACTGTTGTGTTTAAGTTCTTACCCAAAAGCAATCTCAACTCAAGGTATGCACTAGTAAGTTTTCCTGGTATGGCAATAAGCTTTTTCTTAAGTTCTTCAAGGGTAAATTTCTTTTTTGCAACAATTAATGGACCATATTTGTAACCCATACTAGCGCCGCTTGAAAGAATTGCATATTTTTCTGCAATTGTAGGGTATGCAGCCAGAGATATTGCCGTTATGTCTAGTTTCTCTTCAATGGCCATCTCGTTTAAGGTTTGTATGTCCTTCAAAATTTGTTCAAATTTGTAACCTTTTGTGTCAACGCCATTTTCTATGTTCAGCCCATAAAACATAAAAGCGTCATCCGGATCGGGGCTATGACCAAGTGTGAGAATTCTCTCTTCCATCTTAAACCTCCTAAAGAATTTCGTTTTTATTATACGAAACTTCACCTTTCTGTCCATGTTTTTATTGAATTCATGTTTCTTGACCAAAGTTGCTTTTTTATATATTCTGATTGCGATGTTGAAGGTTGATTTGGTCAAAAAGGCAATGAATTTTATACTTTACGTGCTATCGATTTTAATACTTGTTATTATCGTTTTCTATCTTGTTAAGTTGGTTTGGGAGTTGAAGGATGTTGTTGTGCATTTTCCTCCATCTACCAATGCAATGTCAAAATCTGTAGAGGAGGTTTTAAATCTCTTTGTTTTGATTGAGTTTTTTAGGGGTGCGATGTCCTACTTTGATTTTGATAGAATTAAACTTTCTTATATAACAGACGCCGCATTAGTTTTTGTCCTTCGTGAGGTTATGATTTCTACTTTCTATCATAGGTTAGAATACAAGATGGCTATTGCCTATTCTGTTGTAATGATTGTCATTATTGCAATAAGAACGTTGACGATTTTGTATACACCGGATAGGGAGAAAAAGTTAAGGAAGGAGTAGATTATGCGTTACTCGAAGAGTTTTATCTATACGTTAAAGGAAGAGCAAAAGGAAGCAACGATTATTAGTCATAATCTGTTTTTAAGGGGTGGATTTATTGTAAAGTTGGCAAGTGGCATATACAACTATTTGCCATTGGGATTGAAAGTCATCAGGAAGGTTTCTCAGATTGTTAGAGAGGAGATGGATAGGTCTGGAGCTGTAGAGATTTTAATGGCAGCTATCCAACCTGCAGAGTTGTGGAAGGAGTCTGGAAGGTGGCACGAATATGGCAAGGAGCTATTGAGAATAAAAGATAGGGGAGATAGAGATTTTGTGTTCGGCCCGACGCATGAAGAGGTTGTTACGGACATTGTTAGGAGATATGTAAAGGGCTATAAACAACTGCCGATAAATTTGTACCAGATACAGACAAAATTTAGGGATGAGTTGAGGCCTCGCTTTGGTCTGATGAGGGGCAGAGAGTTTATAATGAAAGATGCATATAGCTTTGATAGGAATGAAGAAGGTATGGATGTTAGTTACGATAAGATGCGAGAAGCCTATTACAACATATTTAGAAGGTGCGGGTTGAACTTTAGGAGCGTTGAGGCGGATACGGGCTCAATTGGTGGCAAAGATTCTGAGGAATTCATGGTTTTGAGTCAAACGGGTGAGGATGAGATTGTCGCGTGCGATAGTTGTGATTTTGCATCCAATGTTGAAAGGGCAACTAGTATAGTTGAGGATGAGCCTGGCGAGGAGTTCGGACTTAAAAAGGTTGCAACGCCTGGCAAAGAGACGATCAAAGATGTTTGTGAATTTTTAAATGCGGATTCTCAATATTCTGCTAAAGCTTTAGTTTATAAAAACGAAAAGGGCGAGTATTTTTGTTTCTTTGTTGAAGGTGATGACGAGTTAAATTTGATTAAGGCAGAAAGGGCTACAGGTTCTGTGGAGATTGAGATGGCCAGCGATGAGGAGCTTGAAAAGTTGGGCTTAGAGAAAGGTTATATTGGTCCCGTTAACTTTCCAAACAAGGATGTTAGAGTGATATGTGACAAAAGAATAACCAAAAGAAACAACTTAGTTGTTGGAGCAAATGAACACGGTTTCCATTTAACAGGAGCCAAGTTTGGCAGGGATTTTGATTGCGAGATTGCTGATTTAAGGTTGGTTAAAGAAGGAGAGATTTGCCCAAAATGCGGCAAGGGAAATCTAAAGAAGATAAGAGGTATAGAGGTTGGCCATATATTCAAACTTGGTCAGAAATATTCAAAAGCCATGAATGCCGTGTTTTTGGATGAAAACGGGAAAGCGGTGCCATTTTATATGGGTTGTTATGGCATAGGTATAGGCAGGACCGCACAGGCTGCCGTTGAACAGAATCACGATGAGTACGGAATCATTTGGCCTATATCAATTGCACCTTTTGAAATAGAGATTGTAAGCTTGGATACTAGGAATGAACAGCTAAAGAGTTACTGTAACGAATTGTACAATAGTATGTTGAACGATGGCCTGGATGTGCTTTACGATGATAGGAATGAAAGGGCAGGAGTAAAGTTGAATGATATGGATTTGATAGGTATACCTATAAGGGTAATTGTGGGTAAAAAATCATTCGAGAATGGCATGGTAGAGGTTTCTCTGAGAAGAGATAGAAAAAAAGAACAGGTTAAGTTGGGAGATGTTATTAATAGGGTGAAGGAACTGAAGAATGAACTATATAGAGAGCTTGAGGAGGTAAGAAAATGACAAAGGAAGAGATGAAGGAATTAAAAGGAAAGTTGAGTTATAAGAATAATAATGGTTGGATTAAAGCTGATAGGGATAAGGTTTGCGAATTTGCGGAAAATTATAAATCCTTTATAGGAAAGTGTAAAACAGAGAGGGAAACGGTTAAGTTTGTTAAAGAAGAATTTGAAAAGAGGTCGAAAAAGAACGATTTCTTTGTTATTAACAGGGGAAAATGCATAGCGCTTGTTAGGATGGGTGATGGATTTGGCATGAAGCTAATTGCAAGTCACATCGATGCACCGAGAATTGATTTAAAGCAAAATCCTTTGTTTGAGGATACAGAACTGGCTTTGTTCCATACGCACTACTACGGTGGTATAAAAAAGTATCAATGGTTCAATATACCCCTTGCTATACACGGTATCATTGTTAAATCTAACGGTGAGACTATAGATATTTGCGTTGGCGAGAATGATAACGATCCGACGTTTGTAATACCCGACCTTTTGCCTCATTTGTCTCATAAGGTTCAGGATGATAAGAAAGTTAGAGAGGCGTTTGAGGCTGAAAAGATGAATTTAATTGTTGGAAGTATCCCTTTGGATGATGAAGAAAAAGATTCGGTTAAACTCAATGTTTTAAAGCTTTTGAACGAGATGTATGGCATAGTCGAGGAGGATTTTATATCGGCTGAGATTGCGCTTGTGCCTGCTCTAAAGCCTAAGGATTTGGGTTTTGATAAAGGTTTAATTGCTGCATATGGCCATGATGATAGAATTTGCGCATTTTGCTCAAAAGAGGCATTTGCTGATGCAAATTCTAAAAAAACAATTGTTGCATTAATGATTGATAAGGAAGAAATAGGTTCTGACGGCAACACAGGTGCAAAATCTAGGTTTTTGCTTGATGTGGTAGTTGAAATACTGAAAAGAAAGGGCATATCTCCTGATTTTATAAATGTAGGTGAGTTTTTGAAGAGTTCTGAAGTGCTCAGCGCTGATGTTAATGGAGCAGTAAATCCTATGTATAAAGACGTGCACGAGAAAGACAATGCGAGTTATGTAAATCACGGTGTCGTTCTGACAAAATTCACAGGTCATGGCGGAAAGTATATGGCCAATGATGCCTCAGCTGAGTTTGTGGGTAAAATTAGGAAGATTTTTAACGATGCAAGTGTGAAATGGCAAATTGGTGAACTTGGCAAAGTGGATGAAGGTGGTGGAGGAACAATTGCTAAATATTTAGCTGCATGGAATATGGATGTTGTGGATTGCGGTCCAGCTTTGATTTCTATGCATTCGCCATATGAGATTGCTTCTAAAGTGGATCTATTTGAGACATATAAAGCCTATAAAGCTTTTTACGAAAGTGAATGATAGTTAATGGAATTGAGTAAGTTTTTAAATATTATAGAATATCTACACAGTGGAAAAGATAGGGAAAAAGGTTGGGCTTGGATTTTAGAGCATATGAAAGCCGTGCTTAAGGTTAATTCTGTTTTTTTTGCTTATGTTATTGATGAGGAAACATTTGCCTGTTTTAGCTCAGAAGGGTTTAATCCACCTCCTTGCGCTTTGAGATATACTATTGCATACGATACAATAAGACTTAGGAAAACAATAAATGTCGATGATTATGTGGTCTCAAAGTACGCGAAGGATTATTGGATTGAAAAGGGAGTAAAATCGATAGTCAGTGTTCCTGTCGTGTTTTCTGGGGAAGTATTCGGTGCTTTGCAAATAGTAAATTTTAAAAGTGACAAAATAGATAATGCGGCTGTAGAGATGTTAAAGGCTTTTGCTAGAATTGTGTCATTTGTGCTCTACTATAGAAAAAAGACTGAATCCACTGACAAAATATTACAGTTAATGGTGAAAGAGTTTGAATACTTTTATTCACGCAAACTACCTGATTTCTTTGATAAAGAGACACTGAAAAGATGGATTGTAGATTATCTGGAAAACATAATGGAGATTACAGATGCTAAGGCTGTCGGCTTTGGTTTTCCGAAAGAGAGCATATTTGTTGCTATAAATAAAACGGAAAATGACCTAAAGGAACGTTTTTCAACGGATATAACAGACGAGGTTAAAGATTTAATCCTTTATAAGATTTGGGCAAAATCTATTTGCAACGTTGTGTCTTTCGAGGAGCTCGAAGATTATGGTATAGAACTATCTAAGATGTCTTTAGAGCTGGGTATAAAATCTGCTTTATTTGTTCCTGTGCAGTACAATAATGAGGTTATTGTTGTGCTGGGTTTTGGTTACGATAGAAAACTGAACGTAGACCGTGATTACAAATTGGCTTTGCAAAACTGTGCTACTCATCTTACATTTATGTTACTCGCGGCCAAAAATTTAACTCTTCTAAACAGTGAGCTTATAGATGTTGAAGGGAGTTTTCTTGAGTCCTTCGTGCTTGTTATGGAAGCAAGGGATGTTTATACAAAAGGTCACTCTTTGAGGGTAGCGCGTTACGCTTCGGCTATAGGTAAGGCTTTGGGCTTGAGCGAGAAAGAACAGAAAAAACTGTATATAGCGGGAATTTTGCACGATATAGGAAAAATAGGTATACCGGATAGTATATTGCTCAAACCGGGCAAATTGTCCCCAAACGAATATGGAATAATAAAAAACCATGCTGAGTTCTCATACCAGATGATAAAAAATATAAAAAGGTTTGGTGGGGTAGCAGATTATGTTAGATATCATCATGAGAGGTGTGATGGTAGTGGCTACCCAAAAGGTTTGGAAGGCAAAGATATACCTATGGGAGCCAAGATTTTGGCTATTGCAGATATTTTTGATGCTGTTACAACAACTAGACCTTATAGAAAGAAACTTTCTGTTGACAGAGCTTTAAATTTGCTTGTTGATATGGGCAAAGCTCTGAATCAGGATATTGTAAAGAAATCTAAGGAAGTCTTAAAAAGTGCTTATAACGAAATTCAAGGTAAATTGGATAACAGGGATTTCCTACCAGAAGATATCGATTCTATTAGAAAGAGGATATTTACTACCGACTATATGACAGGTCTTTTAAGGAGAAAGCAGTTTATAGAACAAGTAGAAAAGATGATTAGTGATTATAAAAAATTCTATGTTTTTTACTTTGATATAAAAAATTTATCTTATATAAATCATGTTTATTCAATGGATATTGGCGATAAGATTATTGTTTACACATCTGAGGCCTTAAAGGCTTTAAATAACGTAAGTTTTCTTGCAAGAACAGAGCCAGATGCATTTTATTTTGTTTATGATGGTGATATTGAGCCTGGTATTTTTCTAGTAAGACTTAAGAAGTTTGTTAAATCTTACGTCGTTGATAGATTGTCTAAAGAAGAAATGAGTATATTGGGTTGGGGAAAGGCTATAGATTTTTATACTTCATTCTCTGAATTTTTACCAGGCAGATCGGCTGAGGATATGATGTACGAATGCAAGCAGAGAAAGAAAGAGATCGAGGAGTTGTTGTTATGAATCATAGGGTTATTGAGATTTTTAAGGAGATATCAAAAATACCGAGATGTTCCAAACAGTGCGATAGAATCGCAAATTTTATCTGTGGATGGGCGAACAATAACGGTTTTAAATGTAGACGTGATAGTTATGGAAATGTGATAGTAAATGTTCCAGCTACTAAGGGATTTGAAAATAAGCCTTCATTGGCGCTTCAGGGACACATGGATATGGTGTGCGTTAAGGATGAAAACTCAAGTCACAATTTCGGCAAAGACCCTATTGAGGTCATTGAAAAGGATGGGTGGCTTGTGGCAAATGGAACAACGTTGGGTGCAGATGACGGTGTTGCATTGGCTATTGGTATGGCTTTAGCTGAGGATGAAACTAAGCCACATCCTGAGTTGGAGCTTGTTTTTACAGCCGATGAGGAGATTGGTCTTGTTGGCGCAATGCATCTTGATAATAACTTTATTAGGTCTAAAAGACTAATCAACATCGATTCGGAAAAAGAAGGTGTCTTTGTCATAGGCTGTGCTGGCGGTGAGGACATAGATTTAAGCTTTCCAGTGAAGAGGCAAACAAGAAGGTTTAGTGATGCTTGTAGAATTGCTGTTTCTAGATTGAAAGGTGGTCACTCAGGGGCAGAAATTAATCACAACAGAGCAAATGCAATTAAATTGTTAAATGAGATATTGGACAGGTCTTTTAGTTCAGTAGAGCTCGTCGAACTTAGAGGTGGCAAGGCACGTAACGCTATTCCTGATTTTGCAGAGGCTATAATATTTACAGATGATGTTGATGAGGTGAAGAGTATTGCAAAGAGTGTTAAAAATTATGCTTTAGCTTTGTTTGCAGATGAAGATGATTTGAGTGTAGAGGTGGAGAAAACTGATACCGGTTTAGATGTGGCATATAGGGATAATTTTAGAAAAATTGTTGATTTAATAAATAAATTACCACACGGTGTTTACGAAATGTACGATGAGGTAACGCCAAAAACTTCTAATAACTTGGCTGTTGTTAAGTTGGATGTTGATAACTTTCAGGTTTCTTTAAACCAAAGGAGTTTAACTGAGGATGGCCTTGATAGGATTTGCTCTATTGTTGAGAAAATAGGTAAAGAATTTTCTTGCGATGTGAATAGGCATAGTAGATATCCATCTTGGACACCGAAAAATAATTCAGAATTACTTAAAAATGCAAAGCGTGTTTTTGTTAGTATGTTCAGCAAAAATCCTATAGTTAAAGTAATACATGCCGGACTTGAGTGCGGCATATTTGTGTCGAAATTACCCGAGGATGTTGAGATGGTTTCAATAGGGCCTGATATGAGAGATATTCATTCACCGAAAGAAAAATTGAATATTGATTCGTTTGTTAAAACTTATGAATTTGTGTGTGAATTGGTGAGGGCATGAAACCGGTATTTGTTGGGTTTATTGGTAACTCTGGGGTGGGTAAGACAACATTAATAGAAAAATTGATAAAGGTGTTTGTGGATAAAAGATATCGTGTAGGAGCGATTAAGCATGATGCCCATAAATTTGAGATAGACTATCCAGGCAAAGATTCCTACAGAATGAAACATGCAGGTGCAAGGCGGGTTGTTTTGTCTTCTAAAGACAAGTTTGCATTGGTGGAAGATAGGGAAAAAGAAAAGCCTTTGGAAGAGATAAAGGAACTTTTCTTAGATTGTGATTTTGTGTTTGTCGAAGGATACAAGCTGGAGGATTTGCCAAAGATAGAGATTCACAGAGATGATGTTAACAAAGATTGGTATATTAAAAAAGGCTTTGAAAATATAATTTCAGCGGTATCTGATAAGCACTATGATTTGTCCATTCCAGTGTTTCTTTTTGATGAAATAGATAATATAGTGGCTTTTATAGAGAATCTAAAGAATGAAAATACTTAACGTTGAATCTGCGACAAACTTTTCTGGTGGTGTAAACCAGACTATTTTAAATTCCATTGAATTAACTAAAAGGGGGCATAGGGTTTTTGTTGCGTGTGTTAAGAACTCTCCAATACACAAGAAACTGCAAGGCAGAAATATCGATTTTGTTTTTATAGAAGAAGGCAAAATTTTTTCTTCTTCACTTATTATTAGAGATTTTTTGAGCAGGAGTAGTGTTGATATAGTTCATACACATCATTCTAAAGGTCATACAATGGGGCTGATGGCTGTACTATTTAGAAAGAAAGAAAAGCTTGTTGTTCAAAGGGGGGTTATTTTCCCCGCTAAAAATCCACTTAAATATTTAAATCCGAGGGTTAATGTTTTTATTGCAAACTCAGAGGTTGTCAAAGAGGTCTTGATGAGATCTTTTGTTCATAGAAAGAAAATTAAGGTTGTGTATTCTGCGATTGATGAAAGCAGAGTTGAGGGTTTAACGAGGGAAGAAGTGAGAAATAGATTTGATTTAAATGGCAAATTTGTATTTGGCGTTGTGGCCAACTATTCCAACTGGAAAGGCCAAGATATGTTGCTTGAGGCTTTTTCTAAGATTGGGAATAAGGGAAATGCATTGCTTGTTTTTGTTGGTAAGGATACTGAATTTTTGATTGATAAAGCTAAAAAATTGGGTATTGAGAGGTATGTTAGGGTTTTGGGTTTCAGGGAAGATGCACCTAAATTAATAAAAGGATTTGATTGCGTTGTTATACCGTCGAAAAAAGGGGAAAGTCTTCCTAATGTAGCCGTGGAGGCTTTTTTTAGCAAAACCGTTGTAACAGGCACAAGTATAGGAGGATTGCCAGAGTTATTAAAAGATGGTCGTGGTTTTTTGTGCGAACCAAAAGTAAAATCTTTAATGGGTGCGATGCTTGCAGTTTACAACTATGATAAAAGAGATGAGATTATAAAAAAGGCCTATAAATTTGCAAAGGAAAATCTTACAATACAGAAGAAAGTGGATAGATTGGAAGAGATTTATAGGGAGCTCTTGTCGTGTTAAATATGGTGTTTAAGGTTTTAAGAAAGTTACCTTTTCCTGTTCTTAAATCTATCACATCTTTTTCTATAATGTTTGTTTATTTGGCTTTGCCCAAAAGGAGAAGGATGGCTGAAAATAATATAAGACTGGCAATTGGCGGTAACTATAAAAAAACTGCGCTAAGAACATATCTTTATTTTGCAAATATGCTAGCAATAAATATAAAGCACCTTGGAAATAAAGAGTTTATAAAGAAACACGTGAGGATAAAAGGAATAGAGAACTATGAATATGCTAAATCGCTAAATAGGGGTGTTATTTTTACCACAGCTCATTTTGGGAATTGGGAAATGATGGTTTGCGCTTTTGCTTTGTTGTATGAGCCGATTTATGTGATGGTCAGACCTCTAGACAATAAATCAGTTGATCGTTTAGTTGAGAACGTTAGGTCTTCTTGTGGGAATAAAATACTTTCGAAGAGATTGAGTGCTTTTGAGTTTATAAAAATTTTGAGAAAAAACGGTGTTTTAGGTGTTTTAGTTGATCAGGCATCTAGTAATGATACTTTTAAAATAGATTTTTTTAATAGAAAGGCCAGGGTTAGTGAAGGTATTGGAATTTTTTCTCATAAACTAAACGTTCCTATTTTGCCTGCATATATGGTAGAACTTGAAAACACCTATGAAGTTGTTATAGAAAAACCTATTTTGCCTAATGTCGAAGAAAGCTTTAGGAAGGATGTGGAAGATATTATGAAAAAGGTGTATAGTAGATTCGAGGAGTGGATAAGAAAAGAACCTCATAAATACTTTTGGATGCACAATAGATGGAAGTAAAAGCCGTTTTTTTGGACAGGGATGGGACAATTATAGAGGATGTGCACTATTTAAGCAGGCTTGAAGATATAAAGCTCATGCCCCTTGCCAAAGAGGGTCTGATGCTGATGAAGGAGTGCGGATACAAGCTCATTGTTGTCACAAACCAGTCTGGCATAGGAAGGGGATACTTTAGTGAAGATTTTGTGAGAAAGACCCACGAGGTTTTAAATGACATGTTGGATAATTTGATAGATGCGTTTTACTTCTGTCCCCATAGGCCTGAGGATAACTGCTCTTGCAGAAAACCAAAGTCTGGAATGATTGATCAAGCTGTCAAAGACTTTGGTATAAATAAGGAAAAATCATTTGTTGTTGGTGATAAAGAAACAGATGTGGAATTGGGTTTGAATGCCGGTGTTACGCCTTTGCTTGTTATAAACAGGGAAAATGAGCACTTACTTGAAAATACAAAAGCCAAAGCATTTTTTTCAAATCTTTACGAGGTGGCGATGTGGATTTGCCGAAAGGGTTTTATGGTATAACGGACGAGAGGTTTGGCTGTGTAGAATCCGCTAAAAAACTGCTGGACGTTGGTGCTAAAATTGTGCAACTTCGATGCAAGAAACTGACGGATAGGGAATTTTTGTCCATCGCTGATGAGGTTAGAAGGCTTACGAAGAATTATGGTGCGCTGTTTGTCGTTGACGATAGACTGGATATTGCCTTGCTGAGCGGTGCGGATGGTGTACATGTTGGGGATAAGGACATACCGCCATGCCGAATACGCAGGGTTGTAAGAGACGGCTTTATTATTGGTTTGAGTACCCACTCTTTGGATGATGTTTTAAAGGCTGACTGCTGCGATTACATTGGCGTAGGGCCTATTTTTGAAACGACAACGAAGGATAAACCACATCCCACGTTGGGTGTGGAATTGGCTAAAAGGATGGTTGAATCATCGAAGTATCCTGCTTATTTGATTGGTGGTATTAAGCTTGAGAATATTGGAGAAATTAAGGATATTAGCGCTTGGGGTTTTGTGAGTGTTTACGATGTTTTATCCCATGATAAGGGGCATTTTGAAAGGATGATGGAGATATGGAGAGGTTGATCGATAAATTTGGTAGGGAGATCTACTACTTGAGGATATCAGTTACGGATAGGTGCAATTACAGGTGTATCTACTGCATGCCTAAAGATGGGATAAACTGGAAGCCTATGAATGAAATCTTGAGTTTTGAGGAGATTACAGATTTTGTTAAAGTAGCAGCCTCTTTGGGCATAAGGAAGATTAAATTAACGGGCGGCGAACCTTTGGTTAGAAAAGGTGTTCAAGACCTGATAGCTATGCTTAAGTCCATTGACGGCATCGAGGAGGTCTCTTTGACAACAAATGGCAGTCTTTTGAAGAGATTTGGGAGACAGTTAAAGGCATCGGGACTTGATAGGGTCACAGTTAGCATAGATACTTTAAAAAGGGACAAGTTCAGAGTTATTACAAGGCTCGGCAATTTGGATGATGTGATTGCAGGCGTCGAGACGCTTAACGAATTGGGTTTTAAAAAATCAAAGATTAACACCGTTGTTATGAAGGGTATAAACGACGATGAGATTGTGGATTTGGTTGATTTTGCCAAGAGAGTGGGTTTTGATATAAGGTTCATAGAGCTCATGCCAACCGATTTAGTGAACGATTGGAAGGCTCATTTTATCTCCATTGAAGAGATGAGAAAAAAGATAGAAGAAAAATACGTCCTTGAACCGTCCGATAAAAGAACAAACGGTCCTGCTGTTTACTTTAGGCTTGACAATGTCTATGTGGGTTTCATTACGCCGCTTTCACATGCATTTTGTAGTGTGTGCAATAGAATTAGGCTAACAAGTGACGGGTTTATCTTGCCCTGTCTTGGTCATCCCGATAGGGTGGACGTCAAGGGTGTTTTGAGGATAAATGATTTAGAGAAGGTCAAGGAGTTGATTAGATACTCTGTTAAGATCAAGCCCAAAGAACATTCGTTGTTGTGTGAAAGCATTCATTCAAGCATGGCTAGTGTTGGAGGTTAGTAGATGGACTTTACGCATTTCAATGAGCAGAAACGCGCAAAAATGGTTGATGTAAGCAAAAAAGATGTAACGGTCAGGGTAGCGATGGCCTACGGGGAGGTTGCTCTATCAAAGGAGGCCTACTTCGCCGTTAAAGAGGGTAGGGTTAAAAAAGGCGATGTTTTGGCTGTTGCACAGGTTGGCGGTATAATGGGCGCTAAAAATACACCATACTTAATACCCATGTGCCATCCTTTGAATTTAGAGGGCATAGATATCAACTTCGAGATGGATGATAAAAACCACCTCATCAAAATATATTCAGAGGTTAAGGTTACTCATAAAACTGGTGTCGAGATGGAGGCTATAACGGCTGTAAGCATTGCTGCACTGACGATTTACGATATGTGTAAAGCTATTGATAGGTCTATTGAGATTAGAAACATCTATCTCCTATACAAAGAGGGTGGAAAAAGTGGCATATTCAAACATTCTGCTTTGGATAAACAGTAATTTAGTATATAAAAGGAGGTGTCAAGATGAGAAAACAGCTTTTTGTGGCTGCTATTTTGCTATTGCTATTTCCAATGTTTAGCTTTGGCATTACTGTTGAGAGCATTCAATGTGGTTTGGGTGTTAAGAAGAAAACTATAGTAAAGTCTTTAGATAGTTTCAAAGTGGGTGATAGGGTTTGGTGTTTGAGCGTGCTAACAGATATAAAGAAGCCTACCTATGTGATTCACAGATGGATTCTAAATGATAGACATTTTGATGTTAAACTGAAGGTCAAGCCTTACAAGAAATTTAGAACATGGTCGTATAAAACCATATATCCATCTATGAAAGGTGTTTGGAAATTAGAGGTTCTGGAT
>WFYS01000122.1 GCA_015490005.1 Desulfurellaceae bacterium | reverse complement strand
TCGAAACATGCTTTTATCATAATGAATCTATATCCATACAATGCAGGGCATATAATGGTAGTTCCAAACAGACATTTGGACTCACCTTTAAAACTAACAGAGGAAGAACAATCTGACATGTTTAAGCTAGTTAATATGGGAATAGATGCAATTCAAAAAATCATGAAGCCGGACGGCTTCAATTTGGGTATGAATTTAGGAAGAACAGCCGGCGCAGGAATAGATGACCACATACACATCCACATAGTCCCTCGCTGGAACGGAGACACGAATTTCATGTCTACAACATCAGACACAAAGGTTATATCCGAGGCATTAAAGGAAACATACTTTAAATTAAAAGGAGCCTTACAATGACAATAGTAAAAATAAGCTCTGTAATATTCCTGCTTTTGCTACTAGGTTTATTCATTGTATATAATTCGCAAACTGTGAACGTAAGTTATCTCGGTGTTAAATTTGAGAACATGCCCCTATGGCTCGTTGTATTTATTTCAGTTTTTGTTGGCATATTCATTGGATGGTTGTTTATGTTTATTGATGAGCTAACCATCAAGAGAAAACTAAAGAATTCTGAGAAAGAGATAAAAGGGCTAAAAGACGAAATTGCACAACTTAGGCAGTTAACAATCACAAGAGAAGAGTAATATGTCTATCAATTTCGCGCAAATTGTGCACTATATCTCTTCAAACTATTTAATTAGCTTTATTTTATCCTTCCTTCTCGGAGCTTTGTTTTCCTATTTAGTCATACTAGGAAAACAAAAAAAAGAAGATATAGACAAAAGAAAGCTTGAAAGCTATGTAAAAGGAATAAACTACATAATAGAGAACGAAACAGATAAAGCCATAAAAGAACTAACAGAAACGGCCAAAATCGACCCAGACATGGTGGATATATATGTAAGCATAGGTAATCTTTTTAGAAAAAAAGGAGAAATAAACAGAGCTTTAATCATACACAAAAGTCTGCTCGCCAGACCTAATCTGGATAAAAATAAAAAGTTAGACATCTATCTAAACGTTGGCATAGATTACAGAAAAGCTGGTCTTTATGATAGGGCTAAAAAATACTTTAAAGATGCTCTCTCCTTAGCTCCCAAAAACCAATTGGCAAAAAAACTTTTATACGAGGTATATGAAGACTCAAAAGATTGGGAAAATGCTTTAGTATGGCACAAAAGGTTTGATGGAACAGACAAAAATGTGCTTTCTCATTTGTACACAGAATTAGGAAAAGAAAAATTAAGAGAGGGCAAAACGGATGAGGCAAAGAAAAATTTTGAAAAGGCCATTAAAGAGCATAAAGAGTGTTTCGACGCCATTGTAAATTTAGGTGACATCTACTTTAACTATGGAAACTTAGAAAAAGCTTATAAACTATGGTACAAGGCATGTAAAATGAGGCCGGAACTTTGCAATATTGCGTTAAGCAGAATAAAAGATGATGGTATCCTAAAAGAACATACAACAAGACTTTTAGAGGATATGCCCAACGATGAGTTTATAAATTTTTTTGCTGCTGAATCCTTCCTAAAAATCGGAGAAAAAAATAAAGCAAAGTCTCTTCTAAAAAGGCTACTTAAAAAGGGATTAAAAAGCAACAGCATTATAAAAAGACTTATGAAAATCGATGAAAACGCTCCGGATTACGTAAAGCTGTTTGCACAAAATATCTCAAAATCGCCCGTAAAGTATACCTGCACAAACTGTGGGTATTCCTCGGGCAAATTGTTTTTTAGGTGTCCAAAGTGTAAAAGCTGGGACAAACTCAAGGTTAGTATAGAATAGAGATGTTATACGCAATTAAAGGTAAACTTATAAAAAAAGAAAACTTAAAGGCAATTATTTATGTAAATGGCATAATTTTTGACATAACAGTACCCTTATCAACATTAGAACAATTACCAAACGAAGGCGATGTATTCCTCTTCGTTGAACTTGTGATAGGAGAAAAAAGTGTAAAATTATATGGTTTTTTAACCGAAGACGAGAAAAAACTGTTTAATGAACTTAGAAAGATATCAAAAATAGGCGCACAAACTGCTCTGGCAATACTCTCAAATATAACAGTAAGCGAATTTTATGAAGCGATAGAAAAACAAGACAAAGAACTCTTAATAAGCATACCTGGAATTGGCAAAAAAACAGCCCTCTCAATAATCGTAGAAATGGCTTCCAAGTTACCCAAACAAGACCAATTTATTCCTAACATTGTAAAAGATACAATAGACACGCTTATCAATTTAGGATTTACAAAAAACAGTGCAAGTGAAATAGTGACAAAAATTTATCAATCAAACCCCAATATATCTTTAGAAGAGCTAATCAAGGAATCCTTAAAAAAGCTAAAAAATGTCCGTTAAAATTTACACTGTTAGCGAAGTTACATACGAAATCAGAGATATTTTAGAAGGAAACTTTTATGGCCTGTGGGTGAAAGGCGAAATATCCGGCCTAACAAAGTCGTCAACAGGGCATGTTTATTTCGACTTAGTTGATGATAATGCCACCCTAGGATGTGTTATTTTTAAAAACAAACTTTCCTCTCTAAAAGTAAAAATCAAAAACGGAAAAGAAGTAACAGCGTATGGCTCAATAAGTTTATACGTTAAAGGAGGAAAATATAGCTTAAAAGTTGAACACATACAAGAAACAGGCATAGGAAAAAAGTTTTTTGATTTAGAGAAACTAAAAAAAGAATTTAAAGAAAAGGGCTATTTTGACAGGAAAAAGCCCATACCTAAATACCCTCAAAAGATACTCGTGCTCACAAGCCCCACAGGAGCTGCAATTAGAGATATAACAAAAATTATAAATAGGCGCTCCTTTGGCATGGAAATTCTTATTTTACCCATATCTGTTCAGGGTGATACCGCAAAGGAAAGCATAATAAATGGCCTAAAAATGACAAACGTGATAGAAGAAAACATAGACGTAGTTGTTTTGGCACGTGGCGGTGGGTCAAGTGAAGATTTGTGGATTTTCAACGACCCAGATGTAGCAAAAGCACTGTTTGAAGTTAAATTTCCAACAATAAGTGCTATTGGGCATGAAATAGATACAATGCTTTGTGACTTAGTAGCAGACAAGAGAGCTGAAACCCCTTCCGCTGCTGCAGAAATCCTAACCAAACCTACAGAAAATCTTATAGAACAGATTCAACTGTACGGAGAAATTTTGAGTCGTTCTATCAATAGAATTATTAACTCTAAAAGTCAGAAGTTGAAACTCTACTCGACACGAAACATGCATCTACGTCTAACTGGTTTTATAGACAATAAATCGATTTATCTTGATAGACTCGCTGATTCAATCTTGTCTAATGCAAGAGAATCATTAAGTAAAAAAGAGAGGGGAATCTTTATTTTGAAGGACAAAATTAGAGCAAACTCACCTCAAACAAAGCTTGGATTAT
>WFYS01000121.1 GCA_015490005.1 Desulfurellaceae bacterium | reverse complement strand
AGAAAGCATAAAACAAGAAATAAAAGAAGAAAATCACACTGTAGAAGAACCAAACGACAAACAAAAAGAACGCAAAAAAGAGGATAAAGATGAGGATAATAGCAAAGATTCTATATTTATTGACACTGAATACATAAACAAACAGAGGGAAACCGTAGAAAATATCAACCAAAAAGAAGAAGATGGCTACAAATTCCCATCTGTAGACCTTATGGAGGATTCATTAGCAATAGGCAATCCAGAGCTAGACAGGGAAGAAATAATGCAAAGTGCAAAGAAATTAGAGGAAAAACTAAAACACTTTAGTGTCGAAGGTAAAATTGTCGGCGTAAAACCTGGACCTGTTGTTACGATGTATGAATTTAGACCAAAATCTGGGGTTAAAATAAGCAAAATCGCAAACCTATACAACGACCTTGCACTCGCCATGGAAGCCATGAGCGTTAGAATAATAGCTCCAATACCAGGAAAAGCAGCAATAGGCATAGAGGTTTCAAACAAAGTCAGACAAACGGTTTATATGAAAGAAATCGTATCATCTAAGGAATTTTTGAGGTCTACATCAAAGTTAACACTAGGTTTAGGCAAAGACATTGTAGGCAACGTGTTTGTAACTGATTTAGCAAAAATGCCTCACCTATTAATCGCCGGTGCTACAGGCTCAGGAAAAAGTGTATCCTTAAACACCATGATAATAAGCATACTCTACAAAGCAACACCTCAAGAGGTAAAATTTGTTATGATAGACCCAAAGATACTGGAACTTTCTATTTACGACAATATACCTCACATGATGATGCCTGTTGTGACGGATCCAAAAGAGGCAGCGGCAGCTTTAAATGCACTTATAAATGAAATGGAAACGCGTTATAAAATCATGAATGAGGCCGGTGTTAGAAATATAGAAGGATTTAACATTAAAGCAAAAAAAGGGTCTATAGACTACCCTCAGATGCCATATATAGTTGTAGTAATAGATGAATTGGCCGATTTAATGATGGTGTCCGGCAAAAAGGTGGAGATGTACGTAGAAAGACTGGCTCAAAAAGCAAGGGCTTCCGGCATACATTTAATCGTGGCCACACAAAGGCCAAGTGTCGATGTAGTAACAGGATTGATTAAAGCCAATTTTCCGGCAAGAGTATCGTTTAAGGTCACATCAAAGGTGGACTCTCGAACAATTTTGGACACACCTGGAGCTGAAACCTTACTTGGAAAAGGTGATATGTTGTTTATGCAACCAGGCTCATCTTCTTTGATTAGAATACATGGAGCATTCATTAGTGACGATGAAATAAAGCGTATTACAGACTTTGTTAAATCTCAAGGCTCTCCTGAATATAACGAGGAGCTCATGGAAGCAACAAAGGAAATTGCGGGCGTAAATGAAGATGATGAAGAACTAGACCCAATGTTTGAAGAAGCCGTTGAAATAATAAAAGATGGAGGTAACCCTTCTATTTCCTATTTACAAAGGCGTTTAAAAATTGGATACAATAAAGCTGCAAGAATTGTTGAACAAATGGAAAAAAAAGGTATACTTTCGAAACCCGACCACAGAGGAAAAAGGGAAATTTTGATTTAAGGAGGGCTTGAAGAAAATGGCTCTTATCGTACAAAAGTATGGTGGGACAAGCGTAGGGTCTTTGGAACGTATCAATATAGTGGCTCAACATATCAAAGAAACACAAGAAAAAGGTAATAAAGTTGTAGCCATCGTTTCTGCGATGGCCGGCGAAACAGATAAATTGATAAAAATGGCAAAAGAACTTTCTAAACATCCCTCAGATAGAGAGATGGATTTGCTTTTATCGAGCGGCGAACGTATATCAAGCGCACTCGTAGCTATTAGAATAAACGAAATAGGAGCAAAAGCTGTAGCTTTAACAGGTAGACAGTGTGGCATTGTAACAGATGAAGTTCATACAAAAGCAAGGATTAAATCTATAAACTCAAAAAGAATATTTGAGCACTTGGATAACAACGAAATAGTTATAGTTGCAGGGTTTCAGGGCATTAGCTATACAACAGGAGATGTAACAACTCTTGGTAGAGGTGGCTCAGACACAACAGCAGTGGCTATTGCGGCTGCATTAAAAGCAGATGTATGTGAAATATACACAGATGTAGACGGAATATACACAGCAGACCCAAGGATAGTGAGCAATGCAAGAAAACTAAATAAAATCAGCTATTCCGAAATGATGGAACTTGCAAGCCTAGGAGCTAAGGTGCTGCAAATCAGATCGGTGGAATTTGGAATGAAATACGAAGTACCAATAATGGTGCTCTCAAGCTTTACATTTAATCCTGGAACTTTAGTAACAAAGGAGGATAAAGAAATGGAGAAAATTGTGGTTTCTGGAATCGCACATGATAAAAATCAGGCTAGGCTAAAAATAAATGATGTTAGTGACCAGCCAGGGGTAGCAGCCAGAATATTTAATGAAATAGCAAAGAGTAACATAAACGTTGATATGATTGTTCAGAATGTCAGCGATGATGGAAAAAGAACAGATATATCATTCACAGTACCAAGAGATGATGCAGAAAAAGCCTTTGAGATTTTAAAAAGACTAGCTAAAGATTTAAATGCAGGAGAAGTAAGCGTAAATAAGGATGTGGCAAAAGTATCCGTTGTAGGAGTTGGCATGCGCTCTCATCCTGGAGTCGCAGCCCGTATGTTCAATACACTATCCTCGGAAAATATAAATATTAGGGCTATATCCACTTCAGAAATAAAAATCTCTTGTTTAATAGATGAAAAATATACAGAGTTAGCCGTTAGATCTTTACACGAGTCATTTGGGTTAGATAAAGAATCGGCTTAGGAGAAAAAATATGTTGGTTTTAGATTTTGAGAAACCACTGCAAGAGATAGAGGAACAAATAGCAAACCTAAAAAAAATGGCAATGGAGAGAAATATAGATGTAATAGAAGAGATAGAGCAGCTTGAGAGAAAGAAAAATGAAATTCTAAAAAAAGAGTTTACTAATTTATCTATTGATAAAATAATAAAGATAGCAAGGCATCCTAATAGGCCATATACTTTGGACTTTGTTCAACATATAGTTGATGATTTTACAGAAATACATGGAGACCGTAGATTTGCAGATGACAAAGCAATAGTTACAGGATTTGGTTACATAGACAACCAAAGAGTGGCTATAATTGGGCATCAAAAGGGGAGAAATACAAAAGACAATTTAGACAGAAACTTCGGCATGGCAAATCCAGAAGGCTATAGAAAATCCCAACGCGTAATGAAACTTGCAGAAAAGTTTAACATACCTATAGTTACTTTTGTGGACACTCCGGGAGCATATCCAGGCGTAGGAGCAGAGGAGAGAGGGCAGTCTGAAGCTATTGCAAGCAATTTAAAACTTATGTTTGAGCTTGAAGTACCTATAGTCGTTGTAATAACTGGAGAAGGTGGGTCGGGCGGTGCTTTAGCTATTGCAAGCGGCGATAAGATTGGAATGCTTGAATTTGCCATTTATGGCGTTATATCCCCTGAAGGCTGCTCATCTATTCTATGGAGAGATACAGAACATTCTATAGATGCGGCAAAAGCCATGAGGGTAACAGCAAAAGACCTACTCGAGCTAGACATAATAGATGAGATTATAGAAGAGCCACTGGGCGGAGCCCACAGGGATTATGAAGCAGCAGCCAACAATATAAAAAACTTTATTCTAGGGAGCTTAGATGAACTATTACCTTTACCTAAGAAAAAATTACTGAAGAGAAGATGGGAAAAATGGAGAGGAATGACAACTCAATTCCTGTAAAATTAGATAGTTTGAGACAAGAAATAAGCGATATAGACAAAAAGATTATTGATCTATTAGAAGAAAGGGCTACTTTGGTAAAAAAGGTAGGTGATTTAAAAAGGTTGCATCGTTTACCCTTTTATTCTCCAGATAGAGAGAAAAAAATATACAAAATGATAGAAGAAAATGCATCAGGTAGCTTTCCAATAAAAAGTTTAAAAAACATCTTTAGGGAAATAATGAGTGCCTCGATAAAGCTAGAAGAGCCTTTGACAATCAGTTATTTAGGACCAGAAGCCACATTTACACACCAAGCAGCCATGGAAAGGTTTGGCTTATCTCTCCACTACCTTCCTGAAGAATCTATAGAAGATGTATTTATGGATGTAGAACAAGGTAGGGTAGATTTTGGTGTTGTTCCAATAGAAAACTCCATTGAAGGCGTAGTTCATTACACCTTAGACATGTTTGTTAATTCTTCAGTAAAGATTGTCTCAGAGATTTACATAGACATAAAACACAACTTGTTGAGCAAATCTCACTCTTTGGAGGAAATTAAGGCAATATACTCCCATCCAAATGCTTTAGGACAATGCAAAGGATGGATAAAAAAGCACCTACCCAACGTTCCTCTATACGAAACCGTATCAACAGCAAAGGCGGCAAGAATTGCAGAAAAGGATGAAGAAGCGGCAGCTATAGCATCCCTTGCTGCAAGTGAGATTTATGGGCTCAACGTTCTTGCAAGCGGAATAGAAGACAAAACTAACAACACAACACGCTTTCTCGTTATAGGAAAACAAATCCCGAAACCTACCGGGGATGATAAAACATCGTTTATGTTTTCTATAAAAGATAAAGTCGGGGCATTGTATGAAATATTGTCTCCATTTTATAAAAACAAAATCAACTTAACACGTATAGAATCAAGGCCTTCTAAACAGAGAAACTGGTCTTACATATTTTATGTTGATGTTGAAGGTCATTTAGAAGACGAAAAATTAAAAGGTGCTCTGCAAGAAGTAGAAACCTTGACTGCTTTTCTCAAGATTTTAGGTTCTTATCCAAAGGCTCAGCAACGCTAATCTTGGTTTTTCTTAAAAACAGTTCCACCCCTTTTGCAATACCCCTTGCCAAAGTTCTTCTGAATCTATCATTTCTCAAAAATATTGCATCGGATGGATTGTTGATAAACGCAGTTTCTACTAAAACAGACGGACACCGCGTTCCAACAAGGACATAAAATGGGGCTTGTCTAACACCTTTACCTGTATACGATTTATAAACTTGCTTCCCGTATAAAAGCATATATCTGTAAATATCGGATGCCAATTTTTTAGAATACTCAATTTTTGTAGATTGAATTAGAGACAGTATAATCTTATTAAGGTCGCTTATTTGAGATAAGCTCATACCATTCTCACGTGCAGCTAATCTAAGTGCTCTTTTATCAGAAGTAGTGTTAACAAAGTACACTTCTAATCCCTTCACCCTAAGTCTATCTCTCGGTGTATAGTTGACATGTATAGAAACAAAAACATCTGCCTTAACCCTGTTTGCTAGCCTAACTCTATCCGCAAGCGTTGGATAAGTGTCACCTGTACGCGTCATGTAAACCCTATAACCATCTCTTCTCAAAAAGTATGCTACATACTTTCCGATGGATAGTGTGATATTTTTCTCCTTTAAGCCAAAAAGACCTAATGCACCTGGGTCTTTGCCGCCGTGTCCTGGATCCACAACCACAACAGGTATTTTACTCACTCGTGTCTTCGTTGTCTTTTTTCTATTAGTGGCAAAAGCTTTATGTATTTTAATCCTATTTTGTTTTTCTACTCTAACAATCAAAAAATGGCGGTTTCTAGACAAAACTATGTGAAATCTATATTTATAGCCGCTGTCCATCTTAAAGAAAATTCTTGTCTCACCTTTTATTATACGCACCAATATTCTTCTTATATTGCCTTTTGGTATAAGAGGAGTGGTTATGCTCATGATTTTTCCTGGAACAGCGATATACCAATAATCATTGCTTAGCATTATAAACCTGTATTTATCTATCTTATCGAACGTAAAAATAACGTTATCCACGGTTTGGGTTAGACTTAATATGCTAAAGCTTTTTAGGTGCACGATACGATAAGCGTAACTATTTAGACTAAAGAGAAGGAAAACAAGCGTAATTATTGCTTTTACCATGGAAAATTATTATATTTATATTTTGAGGGTTTGCAAGGAGACTGTTATGAAAGTTTTGGGCGTGGACTATGGAACAAAAAAGATTGGTTTAGCTATAAGTGACGATACAAACACAATAGCAATGCCGCTTAAAGTTATAGATTGCAACGATGCGGCTTTAGGTCAAATTAAAAAAATTGTGGAAGATAATAAAGTAGAAAAAATTGTTGTAGGATTACCAATTACTCTAAGTGGCAATAAAGGAAAAAGGGCTCAGGAAACGGAAGAATTTATAGATAAATTAAAAGAAACAGTAAATGTAGACGTTGTGGAATGGGACGAAAGACTTTCTACTCGTTTTTCAGAAAGAATACTCAACAGCGCCAATGTAAAAGGCAGAAAAAATAAAAAAAAGGTCATAGATAAAATTGCAGCTACGTTTATACTGCAAGGATATTTAGATTCTCTATGAATTTAGTCAAAAAGCTGTTTATAGCAAACATCATAGTTCTTTTCTTTGTATTAGCATTTATTGTGTACACTGCCATTAAGTTCAATTCATTTTTAAGCACACCAGCATCAACCGTTCACAAAGGTTTATATATCGAAGTAAAAAAACAAGAGTCTGTCCAAAAACTTATAAAAACACTGAAAAATAAAGGCTTAATAGCACGTAGTGATTGGTTTTATTATTATCTAAGGCTCTCAGGGGAGGCAAGAAACATAAAGGCGGGTTATCACTTTTTCTATGCAGATTACACGCCAGAGCAGGTACTAGATGAGCTTGTAAGTCCTAAAATCTATACAGTTAAGGTAACAATTCTGCCAGCATTTAGCTTAAAAAGGATTATTGAAATATTAAAATCAAAAGATTTGGACAGCGAAGGATTTAAAAAAATAGCCTACAACCCAAATTTTGTAGAAAAATGCGTGGGGTATAAAGCAAAAAACCTCGAGGGTTTTCTTTATCCTGATACTTATTTCTTTGCAAAAAGTGAAAATCCAAAAACTATAGCGAAGCTAATGTGTAAGAGATTTAAAGAGGTTTTCAGAGAGATTAAAAAGAGCGATAATTTTACAAACAACGACTATAAAAAGCTCATAATAGCCTCAATTATACAAAAAGAAGCCACTAACAGAAGAGATATGAAACTTGTAGCATCAGTAATTTACAACAGGCTTAAAAAAAATATGTTTTTGCAAATGGACTCGACCCGAATGTTAGATAATAAAAGTTTTGATACATATTTACACAAGGGCCTACCTCCGCAACCTATATGCAATCCGGCAAAAGAGGCGATTGAAGCGACATATAATCCTATAAGCAGTGATTTTCTATATTTCATATCCAAAAAAGACGGTAAAATGATTTTTAGTAAAACATTAAAAAATCACAACAAAAACATAAGGAAGTATTTAAAGTGAAATATTACATAAAGACATTCGGCTGCCAGATGAATGAAAGGGATTCAGAAAAGGTAGAGGGAATACTACTTGATAACAACTATGAGAAGGTTGAAGAAGCAGAACAAGCAGACTTAATAATTATTAATTCGTGTGCTGTAAGAGAGAAAGCAGAAAACAAACTGTATAGCGAGATTGGCAGACTACGGTTTAAAAACAAAAAAGCAACAATTGTGGCAATGGGTTGCGTTGCCCAAATAAACTATGAAAAACTGAAAAATTTAGCAGACGTTGTAGTAGGAACAAACACAATCGATGAGTTTTATAACATAGTAAAAAAACAAGGTATTAGTGGAGTATTTATAAAACCGAGCATGGACAAACCTGATTATATCTTTCCACACTTAAATAGAATAACTTCTTACATAGACATAATGTATGGATGCGACAATTTTTGTTCCTATTGTGTAGTTCCTTATACGCGAGGTAGAGAGGTCTCGCGCAAGAGGGAGGCTATCATTGAAGAGATAAAAGAACTTGTAGACAAAGGAACAAAAGAGGTCATGCTACTTGGCCAGAATGTAAACTCATACGGAAAAAACTTTAACTACGGATTCGTTGATTTGCTGTATGAGGTCAATAAAGTAGAGGGACTTGAACGCATTAGATTTACAACATCACATCCAAAAGACTTCTCAAAAGACCTAATATATGCAATTAGAGATCTAAAAAAGGTGTGTGAGCATATACACTTACCCATTCAGTCTGGTTCTAACAAAATATTGAATCTAATGAGAAGAAAGTACACAAAAGAGGAATACTTAGAAAAAGTCCATATATACAAAGAAATAGTAAAAAACGGTTCAATAACAACGGACATTATTGTGGGTTTTCCTCAAGAAACTGAAGAGGATTTTCAAGAAACATTAAATGTATTGGAAGAAGTTAAGTACGATACATCGTTTTCGTTTAAATATTCAAAGAGAGCTTTTACAAAAGCCAAAGATATGGATGGGCAAGTGCCAGAGGAAGATAAAATGAAAAGATTAAACTTACTGCAGGATTTACAAGCCAAAATTACACAGGAAAAATTAAAAACCTATGAAAATAGAATTGTAGAGGTGTTAATTGAAGGAGTTTCTAAAAAAGGAAATCAATTTTTTGGCAGAAATAGGCAAAACATGGTTGTCAATTTAGATTTTATGGATAATATTAAAGCAGGCGATATTGTAAAAGTAAAAATTACAAAAGCCTTTAAGCATTCACTATTAGGAAAAGTTATTTAGAGAGGAAATGGTGAGGGTAAGGGTTAGTGACATAGAAGTTAATGAAACAGGTAGTTACATCTACTGCAAAAGCGAAAATGGGCTTGTTTACAGATTCTCAACTAGTTATGAAAAAGCAAAACTCCTCTCTTTATTAATGCATGGAGTTTATGTCTCTTCAAACAATATTTACGAAATATTTATAAGATTTTTAAGAGATACAGGGGCAGGCCTACATTCCATCGTCATTTTAGACGGATATAAAAATATAGCATCAATAAATATAATCAACAACAACACGACAAAATCTTTTCCAATTACTATAGACGATGCCATAATTATAGGACTCCTCTCTCAAACACCCATATTTATAAAAAAAGAGGCCTGTTTCTTAGACATTGAAGAACTAGAGAAATACGTATGGTATAAATTCCTAAAAGAATTAGACCTATGTTAATACGAGAGATACTGGAAAAAATAGAAGAAAATACACTATCGGGGTATGCTTTTTTATCCAAACATTCTACGCGCCCCAAAGGACCAGAAAAAGATGATGTAAGAACGGATTTTATGCGAGATAGAGACAGAATAATACACAGCAAGGCATTTAGAAGACTAAAACACAAAACACAGGTATTCATATCCCCCGGTGGAGACCATTATAGAACAAGGATTACACACACTCTCGAGGTTTCCCAAATCGCAAGGACAATCGCAAAGGCACTACTTTTAAACGAAACCTTAACGGAGGCCATTGCTTTAGGGCACGATTTAGGGCATACACCATTTGGACACGCAGGAGAAAGCGTATTAGACAAAAAAACAAACGGCAAATTTAAACACTGGACGCAAAGTCTGCGTGTTGTTGATGTTATAGAAAAGGATGGTCAAGGATTAAATCTGACAAATCAGGTTAGGGACGGAATCTTAAAACATTCCAAAGGTAGGGGCAGCATAATTCCGCATACACAGGCTATATCATCTAACACGCTTGAAGGGCAAATTGTAAGGATTGCGGATATTATAGCTTATGTTAACCACGATATTGACGACGCAATACGCGCTGACATCATTCAAAATTCCGACATTCCTAAAAGAATATCTAACGTTTTAGGTTCAACACACGCTCAACGCATAGACACAATGGTTAAGAGTGTCGTAAAAGAAACCCAAAGCATAAATTACAAAATGGTATCAATGGAAAGCGAAGTTTTAGAGACCCTAAACGAGTTGAGAGATTTTCTTTTTGAGCGCGTATATTTGAGCAAAAGGGCTCTTAAAGAGGTTAAAAAAGCAGAAAAGATTTTAGGGGAGCTTTTTGATTTTTTCATGGAAAATACACACCTAATAAAAAAACAATTTTCAAAAGATAAAGAAACAGTAGTAACTGACTACATATCTGGTATGACAGATAGATTTGCACTAAATTTATACTCGGAACTATTTTTGCCAAAACCATGGGAGGGTGATAGTGGAAGCCTCGGTTATTTTAAGTAAACTGAAAAATGCATTCGACGAAGTTGAGGTTTTTTTAGAGAAATCAAAATCTGTGGAATTCGAACTCAAAAACTCGAAAGATTTCTCAAAAGGGCTGGAAGAGAGCTCCGGAGTCGGTATAAGAGTTATAAAAGACAATAAAATGGCGTTTGTGTCTTTACCGTATCATTCAGATAAGCTAGATGAAATTGTAAAAGAGGTAAAAGAAGCAATAACGTACTCAAAAACATTAGAATCGCCCACAATTCCCAAAAAAGCCTCTGTATACAAAAAAAACATGGCATTAGAAGAAATAGATGAAAACGAAGCCAAATATAAATTAGAGTTTTTAAGTTCCACAGCAAAGCAGTTCGATAAAAGAATAAAAGATGTCAAGTCAGCCGGAATAGGCATATCATTTAAACATGTAGAAATAGCAAACAGCTACGGTCTGACTGTGGAGTACGAAAAGAGTTCTGGAGGAGCTTCTTTAGAGGTTTTAGCAGAGGACAAAATCTCTGATTTGGCATATTACCATTTGGACTCAGACAAACTGGACAAAATCGATTTAGAATTCTTAGCGAAAAAAGCCGCAAATTCTGCCGTTAATAAACTTTATCCAAAACCCATTCAAACAAAAAAATATAGTATAATAATATCAAACAATACATTTAGGGACATACTCGCTCACTTCTTGAGCATTTTTAATGGTTATTCAGTTATAAATCATACAACTCCCCTTGAGGATAAATTAGGGGAGAAAATATTTTCTGATAAACTTACGATTATTGATTCAAAGCAATTAGAAAACAGACCAAACAATATAGACGTTGACGATGAGGGAAGTAAAAGAAGTGACGTTGTAATTGTGGAAAACGGCATGCTAAAAACCTTTATGCATAATACTTACACTTCAAATAGGCTAAATATGAAAAACACATCTCATGCAAAAAGAGCAGGATTTGATACTTTACCAAAAGTTGGACCTTTTAATCTACACATAAAGGGAAATGAAAAAATTGATAGGGACAAACTTTTGAACATGTTTGACGGCGTATACATAACAGACGTTATGGGACTACATATGGCAAACACTATAAGCGGCGACTTTTCTTTGGGCGTGAGCGGTTTTTTGGTACATAATGGTGAACTTGTGTCCTATTTCAAATCTGCCGCATTCGCAGGCAATTTTTTTCAAATCATGAAAAGAGTGATAGAGGTATCAAACAATTTATACTTTTCCGGAAGTATCGGTAGCCCAGATATAGCGATAGCAGACTGTTTAATTGGAGAAAGCAATGGATAAAATTATAATATTGGATTTTGGGTCTCAATATACTCAGCTCATTGCAAGAAAAATCAGGGAACTCGGGGTTTATGCAGAGATAGTTCCATTTGATAAAGAACCTAAGATAAAAGACGCAAAAGGCTTGATTTTATCTGGCTCCCCATCAAGCATATACGAGAAAAACCCGCCACTTTTAAAGAAAAAGATTTTTGAACTAAATTTGCCCATCTTGGGTATTTGCTACGGAATGCAAATCATAGCACACTTTTTTGGCGGAGAAATTATAGAAGCAGAAAAGAGAGAATACGGATTTGCAAAAATTATCATTATAAAAAATAACGCTTTAATAGACAAAAAAATTGAAGACAGTGTCGTATGGATGAGTCACGGTGATAGGCTTAAAAAATTACCAAACGGTTTTAATTCAATAGCCAAAACGGATAATTCTCCTTTTGCAGCTATAGAAAACAAAGAAAGAAAAATTTGGGCTGTCCAGTTTCATCCAGAGGTACATCATACAGAAAAGGGAAAAGAGATGCTATCTAACTTTGTTTTTAACATTTGCAAGGCAAAAGCCGAATGGAATATGTTAAACTTAGTTGACAATCTTATAGAACAAATTAAAGAAAAGGTTGGCGATAAACTTGTAATTGGAGCTATTTCTGGCGGTGTTGACTCAAGTGTTGTTGCTGCTTTAATGAAAAGGGCAATCGGCAACAAATTCATAGGCGTTTTTGTAAACAACGGTCTTTTGAGAAAAAACGAACCAGAATATGTTGTAAATTCCCTCAAAAAGCTGGGCGTAAATCTGAGATACGTGGATGCAAGCAAGCTGTTTCTACAAAAACTTAAAGGTATCACAGAACCTGAAGAAAAGAGAAAAATAATAGGTCATACGTTTATTGAAGTGTTTAGCAGAGTTGCCACAGAGTATAAGGATGCAAAATTCTTGGCTCAAGGCACGCTTTATCCCGATGTGATAGAGAGTGTTTCCGTTAAAGGGCCATCTGCAACAATAAAGAGTCACCATAACGTTGGAGGATTACCCAAAAATTTAAACTTTAAACTAATAGAGCCACTGAGGGAGCTATTTAAAGATGAAGTGAGAAAACTTGGTAAAGAGTTAGGATTAAAAGATGATTACATAAACAGACATCCATTTCCAGGGCCAGGATTGGCAATCAGGGTTATCGGTGAAGTCACAGAGAAGAAACTAAACGTTTTAAGAGATGCAGACGAAATCGTTACAGAAGAGATAAAAAAATCCAATTTATATGACGAAGTATGGCAGGCTTTTGCTGTCCTGCTACCTATAAGCAGCGTAGGTGTAATGGGAGATAAAAGAACATACGAAAATGTTGTAGCTGTGAGGATTGTAAATAGCGTAGATGGAATGACAGCCGATTGGGCGCATCTACCATATGATGTTTTAAACAGAATCGCAAATAGAATTATAAATGAGGTAAAATATGTAAACAGGGTGGTTTACGACATCTCATCAAAGCCACCCGCAACCATTGAGTGGGAATAGGATGAACGTAAAAGAAAAAAAGGAAAAATTTATTGAAGAAATTGAAGAAAAATTAAGCAAAATCTTCAATAAATACACTATAAGCACAATTTTTTTTATAGTGGTGATTATACTGAACCTCCCAAAATCCTCGACCACAATATACAACTTACAAATAGGTGATATAGCGCCAAAAACAATAAGAGCCACGGTAAATATGCTAGTTGAGGACAAAGAGGCTACCAAACATCGTATAGAAGAAGCAATGAATAATGTGCCCCCCGTTTTCGATTACAACTCTCAGCTCTTTTCAAACACAATATCCCTATTAAAAAAGGCTCTCTTTTCCATTAATAACAAAGATAATTCTAAAGCCCCGGAAAAAACATTCTTTACCATATTAAAAATCAAACCCAGCCTGTCTTTGTACAAAAGGATAGTGCGTTTCAAACCACAGGATATTTTTGGCCCTGCAAAAGACGCTTTAGAAAGTTTGCAAAACTACTATATAGTAGATTCTGTTAGGAGCTTGTATAAATTCACACCAAACAAAATAATGATTAGAGATATAAAAAATCCCAAAAACGAGCAACTACTCAACAAAGACGATGTTATAGATGTAACAAGGGCAAAAATAATTGCATACAATAACCTTAGGGATACTGTTGATAATGCAATATTGAGAAACACCATATGGGATTTAATATCACAACTCATTTCACCAAATCTAACGTTTAATTCTCTGGCAACCCAGCAAAAAAAAGAAGAGGCATCAAAAAAGGTCAATAAGGTGTTTTTTAAAATATCAAAAGGTGAAATAATAGTAAGAAGTGGAGACGTTATAACAAAAGCAGATTATCTGAAACTTAACGCACTTAATTCCCTAAAACAAAAACAGAACACATATTTGAAATTTATAGCAAACATGCTGATTTTTATTATCATCTCAATAGTTCTATTTAAAATTTACGAGACCACAAAAGCCAAAAAAAATAAATGGATAAGTGTGGTTAAAACACTGGCAATCATTGAAACCTTGATAATAATACAACTGCTTATTTTTAAACTATCCACTTATCTATCCAACGTCATAAGTTTTTCTAATGTAGATATAACACAAAGAGCCATACTGTTAGGAATGCCATTTGCCGTAGCCTCTATGATTGCCGCTATAATAATAGATTTTGAACTTGCATTTTTGGTTTCTATCCTATTCGGCATAACATCATGGCTTTCAACCTCTCCAGAAATGGCATCATACATAGGTATTTACGTATTTTTAGGTAACGTTATAGGCATATTTGGCATAAAAAGGGAAAAAACGAGAACAGGCATAATAAAAGCTGGATTATACGTATCTTTGAGCAATATTGTATTTATAGTGCTTCTGTGCCTATTAAGAAATAATGATATAACAAAAGCCATGTTAATAGATCTCATTTTTGGCGTTACAAGTGGTATTTTATCCTCAATAATCGTGAGCGGGCTGCTCCCTGTATTTGAATTCTCTTTCAACGTAACCACCGATATTAAGCTATTAGAACTCGGAAATTTAAATAACCCGCTATTAAAAGAGTTAGCCATAAAAGCCCCAGGCACCTATCATCACAGTATTGTTGTATCAAGCTTAGCAGAGGCTGCTGCAAGTGAAATAGGTGCTAACCCACTAATTGTTAAAGTCGGTTCTTACTATCACGATATAGGAAAAATAAAAAAACCTATGTACTTTATAGAAAATCAAACGGACGGAAAGAATCTCCATGACAAATTAAAACCATCTATCAGTGCTTTAATTATAAAAAACCATGTGAAATATGGCGTTGAGATAGCTAAAAAGAGTAGGCTCGGTAACTACATAATAGATATAATTCAACAACACCATGGAACTAGCCTAATAAAATACTTCTACAACAAAGCCAAAGAAAATGGTCTTGACCCAAAAGAAGAAGATTTTAGATATCCAGGCCCCAAGCCACAAACAAAAGAAGCAGGAATAGTCATGATTGCAGACGAGGTTGAGGCAGCATCCAAAACTCTATCTAACCCTACAGTAGCTCATCTAAGGGACTTTGTAAGGGAGATAACAAACAAAATATTCTTAGATGGGCAGTTAGATGAGTGTGAATTGACACTGAAAGATCTTAATAAAATCGTAGATAGCTTTGTAAAAGTCTTAGTTGGAATTTTCCATCACAGAATAGAATACCCAGAGGAAAGTCAAAAGAGTAATGAATCTAACGATAATAAGCAAAACTGAATTTAATAATAGAGAAATCGTAAAAAGCTTCATTTTATTTCTTATGGATAAGTTTTCTGTCAATAAAGATAAAGAATTAAACATTGTTTTCACTAACGACGAAGAGATACAAAAACTAAACAAAAAATTTAGAAAAAAAGACTCTCCAACAAATATACTTAGCTTTTATGGGTACGATGGTAATATATTGGGAGACATTGCAATATCCCTTGAAACTTTAGAAAAAGAGGCAAGGGAGCAAAACGTAAATGCACTTAAATACACGCTTTTTATAGTAGCTCACGGTTTTTTACACCTTTTAGGCTACACACACGAAACAATGGAAAAATTTAACAATATGATATCGATACAGGAAAATTTAGTCGAAGAATTTATATTAAATAAAAGGGTGGAGAAATGAAGAAACTACCTTCAAAAATGTTTGCTTTTGCTACTTTAAGCACATCCCTATACGTGACCTTAAAAAAATCAGGTATCATTGACACGTTAAAGGAAGATATAGAAACAGTATTCGAAAGAGATCCTGCTGCACGCAGTATCCCAGAGGTAATATTTTGTTATCCCGGTTTGCACGCTTTATGGTTTCACAGAATCTCACATTTTTTTTGGAAACGAAATTTTAAACTTACTGGAAGGTTTTTATCACACATATCAAGATTTTTAACAGGTATAGAAATTCATCCAGGAGCAAATATAGGAAAAAAATTTTTTATAGACCACGGTATGGGCATAGTTATAGGCGAGACAGCAGAAATTGGCAACAATGTAACACTATACCAGGGTGTAACTCTAGGGGGTACAAGTTTAAAAAAGGTTAAAAGGCACCCCACTGTTGGAAATAATGTTGTGATAGGAAGCGGAGCAAAGGTGCTTGGTGCACTCAAAATAGGAGATAATTCAAAAATAGGATCTGGAAGTGTTGTTATAAGGGATGTGCCGAGAAATTCCACAGTCGTGGGTGTGCCAGCAAAGACAATCGAGAAAGAAAATCCAGAAAAAAAGGTCGATTTGGAACACACAAAACTTCCAGATGTGGAGGGTAGAGTAATAAGATATCTGCTTCACAGAATAGAAGAGTTAGAAAAGGAAATTTCAGCATTAAATGAAGGAAAACCTGAAGCTATAGAAAATGAAAGAAAAAAAGAAGCTGAAGAACTCAAAAAAATTGAGAAATATATAAAAAGCTACGATATTGAAGGGCTAGAATAGTCTCAATGAGGGGTTTGCTTCTATTTTAGCATATTCCCATGTGGCTCTGTTTACATCGAGTGATGCAGTAAATGCTATCATAAGAGCATTATCTGTCGTCATCTCTTTTTCTGGTAAAACAAGCGTAAAGGCATGCTTCTCTGATGCTTTTTTGAAAGCCTCTCTTAAATATGAATTTGCTGACACACCTCCAGAAACTGACACAATTTTAACATTTAATTCTTTAGCCGCCCTAACAGTCTTTTCAATCAACACATCTATAGATGCTTTTTGAAAAGAGGCTGCTATATCCATAATCTGAGTTTTTGACAGGCCATCCAATTTTTTAACAAGATTTTTAACATGCGTCTTTACGCCACTAAAGCTAAAATTAAAGCTTTTGTCATTTTCTAATCCCTTAGGAATCCTAAACTGATAGGGATTTCCATTTTTTGACAGTTTGTCTATAACAGGTCCACCAGGATATTCTAACCCTAACACTCTCGCCACCTTATCAAACGCTTCTCCAACGGCATCATCCAAAGTTTTTCCAACCAACTCATAATTGCCAAAATTTTTAACATAGAATAGATGTGTGTGGCCACCAGACACAACAAGAGAAAGAAAGGGATACTCTATATATTTGTTAAAAAAAGGAGCAAATATGTGTCCTTCTATGTGATTGATAGGAATTATTGGCAAATTATTAGCATAGGCCAAAGCTTTAGCAAAGGATAATCCCACAAGTAAGCTTGGTAAAAGTCCAGGGCCAACTGTTACAGCAACGTGGTTCACATCTTTTAAATCAGAACCTACCCTATCGAGCGCTTCGTCTGTTAAATAAGCTATAACCTCTGCGTGTTTTCTGGCTGCAAGCTCCGGTATTACACCGCCAAATTTGGCATGTACATCATTTTGAGAAGATACAACATTGCTATAAATTTTATCATCTTTATACAGCGCAACAGAAGTATCGTCGCAAGACGTGTCAAAAGCCAAAATCATTTTAACACAAATATTACAGGAACCATGTATTTTTTCAATACGCTACGCATTTCATATAGGGCTTCACAGGTTTTTTCATTGCAATGGCCTATAGCCAAAACACTATCCTGCTTTTTTAAAAGGTTCAAAGCTCTCCTAATTTGACCCTTTATGTAGCCAACTTGTTTAAGGTCATCCAAAAATACTTCTCTCTTTGAACAAGGAACATTGAACTTTTCTGCTTCAACGCATCCCAAACTATCCCTCACCGTTGCAGAATCAACAAAAAATAGATTATGCTCTTTCAAAAACTCCATTATATAATCGAGATGAGTAGGGTCTCTTAAAATAGCAGACCCCATGTGATTATTTAATCCCAGAGCTGCTGGAATTATTTTGTAGGCTTCTTGCAAGTGTTTGAATGTTTCATCTTTTGATGTCCAAAGAAAAATAGCATAACCACCCGGCTTGTGAATTGGATAATCTTTAGGCTGACTCGGCATATGAATCATTACAACAAATCCTTTATTTGAGGCTTCAAGAGATAATTCGTGTGTGTACGGCGCATATGGGAGAAAGGAGAAGGCAAGTGGTAATCCCAAATTTTCAAATTTATGAGTAAGCTCAATATTGTAACCCATATCATCAATTACGATAGCAAGTTTCTTTCTTTTAAGCAGATAAAGGGAACTCGCAGCAAAACTGTGAATAGAAAAAAGAAGGACTAACAGGGTTAGCCCGATTTTCTTGAGCATATAACATCCTCTGCTTTGATAAGCTCTATAGCTCTAAGTAGTTGATAATCGTCCTTAAGCTCTTGCTGTAAATTTACATGTTTTTTCTTACTTTTATTCAACAATTTCTTTAGTTCTGGATTATTCAAGTGGTGCAATAAGTTGTTTTCCCTTAAACTCATACCCATCTTTTCTGGCATAATCTTTGCCTGATAAACAACAATATCGGGTTGTATGCCAACAGCCTGTATGCTCTTGCCACTAGGAGTATAGTAGCGAGCCGTTGTAAGTCTCAAAGCAGAACCATCACCCAAAGGAATAATAGACTGAACAGAACCCTTGCCAAAACTTCTAACACCCATTATTATCGCTCTTTTGTGGTCTTTTAAGCAACCAGAGACAATTTCCGCTGCAGACGCTGTTCCTGAGTTTATCAAAACAACCATCGGATAGGTTGGCTCATTGCCATCGTCGTGTGAATAAAAATATTGAACATTATTTTTCCTTCTTCCTCTAATAGAAACAATAACACCTTTTTTGATAAACAGATCGCATACACCTACAGCCTCTTTCAACAGACCACCTGGATCGTTTCTTAAATCCAATACCAAACCATCTATTTTGCCTAATTTCTTTAGTACTTTTTTTAGCTCCTTTGTTGTTCCATTCTGAAATTGTGTTATTTTAACATAACCTATATTCCCATATTTTTTATACTTTACGCTTTTAACATGAATAATAGCCCTAGTAATCACGAGTTCTATGGGTTTTGTAGCACCTTCTCTTAAAATAGTTAGCTTAACTTTAGTTCCCTGTTTTCCTCTGAGTTTTTTGACAGCCTGGTCTAAAGTCATACCTATCGTACTCTCACCGTTAATTTTTATAATTATATCCCCAGCCTTAATGCCCGCCTTATAAGCAGGAGTATCTTCTATAGGTGAAACAATAGTAAGCACGCCATCCTTCATCGTAACTACCATACCTAAACCGCCAAACTTACCAGTAGTCATAATTTTAAGTTCTTTGTACTCACTCTTTGTCATGTACGATGAATGTGGGTCGAGGGAGCTAACCATTCCTTTAATTGCATTGTTAATCAACTTCACTTCACTTACATTATCAACGTAATCGTGTTCTATTATAGCCATAACTTTTGCAAAAACCTTTAATTTCTCATACCTAGTTTCTTGGGCAAAAGATGAATAACTCACAAAAACAAGCACAAATACTAGGGCTAAAACCCTTTTCATTTCAACAACCTCCTGTTTAAATAATTTAGTGGATTAAGGGGTGTAGAATGCCGTCTAATCTCAAAATGCAATTTGTTAGAAGTCATTCTGCCGATACATTGATAAGCTTTTACTATCTTCCCTACCCCATAAAAACACCTAACACCTCCATAAACGGTATAATAACCGTTCAAGTGGTTTATTATAACAACTCCACCATAACCTGGCAAATTTCCTACAAAATCTATCTTGCCATATGCAATAGATTTGACACAGCTTCCCCTTTTGGCCTTTATATCAATTCCATCATTTCGCGTGTAAACCTTAAAAAGTGGGTCATATTTTCTACCAAAATAGCTCACAATATCACCGCTAACTGGAGGCGGAATCTTCCTAGCCAAAGCAGAAAACTCTTTTGCAACAAGTCTAGGATTAATTTTTATTATATTTTTCCTGTTCCTCTTTTTCTTAGCAAGGAGCTCCTTTCTTCTTTTTTCCTCCTCCTTGATAATTCTTTTAAGCAGCTCTTTAAGAGATTCTTGCTGTTTTGTTATTTGTTGAATTCTGTTCAAATATTGCGCCTTCTTATTTGTTGCTTGCAAAGCCAAGGCCTTAAGTTGAAATTTTTGCTTACTAAGAGCCACTTGCTGATTCTCTATGTCATTGATAATTCTTTGTTTCATAAGTTTATACTTATTTAACTGTTCAATTCTGCGCTTTAAATATCCCCTTTGATTAATATAATTTTCAATTCTACTTTGCATATATTCAGTAACATAACCGTTCATATGTCCAAACCACACACCTTTATTGTAATAACGACTAACAAAAGAATACTCGTAATAACTTCTCAACTCTTTTTGAAGTAATTTCTTTTGAACCACTAGCTTAGCAGAAACCTTTTCTATTTCGTTATTTAAATTCGTTATTTTTTTATTTAAATTACTTAAACTCCTGTGTGTAGTTTTTATCCTTTTTTCTAAATACTCAATTCTTCCATCTGTATTTTTTATCTGAATCATTAAATCTCTATATTGTTGTCTTATTTTTTCATAATTTATTTTTGTTTGCTCTAATTTTTTGCTCAAGGTTTTAAGTTGTTTTTCTATAACCTTTTTATTGGCTGAAAAGGCAGGTGAGGTTAAAAGAAGAGCAAAAGCCAAGAATATTAAATTAAACTTTTTCATCGTTTATTAAGAAAACCAAAATAGAAGATAGAAGCGTAAAGCCAAAACCTACGATTATATTTACAACAAACGTATCCCTTTGAACGCTTTTAAACAATTCAATGCTCATAAACGGTAATCCTCCATAGCTTCCATATGTAAAATATAAAGCAAAAATTAAAACAACCGAAAATATAAAGCCATAGAAAGAGGGGAGCATTGTTTCTTTCAAAAACAGCCTAAAAATAGTAAACCTTTTAATACCAAAGAACTTTAGCGTATCATAATCAAACTTCCTATTTGAATAAAATATGGTCATTATAGATAAAAATACTATAAATTCAACACTATAAAGCACAAATATAACTATCTCCGAAAAATAGATAACCTTTGAATGAATGGATTCTATTTCCTTTAAAACATCTTTAGGATAAGCAACACTTTCAACAATGGGGCTTGTTATATCCTCTCTAAATCTATTAAAGTAATCCTTATTTGTGTAATTTGGATAAAAAAACACCTCCAAAGAATCGGGAAACGGATTATTCACAAAAATAGTGGGGTCAATATGGAATTTTTTCACCATTTGCTCTAACGCCTTCTTTTTATTGATAAGTTTAACACTTTTTACACCATTCAGTTGTTTAACTGTATTTACAAAATCTTCTACGGCATTTTGAGTAGTATCTGTTTTTAGGAAAACGTATAGAGGAATATTGCTCTTTTTTTGCTGAACGTAGCTATTCATCGCTAAAAATACACCCATTATAACGCTCATCGTTAAAACAAAAGATACGAATATGAAAAATAACGCTACTTTTACATTATCCCTTTTCATATCTCAAATCTATGGTATAAAAATTTTCATCTATTGGGTTTAATGCAGCAATAAGAAAAGTTATACTCTTTTTCTCGTTTAAATATTTAAACAGATGAATCACTTTAACTTTATAATCTAATGATAGATATCTCAAAGGTTCATCGGCTAAAACCAGTGGAAAATTATAAATTACGCCTCTTGCAATATTAACAAGAGATTGCTCACTTATGGAAAGCTCATATGGATATTTATCCAACAGATGACCAATTGAGAGCATATCAAATATCTCTTCAGACAAATAAAGATTTCTCTTCGTAAGCTTTGTTATGGCTTTTAGATTGTCCTTTACTGTCATATTAGAGATAAGTCTTATATCTTCAAAAATGATGCCTAAATAGCGTCTCAAAAGCAAGATACCAGAATAATTTAAATCTGTAACATTAAAGTCAAACACCCTAACAAAGCCACTATCAGGTTTTTCAGCGCCATAAATCATCTTTAAAATAGTGCTCTTACCCGCCGATTGAGGTAGAACAATCTGATTTATTCTATTTGGAACTATACGAAAACTCAAGTTCACAAATATGGGCTTTTTTTTATAACTCTTTGTTACCTCTATAAACTCAACCATTCAAGAATTCTTTTATCCTTTCAGCTAAAGCATCTTTTGTAAAACCAAATTTACAGAACAGATCATCTTTAGTTCCGGATTCGCCAAACACATCTTCTATTCCTATTTTTAAAACTTTAACTGGATACTCTTCTGTCAAAACCTCACTGACGGCACTTCCTAATCCACCAATAACTGTATGTTCTTCAATCGTAACCACTCTACTGGTTTTTTTAGCTGATTTAATAATTGTGTCCCTATCTATGGGTTTGATGGATGATACATTTATAACTTCAGAATCTATACCCTCTTTTTCCAAAAGTTCTGCAGTATCCAGAGCAAGACTAACCATCATTCCGCAGGCAACAACCGTAACACTCTTGCCTTCCCTTAAAACATCTGCTCTACCCAATGCAAACTTATCTTTTTTAATAATAATGGGCGATTTTGCCCTCGATGTCCTTATATATACAGGAGACTCTATATTTACAGATTCCAAAACAGCAAGGTAGGCTTCGTTGTAATCTGCAGGAACAATAACCTTCATATTAGGCAAAGACCTCATTAGGGCAATATCCGCTATAGATTGATGAGAACCACCATCCTCACCAACACTAATGCCAGAGTGTGAACCACAAAGGACAACATGCAAATTCTGATAGCAAATTGATTGCCTTACGATTTCAAAGGCCCTTCCCGTGATGAATACAGCAAACGATGATACATAGGGTTTTAAGCCATTTAAAGCCATGCCAGCAGCGACTCCCACCATGTTGGCTTCTGCTATACCCATATTAAAGAATCTATTAGAAAATTGCTTTTGGAATTCCTTAGATTTTGTAGAACCGCTCAAATCTGCATCCAATACAACAACCCTGTCATCTTTTTTACCCAACTCAACCAAAGCCTTACCGTATGCCTCTCTCGTTGCCTTAAATTCCATTGTCCAACTCCTTTAGCGCTCTTTCTAACTCTTGATTTGAAGGCGGAACACCATGATATTCAACTTTGTTTGCCATAAATGAAACGCCATACCCCTTAACCGTCCTTGCAATAATCGCTGTCGGGCTAATTACATTGCGCTTTGCTGTAGTTAACGTGTCAATCAAATTTTTATACACATGGCCACCAATTTCATACGTCCTAAAACCAAACGCTTCAAACTTTTCCTTTAAAGGAGATATATTCATTATATCCATCACCCTTCCGTCTATTTGTAGGCCATTAAAATCCACAATAACAATCAAATTGGACAGTTTATAGTGCGATGCTGCCATGAATGCTTCCCAGGTTATACCTTCTTGAAGCTCACCATCGCCCATTATACAGAAAACCTTATATCTCTTATGTAAAACCCTTGCTGCAAGTGCAATTCCTACAGCTTGTGTTATACCGTTACCCAAAGACCCAGTGGATGCATCAATGCCTGGTAGCTTCTTTGAATCTGGATGCCCCTGAAGAGGAGAGCCCAACCTTCTCAACGTCCACAAAAGCTCTCTTTCAAAAAAACCAGCCTTTGCTAGAGTAGCATACAGTGCGGGGCAAGCATGACCTTTTGACAAAACCAACCTATCCCTATCTTCCCATGAGGGATTTTTTGGGTCATAATTCATTATACCACCAAAGTACAACGCTACAAGTATATCAACAACGCTCAACGACCCGCCAGAGTGGCCACTTTTAGCCTTATTTAACATAACAAGCACATCTTTTCTGAGTTCTCTTGCTATACGTTCAAGCTCCCCAAAGTCCTCCATACACTCCCCCTTTTTTAAATCAAATCCAACACGTACTTAAACATGTCATCAATTGTTGCTCTATTTGGCATAACAGCTTCAAAACCACACGATTCAATATAAGACTTTGTTGTTCGACCTATAGCGACTATATTCTTAATATTTTCTACAAATTGATAACTTCCAAAAGCCTCTTTTATATGCCAAAACGCCGATGGACTTGAAAATAAGCCGAATTCGAATTGACCTTTTGGCTCAAAATACTTGATTCTTTCAGGTACTACATTTTCATAAACAGGCACAACAATCACATTATCCAATTCATCGTAGACTTTATTATACTTTGCTGCCGATATAACAAGCAGTTTACCTTTATCTTTTAAAAACTCAACAAGAGAAGAACCATAAAATTCTTCAGGCACATAGTCCAATCTAAAACCCCTCTCCATTAACGCATACGCCGTTTTATCACCTATGGCTGCAACCTTTTTGTCACATAAAAATCTAACTGAAATCTTTTTAAAGAAAAATTCAACAGCCCTTTTACTCGTAAAAACCACCCAATCAGCCCTGCTATCTATGATAAAGTCAACAGCCCTAAACTCCATTGATTCAATAGGAAATATATCTAAAAAATCATCGTAAATCTCTGTATATCTTATTAAATCCCTCTTATTCGCACTAAAAAGTACATGTGGTTTTTTTGATTTATTACCTCTTTTTAAAAACTCTATATCGCCTCCTAATGAGTGCGTAAGAAAAAAATCATAATTGTTTTTATCTATATTATTACATTTAAGTAGGAATTTGCGCCTAAAATTGTTTTCAAACCAAACTTTATCTTCTATATTGGGAAAAAGTTTTAATGGGAGCAGACTACTGACAGAAACTTGTTTCATTCCTTACCCTATCAACGTAATCTATGACATCTGTAATTACAAACATCACACTATTATCACAACTTGTATATCTTATTGTTTTGGTCAAATCCTTAGGGCAACCATACATAACGCTCATACAGAACTCATTGCCATCAAAGTAAGCATGTGCTCCTATTGGATAGTTGCAAGATGCGTTTAGCTGCCTTACAAACGCCCGCTCTGCATCAATACACACCCTTGTTTGTTCATCTTCGAGCTTCTTAATCTCTTCTTTAAACCCAAAATCTTTCAAAAACTCAATAGCCACAACACCTTGTCCAGCAGATGGAATCATGAATTCAAGGTCGTACATATAGCTCTCATCATACAAACCCAATCTCACAAGGCCGCTTTTAGAAACTACAATACCATCAATAGCACCTTCTATTAGTTTCTTTAATCTCGTATCCAGATTGCCACGTAGGTCAACAAACTCAATACTCCTCTTAACGCGTAAGATCTCTGCCCTTCTTCTCAACGATGTTGTACCAATATTTGCACCACTTCTAAGTTCAAGGAGATTACCCTTAAAAGACACAAACGTATCTTGATAAAAATCCCTTTCAAAAACTACAAATTCAAATTCATCACTACCATAAACACTCATATCTTTCAAAGAGTGAATAGCAACATCAATTTCTTTATCAATCAGAGCCTTTTCTATCTCTTTAACAAACAGTCCCTTACCACCTAAATCATAAAGGGGTTTCTTTGTTTTATCGCCTTCTGTCTTTATAGGGATAATTTCACACTCAAAACCCAACTGCTCAAGCTTCTCTTTTACAAAACCCGCTTGCCACAAAGCAAGCTTTGATGCTCTTGTGCCTATTCTCAATTGTTTTCCGAGAAAAAGCATCTCACATCCTTTTTGGATTTACTTATATCAAACAACCTCCTCAACAGTTCAATATAAAGATCTCCTTCTGGGTTATTTAAAAAACTTTTAATATTCATTGTGGGCTCATGGAGTATTTTTGACAGCAAAGATTTAGTTAGCTTATCAATAGATTCTAGCATTTCTTTGCTTATCTTATTTTTATTTATTTTCTCAAATTTATAAATCTCCAATTTTCTAATTCTCTCAGCCCTCAGCCTTATCTCTCTAATCACATCATCATAATCCAAAGATTGCACGTACTCTTTGTAGGACTCAATCTCTTCCTCTATGATTCTTTCAGCAAGTTCAGTCTGCTTCTTTCTATATTCCAACGATTGGTTAACTATATTCTTCAAATCATCAATCCGTACAACCTTAACATTATCTAATTCCTCAACACTGCGTTCTGTATCTTGAGGGACAGACAAATCAACAATAACGATTTTTCTATCAAGAGGTATAAACTCAGGCTTTATTATAGGCTTTTTTGATGCTGTAGATGTAACAACTATATCTATAGCTTCAAAAGCGTCTTTTAAACTGTCAAGACCAAAAACAGAAGCGCTATACTTATTTGCTAAGTCCTTAACATTCTCAACAGTCCTATTTGCAACAGCTTTAATAACAGCCCCATGTTCCGAGAAGTGCTCACAAGATAACCTATTCATCTCTGAATTTCCTATACTCAACACACTTTTTCCTTTTACATCTATCAACTCTCTCACTTTCAAAAATCCAGCATAGGCAATGCTAATTGCACCTTTTGAAATATCTGTTTTAGTTTTTACCACTTTCGCTGCACGGAATGCACGCCTCATAATCCTATTAATAGTCGCTCCACTTGTATAAAACTCAACAGACCATTTGTACGCTTCTTTTATCTGCCCTAATATCTGAGGTTCACCTATAATCATAGAATCCAAGGATGATGCAACCCTGAACACATGTTTAACTGCATCAATACCTTTTTTTATATACAAATACCCCTTTATCTTCTCAAATTCTATACCAGAATGACTGCTCATATACCTAATTATCTTATCAACAATATCAAACTTTGAAACATAAAGAATTTCAACCCTATTACAAGTAGAAAGTATCATTACCTCATCCAAACCATCCAAAGATTTTAATTCAAGCAGGTATCTATCCAATTTAGCGTTATCAAATGCGAGCTTTTCTCTAATTTCAAGGGGAGAAGTGCTGTGGTTCGCGCCTACAACAACAATTTCGCTCATTTCGTCCTTTCAATAGAGTAATCAGCTATTGCCAGAAGGTAATTCTTATATTTAGAAACTGGTAATTCATTTACAGCCTTTTTAGCCAAATCTGCATACTTTTTTGCCTCTTTTAAAGCACCATCTAACCCACATTTCTTCACATTAAAAACAATCTCGTTTAATACCCGAGTGTTTTTAGAGTCAAAAAACTCCTCAATCTTACCTTTTAAATCTTTATTTCTATCCATTGCAACCAAAACAGGCAGTGTAATTTTACCTTCCCTTAAATCTACACCTAAGTCTTTTCCCACCTCTTTTGCATCACCCATATAATCAAGACAATCATCCTTTATTTGAAAAGCCAAACCAAGATTCTTACCATAATCGGATAAAACATCAATATAATCACTTTCTACAAGCAGGCCGCCACAGACACAACTTACTTCTATTAAAACGGCCGTTTTTTTATATATGACTTCAAGGTAATCATCTATCGAAACATTAACATTAAATGCCCTTTCTATCTCCAAAACCTCGCCCTCAGTTAGCGTGTATGCAGCTTCAGAAATCCGCCTTGCTATCTCCTTGTTGTACTTTAAAACAATATTATAAGCCAATGAAAACAGATAATCCCCACCCAAAACGGCAGGCTTAATACCGAAGACAGAGTTAGCAGATGGTCTACCTCTCCTAAACAAAGCCTCATCAATTATATCGTCATGTAATAGGCTTGCCGTATGCACAAGTTCAATAACACTACCAACAACCAAAGCATCATCATCCTTATCAAGCCCCAAAGCTTTTGACACATAAAATACAAGGAGTGGTCTCAATCTTTTCCCACTATCAATTACCTGTTTATAAACATCAAACAACAATCCACTTTTAGGCTTTACTATCTCTTTCAATTTCTCATCAACTTTATCTATATCAGACTTTATGGCTGTTTTAAGTTTAATATCCATTGTGTTCCTTTACTATTGAGATACTCACAACTTCATCGCCGCTATCCAAATTAATCAATTTAACTCCCCGTGCATACCTACTTAAAACACTTATATTCTCAGCGTCCATCTTTATCATTTTACCATTTTTAGTAATTACTATAACGTCGTCTAAGTCATTCAAAGATAGGCTTTCAACAACCCCATCTCCATCTTTAAGTTTTATACATTTAACACCCTTACCGCCACGTTTAATTTTTCTTATATCTCCTATTCTTAAAAGTTTCCCAATTCCATCCTTTGTAACAACTATAACCTTTGTATGTTCATCTTTTCTAAACTTATCAGCACTTACAACACTATCATCACTTGAAAGCCTAATACCTCTAACACCAGAAGCCGTGCGTCCCATATCTCTTATTTCATCTGCATTAAATTTCACACACATTCCACTCTCTGTAACAATAACAATCTCGTCATCACTCTTAACATCAAACACACTTACAAGAGAATCCTGATCATCTAATTTAATAGCAAGCTTGCCATTTGATAGTATTTTCTCGAAATGTTTAAATGATGAACGCTTAACAGTTCCAGATTTTGTAACAAAAAATAAGCTGTTGGTTTCGTTAACCGGAACAATTGTCTTTATTGTCTCTTGTGGCTGCAATTTAACAAAATTAACAATAGGCCTACCCTTAGAAGACGGGGACTGTTTTGGTATATTGTAAGCCTTAATTGCATAGACTCTACCTAAATTTGTAAAACACAACAGAGTATTTAAGCTATTTGTTAAAAAGATATCAGTTACATAGTCATTATCTGAAAATGTAGCTGCAATTCTACCCTTCCCACCTCTGTTTTGTGTAGAATAAGTATCCAAAGGCACAGATTTTATATAACCTTTTTTAGAAAACGTTACTATAAGCTGCTCATCTTTTATAATATCCTCAACCGTAATGTCCTCAACCTTATCCAAAATCTGGGTTCTTCTCTCATCAGCATAAGTCTGTTTAACATACAATAATTCTTCCCTTATAACTTTCTTAAGTACACCTTTATCTCTCAAGATACTTTCATAATACGATATATCTTCCAAAACATGCTTATGTTCATCTATAATTTTCTGCTTCTCTAAAGCAACAAGACGTGCAAGCTTCATATCAAGTATGGCTTGTGTTTGTTTATCAGAGAGCTTAAACCTAATCTTTAGTTTATTTCTAGCTTCTTTTGTAGATTGAGACGACTTTATTATAGCCACAACCTCATCTATATTATCAAGTGTAATTAATAAACCCTCCAGTATATGTGCCCTATCTTTAGCTTTAGTTAAAAGATAAGATGTTTTACGCTTTACCACATCTATTCTATGTTTTATAAATACCTCTATCGCGTCTTTTATATTCAAAAGTTTTGGCGTATTATCAACCAAAGCCATCATATTTATACCAAATGTCGTTTGGAGATTGGTGTATTTAAACAGTTTATTTAAAACAACCTCTGGCTGCTCATCCTTTTTTAGCTCTATTACTATTCTAATACCCTCTTTATTGGATTCATCTCTTAAATCAGATATTCCGTCAATCTTTTTATCCTTAACAAGCTGTGCAATACTCTGTAAAAGCAACGCTTTATTAACTTGATATGGTAACTCGTAAACTATTAAAGCATTTCTGTTTTTAATTTTTTCTTCTTTTACGCGTGCCCTTACTCGAACTTTACCAATACCTTTTTTATAAGCATCCTTTATAGAGTTAATATCATAACAGATGCCACCCGTAGGAAAATCTGGACCTTTAATATAATTCAAAATTTCATCAGTAGATACATCCCCTTCCCTATTAAGAAAAACCAAACACGCATCTATTACTTCCGCTAAATTGTGAGGCGGTATTTTTGTTGCAAAACCTACAGCTATTCCATCTGAACCATTCATTAAAAGATTTGGTATAAATGTGGGCAAAACAGAAGGTTCTTGGAGTGAATCATCGTAATTAGGAGTAAAATCTATACTATTTTTATCTAAATCCTTAAGCATCTCCTCGGATAACTTTGTTAGTCGAACCTCTGTATACCTCATTGCTGCTGGGCTATCTCCGTCAATAGAGCCAAAGTTACCCTGGCCATCGATTAACGGGTAGCGCATAGAGAAATCTTGACTCATTCTAACCAAAGCATCATAAACTGCCATATCACCGTGTGGGTGGTATTTACCTATAACGTCACCAACAACACGAGCACTCTTTTTATAAGGTTTGTTATGTTCTAAATTTAATTCCTTCATCGCATAGAGAATTCTACGATGTACAGGTTTTAACCCATCCCTTGCATCGGGAATAGCCCTACCAACAATAACACTCATTGAGTAATCAAGGTAGGATTGTTGCATCGTGTCTTTTATATCAATAGGTATTACATTTGAATCTGCAAATAAATCTTTCATATATCAACCTCAAACATCTAAATGTTTTACAAACTTTGCATTCTTCTCTATAAAATCTTTCCTTAATTGGGGATTATTTCCCATAAGCATGTCAAAAACTTTGTCGGCTTTTTCAGCATCTGAAACTGTCACCTGCAACAAATTTCTACGTACAGGGTCCATTGTTGTTTCCCAAAGCTGTTGAGGATTCATTTCACCCAATCCTTTATAGCGTTGTATCTCAAGCCCCTTTTTAGCTCTCTCCTCTATAGAATCCAACATACCCTTAACCGTTTTAAACTCTAGAGTCTCACTGCCAGCCTTTACTGTAAACGGTGGTTCTCCTAATAAATTTTTACTTGGAGCGTATTGACTAATTAATTTATACTCATGGGAACTAAAGAAATCCTTATTAATAAATATCTCCTTCTCTTCGTTGTCTATTTCATATCTAAAAATCAAGGATTCCCCTTCCAATTTAACCTCTTTTAAAGCAATATTTGAATTTTCCCTTAGACAATCATTTAGTACGTTTTTAAGATTACCTAAATCATTTAAATCGATGTTTATTATAGACAAGCATCTGATTATTTCCTCGGACGGATATTTTTTTGAGAGTTTTTCAACCATATTTTCATAAACAAGAAGCTTGCTTAAAATTTTTCTAAAATCATCTTTAGAAACTTCTTTCCCGTTAACAACAGGAATAAAACCCTCAATTCCTTTATTAACCAAAAACTCCTTCATTTGCTTCTCATCTTTAACATAAAACTCTTTTTTTCCTATTTTACACCTATAAAGCGGGGGCTGCGCTATATAGACATAACCATTCTCTATAAGTTCTCTAAAATACCTAAAAAACAACGTTAAAATCAATGTCTGAATATGACTCCCATCAACATCTGCATCTGTCATTATAATAATCTTATGATAACGAACATCATCTATATTAAACGATTCATTTATACCCGTTCCAATTGCAGTAATTATATTTCTAATCTCCTCACTATCTAAAACCTTTTTAAGATTCGATTTCTCAGTGTTTAAAATCTTACCCTTAAGTGGCAAAATAGCTTGATATGCCCTATCGCGAGCCTGTTTAGCGCTGCCACCGGCTGAGTCACCTTCAACAAGAAACAGTTCTGCTTTTTCTGGATTTTTCTCTTGGCAATCTGCCAATTTACCCGGTAATCCTTTAGACTCAAATACGGTCTTTCTTCTGACGAGTTCTTTTGCTTTTCTCGCTGCCTCACGTGCATTGTATGCTCTTAAAACCTTTTCAATTATAGTTTTTGCTAAAGCCGGATGTTCGTCAAAATACTCATTAATTTTCTCATATAAGTTGGTTTGTATAACGTTTTGTATCTCTGTGTTAACAAGTTTTGTTTTTGTTTGCCCTTCAAATTGTGGACTAGGCAACCTTACTGATAAAACTGCGACTATACCTTCCCTAACATCATCTCCAGAGAAAACAGTGTTATTTTTTACAAGACCTGAACTCTTAGCATACTTATTTATTGTTTTTGTTAAAACCGATTTAAACGCAGATAGATGTACCCCACCCTCTACAGTATTGATGGAATTCGCAAATGTTAAGATAACCGAAGAATATGAATCTGCGTAAACAAAAGCTAATTCTATATTTATATTATTATCTTGAATATTGAAATATATCGGCTCTTCAAACAATTTCTTTTTTGTTTTGGAAAGATAATCTACAAATTCTACCACGCCTTTTGTATAGTGAAAAGTTTCAAGCTTATCAGTTCTTCTATCAAATAAAGTTATTCTAACCCCTTTATTTAAGAAAGCTAGTTCTCTAAACCTTTTAGATAATATATCAAAGTTAAAATCTATTGTTTCAAATATTTCTTTATCAGGTAAAAATGTTATTATTGTTCCTGTTTTTTCGGTTTTATCTATAACTTCTAACTCACTTTTAGGTACCCCTCTTTCAAACTGTTGCCTAAATATCTTTCCATCTCTCTTAACTTCAACTGTTAGCAATTCAGAAAGCGCATTAACCACACTTATACCAACACCGTGTAAACCACCTGAAACCTTATAACTTTTACTATCAAACTTACCACCTGCATGAAGAGTAGTTAGAACCAATGTTACTGCTGGTACTTTTTCCTCGGGGTGTATATCAACAGGTATACCACGTCCATTATCCTCAACAGTAATTGAGCTGTCTTCGTTTATATAGACGTTAATTTTGTCGCAAAAGCCTGCCATAGCTTCATCTATTGAGTTGTCTACAATTTCATAAACTAGGTGATGTAAACCTTCAATAGAGGTTCCACCTATATACATAGCAGGTCTTTTTCTTACAGCCTCTAAACCTTTTAAAACTTTTATATCTTCAGCCGTGTATTGTTTCAACTTCGCAACTCCTCCGTAAGATTTATTACATTATAACCATCATAAGAACCTAAAGTAGTAATAAAAATCTGATTCGGTAATGATTCTATGATTTCAAAAGCCATTTTTTGAGTATATCTATCCAAATCTCCTTCCAAGTCATCAACTAAAAAAACAGGCAAAAGCCTGTGTGAATTATACATTTTTAATACCGTTAATACAACACATAAAAGAATAATTTTTCTTTCTCCTACTGATGAGTAAAGAAATATATCCATATCGTTTACTGTTATTTTTAATATATCTTTTTTTATAGAGATAAGTGTTTTTTTTCTTGTTAATTCTTCTTTAAGTGTAGATTCTTTGATTTTTCCTTCAATATAGGATATATAGAGTTTTTGTTTGTGAAATTTATTAAAGCAAGTACATATGTCATCTTTTATTGATTCTATAAATTCAGTTCTTTTCTTTGAAATATCTCTTATTGTTTCTATTAATCTATCATTTATTATATTTATAGCGTTTTTGTTCATGTTATCTTCTTTTATTAGATTTTTTTTTATCTTTGCGAGTTTCTTATATTCTAGGATTTTGTCTATTATGGTTTTGTCCTGGGAAAATATTCCTCTGTCGATTAAAGAGAATATGTAGTCCTTGTTTTTAAATGATATAAATGAGTTTATTGAGTAATCAATACAGGGAAACTGTTTCTTTAAGTCAACAACCTTTGCTGGTTTACCGTTTAATTTTATTTTTTTTACGTTTTCTTCAATTGCTATGTGTATTGTGTCGTTTGTCAAGTTGGAGTTCAGATGTGTTGGTTTATTTGGGTCTTTTTTTACTCTGTTAAGATTTTTAAAGAATGGATGTCCGTTTAAACAGAAATATATAGCTTCTAGTAGGTTTGTTTTTCCTGTTCCATTTTTACCTTTTATTATATTTATCTTGTCGAATTCTTTTTGAAAAAATGAGAAACTTCTGAAATTTGATAATATAACCTTTTTTATCATTCTATAATCGGTGTCATTATATATTTGTATAATAGATTTTCTTCTTTTGCTTCAAACATTACAGGTTCTTCTGATGTTCTGTATAGTAGTGTAACTATTTTTGGGGTTATTTGATTTATGAAGTCGAGTATAAACTTTGAGTCTAATTTTATTGTTAAGTTATCATTGGCTCTTATTGTGTTGAAGCTTATTTTGTCCTCTGATATTTCTCCTTCTTGATTTTGGCTGGATATTAATAGTTCCTTGTTGTTTATGTTTATATTTACAGATATTTCCCTATTTTCATTGATTACAGAGCTTCTTTTAACTGCCTCTTTTAGTTCTTCTCTGTTTAATTCTATTATATTAGAAGTTTCTTTATCTAGTAGTATTTGGTTGTAATCTGGAAAGTTTCCTTTTATTATTTTAGATGAGATACTTGTATTTTCGCAATTTATGTATATTTCATTTTCGCCTGAATATATCTCTAGAACTCCTTCTATGGGAATTTTATTAATGAGGTTTGCTCCACTGTTTTCTAGTATAATTTCAGCTTCTATTTCGGCTTCATTTTCTGCACTTACATTAATTAGTCTGTAGTGGTCTGTTGCTGTTGCTTTTATTGTTTTGTCTTTTATTTCTAGGTATATTCCTGTGTATTCTCTTGCTATATCATTTTTATCTGGGCAGTATATGGTTTCTTTTATGAGTTTTTTTAATTTTTCAGCCTCTATATCACAGATTTTACTTTTTTCTACAGTTTCTTTAATTTCTGGAAATATCTCTGGGTTTAATGTCTTGAGTTTTGTTTTGAAATTTCCTGAAGATATTTTCAGTGTGTTGTCTTCTTTTTTTATTTCTATTTCTTTGTCTTTTATTTCTTTTAGTATATTTATTGTTTTTTGTGGGTCTATGAGTATCTTAATATCTTCTTCTTGGTTTGAGTCGAGTGTTTGTACGAGTTTTGTTATGTTGTTTTGGGATTTGATTTCTATTTTATTGTTTTTTGTTTCTATTAAGATGTTATATAAGCTACTTTCTTTATCTTTAGATGTTGAGAAAGATGCGTTTATAATAGCTTCTTTTAGATCTTTGGTTTTTATTAACATTTTTATCCTCCTATTTATTTGTTTTATTAGAGAAAGTAAAAGTAATAGAGCTTATCATTTTGTCAATTTATAAGTTTTTTTGGTTTTGTTTGGGTTTTTTATTTTTTTTACCCTGTCAATTTTTGTTTTTTTATTGTCTATTTTACTGGTTGTGTTTTTTTCTCTGTTTAAATATTTATGTTTTTTGACAACTTTTTTGTGCGTTTTAAACATTTGTTATTTCTTTTTCTATTTCTTTAATTTTTTCTCTTAATTCGGGATTTTTTTCTATTTCTTTTTCTATTTTTCTGCAGGCATTTATTATTGTTGCATGGCTTTTGACTCCAAATTTGGCTTTAATTTCAGGTAGAGAGTTTTTTGTTATCTTTCGTGTTAGATACATTGCTACTTCTCTTGGTATGAGTATTTCCTTGTTTCTTTTTGATGATTTTAGCTCTTCGATGCTTATTTTGAAGTGGTTTGCTACAGTTTTTTGTATATTTTCTGCTGTAAGCATTTTTTCTTTTCTCATAACTATATCTTGAAGTGTTGTTTTTACAAGTGATAGTGTTACTGGCCTTCTCATTATGGATTTAAATGCTGATATTTTTATAAGAGCTCCTTCTATTTCTCTCACGTTTGAACTGATGTTTTGTGCTATAAATTCTACAATTTCTTGTGATAGCTTTAGGTTAAATAGGTCAGCCTTTTTTTGTATTATTGCTATACGAGTTTCTAGCTCTGGGGGTTGTATATCCACTATTAGACCCCAGCTGAATCGTGATTTTAGTCTATTTTCAATATCCTGTATTTCGCTTGGAGGTTTATCGCTTGTTATAACTATTTGTTTTTGATTTTCATATAGTGAGTTGAAGGTGTGGAAGAACTCCTCTTCGGTTCTTTCTTTTTTGGATATGAATTGTATATCGTCGATTAACAGGCAGTCTAGATTTCTATATTTATTTCTAAAATGTGTCATCTGTTTGTGTTGTATGGAGTTTATGAGTTCGTTTGTGAATTCTTCAGAGGATATGTATAGAACCTTTGAGTTTGGTCTATTTTTTCTTATTGTGTTTCCAATTGCGTGCAGTAGGTGTGTTTTACCTAGTCCTACTCCGCCGTATATAAATAATGGGTTGTATGCTCTGGCTGGATTTTCGCTAACAGCTACACTTGCGGCATAAGCCAGTTGGTTACTTGGACCAACGACGAAGTTTTCAAATGCATATTTTATATTAAGATTGTCTTTTTCATTATTTTTTATGATAAGTTCTATTTTTGGTAATTTACCAAACACGGTTTTCAAGCTTTTTTTAAATTCGTCTTTGTATTTTTCTTTTATTAGTTTTTTGACTGAATCATTTGGAATAATTAGACTAATCTTTACGGGTGATACATCTAAAGGTTCTATTAATGATAGCTTTTCTAAATCTTGTGTTTCAACGCTGTCTTTGAGTAAATCTATAACCCTTTTCCACATAGCGCTCCATTATATTAAATCAAAACTATTATTTCAATTTTAATAAAAATTTGTAAAATGAATGCATGAATGGTGTATGCTCTGCTTTTTCTTTTCTTACCATAATTCGTTCTAGTTGTGATTTTAGTCCAAAGGATGCGGTTAAGTATTTCCCTATCGTTGGAATTTTTATAGGAGGTTTTTTATATATTTTTAGTTTTTTAAAAGACCCATTTTTTCAGATTATCTCTGTTTTATGGCTTGTTTTTATTACAGGAGGTTTACATTTAGATGGTTTGGCCGATACTTCTGATGCTATTTTTAGCTGCAAATCGAAGGAGAAAATGCTTGAAATAATGAGAGATTCTCGTGTTGGCACATTTGGTGTTCTGGCTTTGATTTTAGATATTTTGATTAAATTTGTTTCTCTATTTTTTGTTAAAGATGCCCTTATTTTGGTTTTTATACCATCATACAGCAGGTTTGTGGTTTTGTATTTAATGAAAAAGTTGCCCTATGGTAGGCAAGATGGCAAAGCAAAGGTATTTTTTAAGGAGTTTAAGGTTGTCGATTTTTTAATCGGGTATGTTGTTATTATTGCTTCATTTATTGTATTGCCACTCTACCTGTCGGTGTTAATAAATACTGTGTTCTTTATCTTTGGCTTTTTGCTGTATAAATATATTAAAAACAAGTTGGGTGTAGTAACTGGCGATATTTTAGGTTTTTCGATAGAAATTTCGGAGACTTTACTAATTTTTATAGTCTCTTTGTATTTTACATATATTTAACTTTAGATTTAAAAGATTTCTAATCCAATTGTATGTTAGTTTAATAATATACCCAAGTTTTGGTAGATAATATATTTTGATTTATTGAAAATGCATTTTTCATTTGTTAGAATAGCGGTGCAGCGGAGTAGGAGCGCAATATTAATTTATTTAAATGGGGGTGTGCCAGTGAAGTATATTGAGTGGTTAGATGAAGTTACAGCTGATGATGTACATGAAGTCGGTGGCAAAAATGCATCTTTAGGTGAGATGATTAGAGAGTTAAAGGCGGAGGGGGTTAATGTTCCTTACGGCTTTGCTTTGACGGCAGATTCTTATTGGTATCTTATAGACTCAAATAATTTGCGTGAGAAGATTTATGAAACCTTGAAAGATTTAAATACTCATGACATCAAAGACCTGAAAGAAAAAACGAAAAAAGCAAGAGAGTTGATTTTTAACGCCAAATTGCCGGATGATTTAAGGAATGAAATTGTAGAAGCATATAAAAAACTCAGTGAATATTATGGAGAGGATGAAAGTGATGTTGCTGTTAGAAGCTCAGCCACTATCGAGGATATTCCAGATGCTTCATTTGCAGGTCAGCAGGATACATATTTAAACGTTAAGGGTGTTGACAATGTCATTCATTACGTGAAAAGCTGTTACGCTTCGATATTTACAGATAGAGCAACCTCCTACAGGCATGATAAGAACTTTGACCATTTTAATGTTGGTTTATCTATCTGTGTACAAAAGATGGCACGTAGTGACTTGGCGGCAAGTGGCGTCATGTTCTCGTTAGATCCAGAAAGTGGTTTTGATAAGGCTGTTGTAATTAATGCAAGCTACGGTCTTGGAGAAAATGTTGTTTCTGGTAAGGTTAATCCAGATGAGTTTATTGTATTTAAACCAACATTAGAGAAAGGCTATAAGGCTATAATCAATAAAAAGTTGGGTTCTAAACTTACAAAGGCAATTTACGATGAAAACGGCGGCATAAAGGATGTCGATACCACGGATGAAGATAGAAATAGATTTTGTTTGAGTGATGATGATGTTTTAACGCTGGCTAAGTGGGCAGTTGCTATAGAGAGCCATTATACAAAGAGAAATGGTAAATATACTCCTATGGATATAGAATGGGCAAAAGATGGTAAAACAGGTCAGTTGTTTGTTGTTCAAGCTAGGCCAGAAACAGTTCAATCGAGAAAGAGTTTGAGTGTTCTTGAAACGTATAAACTTAAAGAAAAAGGGGAGAAAATAGCTGAAGGTATAGCTGTTGGAAGCAAAATCGCCTCAGGACCTGTTAGAATAATAGATGCACCAGAAAAGATGGATGAGTTTAAAGATGGTGAGATTCTAGTTACCGATATGACAGACCCAGATTGGGAGCCAATAATGAAAAAGGCCGCGGCGATTATTACAAACAGAGGTGGAAGAACCTGTCATGCTGCGATTATATCGAGGGAGCTAGGTGTCCCAGCTATCGTTGGGTGTGGTGATGCAACTGAAAAATTAAAAGATGGTCAGGAGATAACAATATCCTGTGCAGAGGGCGAAGTAGGGTATATTTATGGTGGAAAACTTGACTATGAAGTTGAAGTGATTGACCTTTCTAAGATTAAGAAACCAAAGACACAAATTAAAATGAACTTAGGGAATCCTGCAATAGCCTTCCAAACAGCCGGTGTTCCAAATGACGGTATAGGGCTTGCGAGGATGGAATTTATTATAAGCTCATTTATTCAGGTTCATCCTCTTGCTCTTATACATTTTGACGAACTGGAGAATAAAAAGACAAAAGATATCATTGAAAGACTCACTAAAGGTTATAAAGAAAAACCAGAATATTTCATAGATAGGCTTGCCTATGGAGTTGCTATGCTTGCTGCTAGCGTTTATCCTAACCAAATCCTTGTTAGGATGAGTGATTTTAAAACGAACGAGTATGCTAACCTTATAGGTGGGGAGGAGTTTGAGCCTAAAGAGGAAAACCCAATGATAGGCTTTAGGGGAGCTTCAAGATACTATTCAGATGCGTATAGGGAAGGTTTTGCCCTTGAATGTAAAGCAATGAAAAAGGTTAGGGATGAGTTTGGTCTAACCAATGTGGCTTTGATGGTACCGTTTTGTAGGACACCTGAAGAGGGTAGAAAAGTCATAGAAGAGATGAAAAAGAATGGACTAGTTCAAGGAGAAAATGGGCTTCAGATATATGTAATGGCAGAGATTCCAAGCAATGTAATGTGTGCTGATGAGTTTGCCGAAATCTTTGACGGTTTCTCGATAGGTTCAAACGATTTGACACAGCTTACGTTGGGTATCGATAGGGATTCTGGTCTTGTTGCACATCTCTTTGACGAACGTCATATAGCTGTAAAGAGAATGATATCTATGCTTATTGAAAAGGCTCATAAACATGGAAAACCCGTGGGGATTTGTGGTCAAGGCCCAAGCGACTTTCCAGATTTTGCCGAGTTCTTGGTAGAACAAGGTATTGATTCTATGAGCTTAAATCCAGACAGCGTTATGACAACAATCGTCAACATAAAGAAGCTTGAGGAAAAACTCGGAAGATAAAGTGGGGGGCTTTCGAGCCTCCTTTTTTACTTTTTGGAGGTAGTTAATGTATGAAGACGCCTTTGCCGTTCTAAAAAATGCTGATTGCGATTTTTTTGACATATACTTAGAAAATTCGTTTGTGAGACTTGTTGAAGCAAAAAGTGGCGAAATTGAGAATATTAAGATTAGCCATGATAGGGGCGTAGGCGTAAGGACTGTGAAGGGTTTTAGCGTTTTGTATTCATCATCGTTTGATATAAGCGAGAAAAACGTTTATGAAATGAGTAAGTTTTTGACGAGTATCTCGAATTTAAATAGTAGTGGTGCATTTGTTTTGTCTGAAAGCAAAGAAAAGAGTGTAGGTATGTGCGACGAATACAAGCCGCATGTTGACAAAATCAAAGCTATTTACGATGATTTTTGCAGCGAGGCCTATAAAAATAAAGAAATAAAACAGGTCAGCATGACCTTTTCAGATAGATTGAAAAATGTAGAGATAATTAATGAAACAGGCGAGCATCTAAAGGAAAAAAGGATATACACTGTTTTGTACTTTGAAATTACAGCTGCAGATAAAGACAATTATCAAACCTTTAGACGGCCGTTTAGTTATCTTGGTGGTTTTGAATGCTTTGAAAATATGGATTTCAAGAAAATGGCTGTAGAAACCAGCGAAAAATTAATTGAGCTTTTGCATGCCCCACCTTTAAAAGCCCGAAGTATGACAGTAGTTTTGTCAAGTAATGCAGGCGGTACAATGATACACGAAGCTGTTGGGCATGGGCTTGAGGCCGACCTTGTTTATGAATCTATGAGTGTTTATAAAGATAAATTGGGTCAAAAGGTTGCAAATGAGAAAATAACTGTTGTAGATGATTCCACTAGGCCTAAGATGAGAGGCTCTTTTTATTTTGATGATGAGGGGACAAAATCTCAGAATACTTTGTTGATTGAAAATGGAATTTTAAAGGGGTATATGTTTGATAAGATGTATGCTAAGTTTGCAGGCAAAGAGCCTACTGGCAACGCCCGAAGGGAGTCTTTTAGGTTTCCGCCCATTGTGAGGATGTCCAATACGTACATTTTGCCAGGTAATGATAATCCTGAAGAGATAATTGCTTCTGTGGATGACGGTTTGTTTGTTGTTAGAATGGGTGGCGGCCAGGTTAACCCTGCAACAGGTGATTTTGTTTTTGAAGTGGCTGAAGGCTACACCATAAAGAGCGGCAAGATTGGACATATGGTGAGAGGAGCAACGCTTATAGGTAATGGACCTAAGGTGTTAGAGGAGATTGATATGGTAGGCAGTGATTTTGGCGTGGAAGTTGGAACGTGCGGTAAAGGAGGCCAGGGTGTGCCTGTGACAGATGGTGAACCAACTTTAAGGATACCTTCTATTATGGTTGGAGGTAGCGCGCTATAAGGTATGCTGCACTTGTATCGTATGATGGAACAAACTACTGTGGTTTTCAGATTCAACCTAACTGTTTAACCATCCAAAAAGTTTTAGAAAAAGCACTGTCCAAGATATTTAAAACGTCTATAAAAATAAATTATGCTGGTAGAACAGATTCAGGAGTACATGCCTTTGGTCAAGTTATCGACTTCTCACCCCCTTTTCCAATACATCTAGATGCACTTCTTAAAGGTTTAAATTCAATCTTACCTAAGGATGTAAGAATTTTGAAAGTGTTTGAAGCTGGTGATAATTTTAATAGCAGATATTCTGCGAAGTTCAGAGAGTATGTGTATTTTGTCTTTAATAGCAGTGTTTTGCCACCGTTTTTGAATAACTACGTATGGCATGTGCCTTTGAAGCTCGATATAGAAAAGCTTAGAGAATTTGTAGGTGGGTTTGTCGGTAAAAGGGATTTTCTTTTATTCTCCAATGAATCTAAGGATAAAAAATGCGTTCGAGAGGTATATTTTTTTAGAGTCAAACGTTTTAGGGATTTTGTGATTTTTCATGTAAGGGCTAATGGTTTTTTAAGGGGTATGGTACGCAATATGGTGGGATTGGCAATTGCTTATTCCCTTATGCGCTTGCAAAAAGATGAAAGCGGTAATATAATTTTCAATGTTAGAAATGTTAAATCGTTTAAGGCACCTTCTGAGGGATTGTTTTTGAGAAAAGTTGGCTATTAAGGAGATAGATATGGTTGATAAAGAAGAGGTTAAAAGAATTGCTAAGTTGGCCATGCTTGAATTGGAAGAGAATCAAATAGATAAATTTGCGTCTCAGTTTAATGAAATTTTGAATTACATGAAGCAGATTAACGAGTTAGACCTTTCTGATTGTGAAGCAGCTTTTCATATAACGGAGCTTCAAAATGTTTTTAGAGAAGACGAGGTTAAACCTTCAATGAATAGGGATTTGATATTAAAAAATGCGCCCGAAACAGACGGTGAATCGTTTAAAGTGCCAAAGGTTATTGAGAGGTAGGAGATGCTTTATAAAAAAACACTCTATGATTTGATGGAATTGGTTAAAAATAGAGAAGCTACACAGAGAGAGGTGTATGATTCAGTTCTTGAAAGGATTCATAGAAAGGAAGACGAAATCAATGCCTATGTTACAGTCTTTGAGAGATATGATGAAAATAAAAATGGTGGCATTTTTGAGGGGTTGCCTGTAGCAATAAAGGACAATATGCATATAAATGGAAAGCCAACTACATGTTCCTCAAAAATTTTGTCCAATTTTACAGCAGTTTTTGATGCAACTGTAGTTAAGAAATTAAGAGAAAATGGAGCAACGTTTATTGGTAAGACAAATTTGGATGAGTTTGCGATGGGTTCATCCACTGAAACATCGTTTTATGGCGTGACAAAAAATCCGTGGGACATTACACGAGTACCCGGAGGCTCAAGTGGTGGTTCAGCTGCTGCAGTTGCATCAGGTGAAGCAATAGCAGCTTTGGGTTCTGACACTGGAGGCTCTATTAGACAGCCTGCCTCTCTTTGTGGAGTTGTTGGTCTAAAGCCCACATACGGTAGGGTTTCTAGATATGGGCTTGTTGCTTTTGCCTCAAGTTTAGATCAGATAGGTCCAATAACAAGAGATGTTAAAGACGCTGCAATACTTATGAGTACAATTTGCGGCCATGACTTTATGGATTCAACGAGTGCGAATGTTAGCTGTGAAGATTTTACTAAATATTTAAATCAGTCCGTTAATGGTATGAGAATAGGAATTTATGAGGCAGCCTTAAAAGATTGTGATAATGATGTACAAAAAGCAATGGATGAATCTGTTAAAATTTTAGAATCCTTGGGTTGCGAGGTTAAACCTATTGAACTTCTACATGCTAGATATGCCGTTTCTGATTATTATATTATTGCGCCGGCCGAAGCATCGAGTAATTTAGAGCGTTATGATGGTGCAAAATATGGCTTTAGAGCAGATGAGTATGAGGATTTAAAGGATATGTACATAAAGACACGCTCTGAAGGTTTTGGTGATGAGGTAAAAAGGAGAATAATGTTGGGCACCTATGTGCTTTCGAGTGGATATTACGATGCTTACTACTTAAAGGCACAAAAATTGAGAAGCCTAATCAAACAGGATTTTGATAGTGTTTTTAGGGATTTTGATTGCATTATTATGCCTACCACACCTACTGAGGCATTTAAAATTGGCGAAAAAGCCGATAATCCATTGCAGATGTATCTTTCCGACATATTTACTATTCCGGCAAATTTGACAGGTATACCTGCAATTAGTATACCAAATGGATTATCAGTCAATGGGTTACCCTTAGGCTTACAGATTATGGCCGATGCCTTTAGGGAGGATATTATATTTAAAGTGGCAAGTGCATTTGAAACAGAATTTAACCTTAAGGGGAAACTTCCCCTGGATTGAGGTAAGAAATGGCAAAAATATGGGTAAGAATTGATATGTCTAATGGCGATAGTTACATTGGGTCTATAGATAATTTTTATGAAGATGATGATGATTTGTTTTTGTTTTTAGAAGAACAGGCTTATTTAGGTTTAAGATTGGATAATGTGTGCAAATGTAAAGATGTAAATGGCAAAATTGAGCTTGAACCTTTGGATAAAGAAGATTCTGTTTATAAAAATAGTTTGATTATAATGAATACTGACAATATTGTTACGATAAAATTTTTAAAAGAGGACTCTGAGCTAATCAAAAATATTGATGTTAGTCCTGATAAAGGTGTTCAATTGAACGAACTAAAGAATGTCTTGAAATTTAAACCCAAGAGAAAGGGGACGGTGTGAGTATGAGCAGGAAACTCACTAAAAAAGATGTTGTAGATGCTTTGTATAATGTTATTGACGCTGAAATTGGGCTTGATGTTGTTAACCTGGGTTTTGTCTACGGTATTGATGTTGATGACGAGAATGTTGTAAAAATTGTGATGACTCTAACTACCCCTGGATGTCCTTTGGTGGTACCTATTCAAGAAGATATTGTTAGTAGGATTAAGGAAATTGGGGCGAAAGATGTCATTGTAGATATAGTATATGATCCACCTTGGACTCCATCTATGATGAGTGAAGAAGCCCGCAAAAGATTGCTCGGAGAGTAATGTCTTTAGGCTGCGCAATCATAACGTATAATGAAGAAAAGAGCATAGAAAGGACACTAAAAAGCGTTAGCTTTTGTGATGAAATTGTTATTGTTGATTCTGGTAGCAAGGATAGAACATTAGATGTTGCGAAGCGTTATACAGACAAAGTTTATACCCACGATTGGCTGGGATATGGGAGGCAAAAGAATTTTGCTATCGATAAATTGTCAACAGATTGGGTTTTAAGCTTGGATGCCGACGAGGTTGTCTCCGATGCTTTGAGGAATGAGATTGTTAAAGAGTTGAAAAAACCTAGATTCGATGCTTACGCTCTGAACTTTCAATTAGTGTTTATGGGAAAGCCACTTAAATTTGGGGGAACTTATCCTGATTATCATGTTCGCCTTTTTAGAAAGGGGCTCTATTGGTTTAACGAAGATAATGTACATGAAGGCATAAAAACCAAAGCTTTTAAACTAAAAAATACTGTTTATCACTACAGCTATGATGATTTGGTCGATTATTTTGAAAAATTTAACAGATACACAACACTTGCAGCAAAAAGTAGGTTAATGCAAGGGAAAAAGGCTTCCAAGTTTTATCCCTTTTTAAGATTTGGATTAGAGTTTTTTGAGCGTTTTATTCTAAAAGGTGCTTTTTTGGACGGTTACCCCGGTTGCGTATACGCTCTACTTTCGAGTTACTATGTGTTTGTGAAATATGCTAAGATGTTAGAATTATAATGCTAGCAATTGTTTTACTGTTTTTTCTCGTCATTGCATTTTTGTTGCGCTACAATTTCTTCCGCATACCTAAAAAGGGGATTCTTGTTCTATTGTACCACAGGATTGATGATAAACCTGTAGGAACAGATTTAGATAAATTTTCTATATCCAAGGAGACCTTTGAAAAGCAGGTAGCATATCTGAAAAGGAAAAAGTATTTTTCTGCCCATCCTGGTAATATAGAAGAAATTGTTGAAAAAAAGCTGTACTTAAAAAATCGCTATGTGGTGTTTACGTTTGACGATGGTTATAAAGATAATTTGCATGCGGCTGAAATTTTGAATAGATATGGTTATAGAGGTATTTTCTTTATATCAACTGCACATATAGGCAAGATTTTGGATGGAGTTGATATGCTTACTTCAGAAGACCTAAAAAGTTTGGTAAATTTGGGGATGTTTTTGGGTAGTCACTCAAATAGGCATGTTAATCTTCAAAAATTGACATTAGCAGAAATGAAAAAAGAGATATTGCAATCATTAGATATACTTTCTCAATATCAGAGTGATGTAGAGGATTTCGCCTACCCATTTGGTGGATACAACGATGAAATATTAGGATTGATTTCTGATTTAGGAATTAAGAGGGCTTATATTATTGGACAGAAGATCTATCAACCAGCTATTCACTCCGCATTCAAGATTCCTAGGGCTATAGTTAGGAAAAATACGGATTATATAGATTTTTACTTGATTTCTACACGCGGCAGGTCTAGGTTTTAGTTTATTATCTATTGTTGAATTTTTTTGTTCACAAACATATTATGTTATTCAAGTTAATTTACTTAAGATATGGTTAGAGAGACTTGACAAATAATGTTTGTTTTTTTATTCTTATGCGTACTTTTATTTAATTAATCTTAAAAGGAGGTTTGGTGAGATGAAGATGTCTGAAAAAATTAAATCTCACAGAAAGAAGCTTGGGCTTACGTTGAAAGCATTAGCCGAAAAGGTTGGCTGTACTGATGCCTATATTTCTCAAATTGAGACAGGAAAAGCAGTTCCATCAATTAGTGTGTTGAAAAAAATAGCTCAGGCGTTGGATGTTCAAGTTAGAGACCTTTTGAGTGATGAGCCTGCGAGTGACAAGATTTTTTTAACAAAGGAAGAGAGAACTCAAATTATTTACCCGGGCAGTCATATTTATGCGGAGTTATTGGTAGGTAAAATCTCAAATAAGGCCATGGAACCGTTATATAAGGTTGTGCCTGTAGGATGCGATTCTAACGGAGAGCATAGGCATGTTGGTGAGGAATTTGGATATATACTAAAGGGAAAATTGGAATTGAGAGTAGGGGAACAGGTTAAGATTTTAGGACCAGGGGATAGCTTCTATTTCACATCTTCACAACCCCACTCTTACAAGAATGTAGGTGATGTAGATGTTGAGGCAATTTGGATCGTTAGTCCACCAGTTCTTTAAGTTGATATAGTTTCGCGCAGTGATTGTTTAATACGAGCTCTTTTTCTGGGGGAATAGTGAGGTGGTTGTCTTTGGATGTTAGATACAAAAGATAGCCGCCGCTTATTCTTCTTTTAATTTTGTTTAGAAGCGTTGAAATTTTTAGAGCACGGGCGGTAATTATATCGCATTTTATTATTTCATCCATAGCTTCTATTCTTTTGTTAATGATGTTGCAATGCAAGTTCAGTTTAGCGCATGCGTAGGTTAAAAATGCGCACTTCTTAGAGTTTGCTTCTATCATTGTAGTCTTGAGAGTCGGTTCGTATATCTTTATTGCTATTGCAGGAAAACCAGCCCCAGAACCTATATCTACGACTGATATGTTATTTCCTTTAAAAAATTTAAAAAATAGTAGCGATGGCGCGAGTAAGTTGCTTACAACATTTTTTTCTTTTTTAGATATCAAGGCTATGTGCATATTCCATTCAGACAGCATTTCTAAATATAAGCAGAAATGCTCTAAATTTTTTTTGGGTATGTCCAATTCCTTGAATGCTTTTTCAAGAAGTGCTATCTGTTTTCCCATCGTATTTTTTTAAATATACCATAAGTATAGAAACCGCTGCGGGAGTGACGCCAGATATTCTCATAGCCTGCCCTATAGATGTAGGCCTAATTTCCATTAATTTTCCCCTAACCTCGTTTGATAAACCACCTACTCTTGTGTAGTCAAAATCTTCAGGAATTCTCATGTTTTCATATTTTTTAAATTTTTCTATTTGTTGTTTTTGCAAGTTTAGGTAGCCTTCATATTTTATATCTATTTCAATCTCTTGCTTTATAAATTTATCCAATTCCTCTAAATCAGGAACAATCTCTCTTAATTTGTCGTAGTTCATCTCTGTTCTTCTCAAAAGTTTTGCTAAATCGGTTTTTGTTTTGATTATTTCACTTCCCAGCTCTTTAAGTTTTTTATTGGTTTGTTCGTTTGGGAAAATGAATGTTTTTTTTAGGCTTTTTATTGTTTCCTCAATTTTTATTTTTTGTTCTTGTATCATTTCATATTCATCTTTGTTTAGAAGCCCTGCTTTAAATGATTTCTCTGCTAGACGTAGGTGGGTGTTGTCTTCTCTCAAAATTAATCTATACTCTGCTCTTGAAGTGAACATTCTGTACGGTTCTTTGGTTCCTTTTGTCACTAAATCGTCTATGAGAACCCCAGTGTACGCATCATCTCTTCTCAATACGAATGGCTCTTTTTTAAGTAAATAGAAAGCTGCATTTATTCCAGCTACTATTCCTTGGGCCGCTGCCTCTTCGTAACCACTCGTTCCGTTGATTTGTCCGGCTAAGAATAGACCTTTGATTTTCTTTGTCTCTAAAGTATGCTTAAGTTGAGTTGGGTCAACAAAATCGTATTCTATAGCATAGCCTGGTCTCATTATTTCTACTTTCTCTAGCCCCTTGATACTTCTTAGGAAATTCAATTGAACCTCGTAGCTCATAGATGTATGTAGACCATCTGCATAAATCTCCGTGGATTTTTCGTCTTCCGGCTCTAAGAATATTTGATGTTGTGTTTTTTCGAAGAATTTTACAACCTTATCCTCTATGGATGGGCAGTATCTTGGCCCCATAGATTCTACTATTCCACTATAAAGGGGTGACTGGTCTAGGTTTTTAAGTATTATTTCGTGAGTTTTCTCGTTTGTGTAGGTAAGATAGCAAGGCATATTTGGCCTTCTAAGTTCTTTTGTTCTGAAGGAGAACGGTATTGGATCATCATCGCCTGGTTGCAGCATTAGGGAGTCAAAATCTATTGTTCTTGCATCCAACCTAGGCGTTGTTCCTGTTTTTAACCTCGCTATTTTTAATCCTAAACTTTTAAGGCTATCTGATAGCCTTTCTGACGGCGGCTCCCAGGCCCTGCCTGCCGAGTATGTATTTAATCCAATAAATATTTTGCCTTTCATAAATGTGCCTGTTGTTATCACTACTGCTTTTGAAAAATACTCGTTTCCCAGGTTTGTTTTGACACCTACTATTCTGTTTTCTTCTGTTAATATTTCGTCAACCATTTCCTGTTTTGTGTCTAAATTTTTTTGATTTTCTAAAGTGTATTTCATCCTTAACCTATATGCTGTCATGTCTGCTTGTGCTCTTGATGACCAAACGGCAGGTCCTTTACTTCTGTTAAGAATTTTAAATTGTAACCCTGTTTGGTCTATATTCCTGGCCATCTCACCGCCTAATATATCAACCTCTTTTACAAGGTGTCCTTTTGCCAATCCACCTATGGCTGGATTGCAACTCATTTGACCTATTGAGTCTAACGATATTGTTAGAAGCAGCGTGCTTAGACCTAATCTTGCGTTAATCAGTGATGCTTCTATGCCTGCATGTCCACCGCCGATTACAATAATGTCATAATTTTTAGGATATCTCATCTTTAACTCCATAATGTTTCACGTGAAACATCTATTTTCCTATGCAAAAGTGTTTAAACATTACATCCAGCATATCTTCATTGGTAATTCTACCTATAACTTCGTCTAAGTAATCAGCCAAAGACAAAAGATTTACACTAATGAGCACAGGATCAATATCTTTTTTAATGTCTTTTGATAGTTGATTGCATATATTAAAAGCCTTTTTTAAGGCTTTTTTTTGAGATGAATTTAAAGATATTAGCTGTGTATCATCAAAATTGCCTAAAGCAATTTTTTCTAATGCGTTTTCCAAATCTGTTAGTCCATCCCCAGTAATACAAGAGATTTTTATAATCTTTTCTATGGGTATATCATGCTCATTAATTGCTGTAGGTTTGTCTGTCTTATTCAAAACTGCTATTACTGGTTTCTCTATAAATTTTAGCCTGTTGATAAGATTAAAATCTTCCTTGTCTAAAGTTTGAGAAGCATCAAAAACAGCCAAGATAATATCTGCCCTATTGATTGCTTCAATGCTTCGATTAACTCCTATTTTTTCGATGGTATCTTTGGTGCGCCTAATGCCAGCCGTGTCCAAAACAGAGAACGGAATACCTTTTATGTTAAAAGATTCTTTTACTATATCGCGTGTCGTTCCAGGAATATCAGTAACAATTGCCATTTCTTCGCCTACGATTAAATTAAGTAGGGAGGATTTACCAACATTTGGTTTACCCACTATTAAAAGCGTTAATCCTTTAAAAAGATGGTCGCCAAATTCTGTAGCCCTTAGGATACGACTAATGTAAAGTTTTATTTCGTTCAAGATGGCCAATCTATCATTAACTGTCATTTGACTTAAATCTTCACCAGGATGGTCAATTCTAACCTCATTTTCGGCCATGAGATACAAAATTCTGTCTCTGATTTTTGAAAGTTGCTTTGAGAAGTTACCTTTCAGTTGGTTTTGAGCTGCCATTAAAGCTCTCTTGCTCTTTGCACTAATAACCGTTGCCACTGCTTCAGCTTGAGTTAAATCCATTTTTCCGTTCAAAAAAGCCCTTTTAGTAAACTCTCCAGGTTCGGCAAGTCTTGCACCTTCACTTAATATCCTATCTAAAATAGCGTTCATGACCACCAATCCACCATGAGAATAGACCTCAAATGAATCTTCTCCTGTGTAGGATTGTGGTGATTTGAATATTCCTACGATTACTTCGTCCAGCGTATTGTTTTGTTTGTCTTTTATGAAACCATAGTAAAGCCTTCTGTGTTCGTATGGAGGCTTTTTTGTGAAAATCTTTTCAAGCAGGGTAAGGCTGTTTTTTCCTGATACCCTTATTACGCCAATAGCCGATTCTACTTGTCCAGATGCAATAGCAGTTATGATATCATCGTCATGCTTGAGCATTTTGTTTTAGCTTTTTTTCTTGAGCCTTCAGTATTTGGGAATCTATTAGTTGCTGAAGAAGGGTTAGAACGTTGTTAGTTGTCCAGTATAAAACCAGTCCGGACGGGAAACCCATAAACATAAAAGTAAATATTAACGGCATAAACATCATTATTTTTTGTTGAGTAGGGTCACCTGTTGCCGGTGTCAATTTTTGCTGAACGAACATAGTTAAGCCCATAATTATAGGCAAAATGTAATATGGATCTTTAGAACTTAAGTCGGTTATCCAGAAAACAAAAGGAGCTCCTCTTAGTTGAATAGCGTTTAACAGAACATTGTAAAGTGCAAAAAATACAGGGATTTGTATTATCATAGGTAAACAGCCACCGAATGGATTCACTTTATGTTTTTTGTAAAGTTCCATCGTGGCTTTGTTTAGCTGATCAGGTTTGCCTTTATATTTTGCCTGCAGCTCTTTCAATTTAGGTTGTAGTTTTGCCATCTCTCTCATTGATTTGTATGATTTAAAAGATAGTGGGTAAAAGATGAGTCTTATGATTAGAGTTAAAATTATTATTGCCATTCCGTAATTGCCGAAGATTGAATATAGCCAATTGAGCACGTATAACAGAGGCTTACCTATAAATCCAAACATGCCAAACCTTATAATTTTATCTAAATGGTGGTCGACAGGCGCAATTGTTTCCTTGCTTTTTGGGCCTGCATAGATTTCAATTTGTGTTGGCGTGGTTAGGTTTGCATAGATATAATTTCCGCTGTTTATGTTTGTATAGCCTGCCAAAATTGAACTACTGTGTTTTGGCAAGAAAGCAAAGCAAAAATATTTACTCTCAAGGGCTATCCAATGGATATCCATATCTGGTTTTATCTTTTTATCAGTCTCTATTTTGTTGTTGTCAACTAAAGCTACAGCACCCAAATGTGAGTATTTTTTCTTTTGCAAATCTCCAAGATCTGGGCCAGCATAAATAGAAAAATCTTCTTTTACAGGTTTCCCGTTCCTTAGGACTTTTACTGAAAAGTCAAATGCGTATATGCTATTTCTGAAGGTGAAGGTTTTAATTATAGTTATATTGTCTGAAGTTTTGGTTAGTATCAATTTCGAAATATTGCTGTTATTGCCCAATATAATTTTTTTTGCATTTGGTTTGTATAACAGTGTTTCCTCTAAATTTTCTACTAATTTATCTTTAAAAACCGTTTCTAGAGTGTTATATTTACCTTCACTTTTTACCAGTTCCACGTTTTTGTTATTGACCTTATATTTTTTTAGTGTTAATGACACTATAGAGCCGTTTAAAGGTGATATTTTTATGATATAATTTTTAGTGTCAATGATGATTGGATTCATCTTTTTAATATTTTGCTTGGGAGCAATGTTGGTTGCAATACGCTTAGTTTCAACTTTTGTTGGTGTCTTTTTTTCAACTTGTGATGTTTGGTTTGGTGAAGGTAGGAAAAAATATGTGTAGCCTATTATTAACATGGTTGTTATCAGTAAAGCAATGAGTAAATTTCTATTGTTGTTATTGTTTTCCATTTTCTCTCCTCTTAAAGGTAAGTAGTGGTTTAACGGGTGGGTCATAGCCTCCAGCACTCCAAGGGCCACATCTTAAAACCCTATATATAGCCATTAAACCCCCTTGGAATGGTCCAAACCTTTTTATTGCTTCAATAGCGTAATTTGAACAGGTAGGGTAAAACCTACAGCTTGGAGGCTTTATGGGTGAAATAAACCTTTGATAAAATCTGATTATATAGATTAGCGCATTTGCTGTATAGTAACTAATTAGACTTAATATTTTCATTTAATAGCTTAGTAAAAATCTTTCTAGCTTTTTTAAAATCAACATTCAAAATACTGTATCTTGCAATCATAACAAGCCAAATATTATTCGGTATTTCGTGTTGAGATAATCTTATTATTTCTCTCAGCCTCCTCTTCGCACGATTTCTCTTTACAGCTTTGCCTATCTTTTTACTTGCAACTACACCTGCCTTAAATTCCTCTTTGCCATGTAAAACAAATAGGACAAAGTAAGTAGTTACAAATTTATCCCCCTTAGCGTAAATTTCCCTAAATTCGGTAGTTTTAAGAGATTTGTACTTTACCTTAAAATTTAAACCGTTAATCTCTTTCTACCCTTAGCTCTCCTTCTCGATAGAACCTTTCTGCCACCCACAGTCCTCATTTTTGCTCTAAAACCATGGGTTCTTTTTCTTGGCTTATTGTGCGGTTGAAATGTCCTTTTCATTTTTACCTACCTCCAATACATTTTAGCGTGTGAAGTATAAACATAATAGGACAAAAATTCAACCTTTATTGTTTGGGCTCTATAATCCATAAAACTTTTGATATTTTGCCAGATTTTGTTGTAGCTTCTAAGCCAATTCTCTCCAATTTTCTTCTTAGCGGTTTGTTTAACTTGATATATACAATATTACCCTTAATCGATGCTCTTTTCCATCCTAATTCACTAACGTATACCATGAAGGATGTTTTGTTATATCTGTTTATATTTTCTACTTCACCCCCAACTATTTTTGGTTGTTTCGAGCAGATTCCTATGCCAGGCAATCTTTTTTTAAGGTTTATATAACCTTCATTCAAGACCTCTTTGAAATGAGCCATTGTAGACCAATATTTTCCTAAAATAGGCTGTCTTGGTATTAGCCAAAGTGGTGTATTTTTATTTAAGTTTGTAGCGTCCTGCGTCAAAATAGCTTTGAAACCCAAATCTTGTATAACCTTTATAACTGTTTTGTTGTAGTCTCCGTATGGAATGGCAAATGCATATGGTTTGTATCCGAAGTTTTTAACAAAGAAGTTTACACTTTTTTGAATATCGTTTTTAATCCAAGCATAGTATTTTTTCCCTGTAATTCCCTTTGGAAGAGACGTAAATCTTGGGTGAGAGTAGCTGTGAGACTCAAAATCAACGCCATAAGCCTTCATTTGGTTTATCTGCTGCATAGTTAGGTAATCTGGATAGTGCTTCTCTATGGCTTCAGTTGGCAAAAAAACCGTTATTGGAAAGTTGTATTTTTTTATAGTGGGAAATGCGTTGTAATAAATGCTTTTATATCCATCATCAAATGTCAACACAACGCACTTTTTGGGTAAATTTTGCCTTTTTTCAAGCAGACTAACAAGCTTTTTTAATGTAAGTATTTTATAATCTTTATTTTTTAAATATGCCATTTGTTCCTTAAATTTTTTCACAGATACGTTGGTGGTCGGAGTCCTGTTATCGCCAACCTTGTGATATATGAATACAACACAAGCTTTGGAGTAGTATGTGAATGTAAATAAAAGCAGAATTATGAAAGCAAGCTTTTTCATATTTCTTGCTCCTCCACTATATTTTGTTTAATTTCTTCTATTATTTCCTCAAACAACGGTAGTAGTCGTTTTCTGTTGTTTCCAGCAAGTATCACTACCATAATGTCATCACCAACCTTTAATTTTCCCTTGTTTATCATAATCTCAATCGACTCTACAAATTCAAGTTTCTTTACTTTTTCTTTAAGTGCATTGAGTCTTTCGTCACTGTAATCTAATATCATTCCTGTAACGGGTTTTTCATCTTTTGATGTTCCTCTAACAATGCCGAAGTGAGTAAGAATCATTCCAAGGTTGTTGGGGTTTGAATTATTTTTTACATTTTCTACTAAACTATTAATGTCAAATGTCATTGTATACGAACTCCTTCCCCTCAAAATTTTTTATCCTGTAAATATTTTTCTTTCTTTCCAATATATTTTGTGGCTCTAAGATAATTTTCCCTCCTCCATTTGGCAAATCAAATGCATAAGAAGGCATACATAGTCCACTAATATTACCACGTAGTTTTCTCATTATATCTAAAGATTTTTCTATTGGAACTCTAAATTTCTCGTTTCCCAAAGCCTGGTCACAACCAAATAAATAATAAGGCTTTATTCTCAGTTTAACCAGCGTGTAGAACAGTTTTTTTAGAATTCTATGGTCATCGTTTATACCTTTAAGTAAGACCGTTTGCGAAACTATGGGTATGCCAGAGTTTGCTATTAAATCAACGGCTTTTTTAAATTCCTTAGTTATTTCATCTGGATGGTTTATGTGAATGGCAAGCCAAAGACTTTTGTGTTTTTTTAAAATATCTACCGTCTCTTTTTTTATTCTTTTAGGATTAGATGTAAACACTCTTGTACCTATTCTTATAACCTCGATGTTATTTAAATTGGATAATTGAAATAGTATGTCGTCAATTTGTTTGTCCGATAGCGTGAAGGGGTCTCCTCCTGATATTAGAACTTCTCTTACATGCTTTTTGTTTTTTAGGTAATTTATCGCCCCATCAAGTTCAAAGCCCGAAAAGTTTTTCCAATTATTTTTTCTGAAGCAAAACCTGCAATATGCGAAACATCTGTTGGTTACTGTTAACACAACCCTATCTGGATATCTATGAATTAACCCTTTTGTTTTAATATGTTTTTCTTCGTCAAGAGGGTCTTGCACACCTGACCTTACTAATTCTGTTAAGTTAAAAACAAACTGTTTTTTAAAGGAATTTTTGTGGATAAGCCCAGTAAGATATGTATTAAATTTTACAAATTCCATACAAAATAATAGTATATTATTGAAAAGGAAAGAGCAATGTGTTTGTTTATTGAAAATTTCTCTGTTGGCTATAGTGGCAAATATACCTTAAAGGACTTAACTATTAAGTTTTCCAAAGGTTTTAATCTAATTATTGGTGATTCAGGCAGCGGAAAAACTACCTTTCTAAAGGCCCTGTGCCATCTTTTAGATTATAAAGGCAAGATTTATTTTAAAGATAAAAGACTAAGTGAGGCTTGGGTTAGAGAGAATTGTAAACTGATGATTCAAAGTGGATATTACACAGAAGAGACAATAATTTCAACTGTTAAGAAACCATTTGAGCTTAAATACAATAGAGGGAGAACTTTTGATGAAAAAATGTTTAGAGAGTTATTTAGCCTATTTAGATTAGACAAGTTTTCTTCCAACGAAAGCGTTAAGAGATTATCTGGTGGAGAGCTACAAAGAATTGCATTGATTAGGGCATTGCTACTTAAACCGAAAATATTGTTAGCTGATGAACCTACGTCAAACTTGGATAACAAAGTTTCCAAAGAGGTTTATAGGTTTCTTAAAGAGTATTGCAAAAGCAGAGTGTGTATTATTGTTTCCCATGACCCAATAGCTAAAGAATTTTCGGATAAACTGTTTTATTTTTCTAAAAAAGGGTTTGTTGATTATGGCTAAGCCTATTGGATTGAATGGATTAATTATCTCTTACCTTGTTCTCACTGTTCTTTTTGCTGTTTCTTACATGGAAAAGTTGCGTATCGAGAAGGACATATTTGTTTCATACTTGAGAATGAGCGTCCAGCTATTTCTTGCAGGTTTTGTTTTAATCTATGTTTTTAAAATCGATAACACTATAATTAATGTTATTATTTTCCTTTTTATGATTCTTTTTGCCTCAAGGATTGTTGTAGATAGGTCAGGGGTAAAAATTAAAAACGCCACTTTATTCATATTTTTGTCCATATTTATTTCATCAGTCGTGGTGCTGGTTGTTCTTATATTTGGCATAGTGCATCTGCATAAGTTAAATGCCAGGTACTTTATACCACTTGCGGGTATGGTGATAGGAAATTCGATGAACTCAACTGCTATTGGCATTGAAAGGTTTTTCTCAAAAATAAAGGATAATAGGAGTAAAATAGAAGACCTTATGGGGCTTGGTGCTACAGAAGAGGAGGCGGTATCTTTTGTTAAGGGAGAAGCTTTAAAGGCAGCTCTTTTGCCCACTTTTGCCAGTGCTTCGGGCATGGGGATTGTTTTTTTGCCAGGCATGATGACAGGGCAAATTTTATCTGGAGTGGATCCGACTCAGGCGGTTTATTATCAAATTGTTATTGTTGTTGCTATAGGTGCAACAGTATGCCTCTCTAACTATATTATGATTAAAATTTTATCAAGTAGGTTAAAATTTTATTTGACTTATAGTGGTATTTAAAATATAAATTAATATTAGAGAAAAATTTGAGGAGGTTAGTTAATGTCTGACAATAGACTAAGGGAAATGGCCTTTGAGTATCACTCGATGGGAAGGCCAGGCAAGATGGAGGTTAAGCCTACAAAGCCGCTAAAAACCCAAGGCGATTTATCGCTTGCTTATACTCCCGGCGTTGCTGAGGTTTCTTTAGAGGTTGCCAAAAACCCAAAATCAGCTTACAAATACACATCGAAAGGTAATTTGGTCGCAGTGGTTTCTAATGGTACAGCTGTTTTGGGGCTGGGCAATATTGGAGCTTTGGGTTCAAAACCTGTTATGGAAGGTAAAGGTAATTTATTTAAAAACTTTGCCGATGTGGATGTTTTTGACATTGAAATAAATGAGACCGACCCTGATAAACTGGT
>WFYS01000120.1 GCA_015490005.1 Desulfurellaceae bacterium | reverse complement strand
GTGTATAATACAGTGCTAACACAAACACATTTAGACATTCTTACACTTCTTATTCCTGGCTCAGAGTACTACGATGAGAAAGATGTATATATCAAACAAACATCATTTTATCAAATATCAGACAACATGAATATTCAAAAAAAATATGTGAAACAATATTTATTAGATTTAAAAAATGTCGCTATAGAAGTACGAGAAAAAGATGCTTTAACAATGAATATTATCAGTAATCTTCTATACAAACAAGAAAACGGACGAAGAGTTGGTATATTTGTTCTTTTTGACCCCGTTTTTATTCAATACTTTATGTTCGTAGAAAAGTCTTTGAATTTGCCAAAAACAATACAAATGCAAATAATTAAGTTAGAAACTGGAATAGCAAAAGGAATAGCTCGATATTGCTATTCCCAAAGACAAATATATAGAGAAATATGGGATATTTTGTATGAAATAGACAAAGAAGAATATTGTGATTTGGGTGATAAAAAAAGAAAAATACGTGCTGAGTTAAAAAAAGATATAGAATCGCTACAAAAACTCGGAATTTTCATAGACATAGAATATGACACCGTGTATTTTAAAAACCCGCTAAAAGAGCGCGAGGTGGTATATTCAAATAATAACCCAAAAGTATTGCAATATATACACAATGGATTTCTTCAACGAATTCAAAACCCAATACAAATCACACAGAACACACACGCTTAACCTCTTCTAAAAAAATCTTTATTCAAATTTTATTTTTTTACTAAAATGCAGAATACATACCCATATAAAAATCGGCAAAATAGTACAAAAATATACAAAAACCGTCCGCTAATGACCCCTATACCGTCCGCTAATGACCCCTTATAACTTAGTTATATACTACTTCATGATTTTGGCGTTATGACAAGAATAAGCAAAAATTTTTCCTGCATCTATTTATACAAACCGTCCGCTAATGACCCCTACTCTGTAACAATAATAATATAACAGTTACAGGGGCGCTTCTAACAAGCGCCCCTTTTAACGCAGGCGGGGCTCCTCTTTAAAGTCGCCCCGCCTGCAAAAAATCTTCGAAGAACAACATCGCTTGCTCGGCAACGATACCCTGACAAGCAGGGTATCGGCCTCGCTTCGCTGAAGAGAAAAATACCACGCCCCCCAAAGTTCTTGCTTTCTTTCCTTTACAACCTATCTCAAAAGTATAGAATTAACCCCATGAGAAAGAAAAGGCGGGAGTGCCCCATGCTTACCCCAGAAAACTTACCCTGCATGGGGCTTCAGAAAGGGGCGGTGAGAAAACCCCGTCATAACAAGCTTTTAAATGGTGCCGAGACGAGGAATCGAACCTCGGACACAGGGATTTTCAGTCCCTTGCTCTACCGACTGAGCTATCTCGGCATCCGGATGAATATATACACAACTAAAATGAAAAAGTCAACACTTTAATTTTTTAAAAAAATAGCTGGTAAACATAGTACAAATACAAAACAACAAAAGTAGCTCCTACCCATTTTGAAAGTTTTCCGTTTTGAACAATGAAAATTAGTAGTAGAGTAGATGCTAACATATAAGGTATTCCTATTGTGGCAGTGCTGTATCCGATTTTTATAGCTCCAAACAATGATGATATGCCTATAACACCAAATGCATTAAATATATTAGAACCAACAACGTTTCCAATAGCTATGTCTAACTTTCCTCTTTTTGCAGCTGTTAAACTTACTAGTAACTCAGGAAGACTTGTTCCAAAAGCAACAGCGGTAGCTGCTATAACACCTGGTGAAATTTTTAAAATAGAGGCAATTAAAATTATGCTTTTTATAGTGTACTTAGAACCTAAATCAAGAAAAATAATACTCAATATTAGCATTATTGGTTCTTTAACTGTAAGTTTATTATCGTTATTTTCTATGGTTACCTTTTTAGAGTTCAGTGCATACAAAATATAAACAATCAGTGCCGCAAGGAAAAATAAACCCTCTATCAGATTGAACTTACCCTTTAAAAAAGATAGATAAACAAAAAAGGCGCTAGCTAATAATATTGGAGAATCAACTAAAGAAGCGTTGTGATTTAAAACCGTATTTTTAGTAAAAATTATGGATACTCCAACCACCAATAGAATATTTGTAACATTAGACCCAACAACATCGGCTACAACGATTTCTGAATGATGTTGTAAAACAGCGGATATGCTTGTTGCTAACTCGGGTAAACTAGTACCTATGGATAAAATTACTGTGCCTATTATAAAAGGTGAAAGGCCTATACTAAGGCCGATTTTCTCTGCAGACTCCGTAAAGTAATCTGCTGATTTTGTTACCACAAAGAGAGAAACCAAAAAAATTGCAAGTTGGACAACTAACATGTAGTCAATATTAGCATACCTTTAAATTCTTGACAACAGGTTGAAAATAATATAAAAAACGAATCGCATGCCGAGGTGGTGGAATAGGTAGACACGCCATCTTGAGGGGGTGGTGGGAGAAATCCCGTGCGGGTTCAAATCCCGCCCTCGGCACCATCTCTTTTATTAAATCCCTTGACAATAGCGATAAATAGCCTACATTTCAAAAAGGAAGGGATTTTTGTAATTTAAAAATTTTTTCCTTGACAAAAGATGTCATTTGATATAAATTGTAAGCCGAACTTAAGGAGGTGAACAGATGGCATGTGAGAGCGAGATCAAGGCCATTGATGAACAACAAGAAAAAGAAGAAAAATTTGAGGAGGTAGAGAAAATGGAAAGAACACAGGCAGGAGTATTGGTACTGAGGAAATTACCAGAATTTCACATGGAGGCTTATGACCCAAAAACAGGTAAATACATTGAGGTTTCTAGCGAGGATTACAAAGGTAAGTGGTTGGTAGTTTGTTTTTATCCAGCTGACTTTACATTTGTTTGTCCTACAGAGATTGCTTCTATGAACGCTAAATACGATGAACTTAAAGAAATGGGTGTGGAAGTTCTAGCTGTATCAACTGACACAAAGTTCTCTCACAAGAGATTTGCCGAAACTGAACCTCTTTTAAAAGATTTAAAACTTGTTATCTGTGCAGACCCAACCGGTGAAGTTTCAAGGAAATTTGGCGTGCTGATTGAGGATGCAGGAATAGCCCTTAGAGGAAGATTCCTAATCAATCCTGATGGTGTAGTTGTAGCAGAAGAGGTCCAAGGTCCAAGCGTGGGAAGGAATGTCAATGAGTTCATAAGACAGATCCAAGCATGGCAGCATGTATACAAGACAGAGGAGGCTTGCCCAGCAAACTGGAGACCAGGGAAGAAGACTTTACCAGTGAATACAAAAGCAGAAGAGCTTACAGGAAAAGTTGGAGATTTCGTTACTATAGACGAGCTTTTATCTTAAACTGAGTAACAAAAATTTCACTGCCGGCTTCTTGCCGGCTTTTTTATTTTAGGTTGTTTTCAAAAAGTTCTTTTACCTTCGGTGTTATGTGCGAAAAATGATAAACTCTACCAGAATTTAGTAGGTAAGAATTGTACAGTTTTGGTTGTTTTTTGTAATATTTCTGATGGTAAGGCTCGGCTGGATAGAAATTTTTGAATTTTACAATTTTTACAGTTACCTTTTTCTTTAAAAACTCTTCCAATATCTCAACTGCCTTATCTGCAAGTTCCTTCTGCTCGTCGTTCAAATAAAACACCTTTGGTTCATACTGAGAACCAACATCACAGAATTGACCCATTTCATTTGTTGAATCTATAATAGACAGAAATTCAATGAGCAGATACTTGTAAGTAACAATGTCTGGATTAAAGGTAATTTTAATAGTTTCAGAATGGCCTGTTATACCTGACGACACTTTATCATAAGTTGGATTTTTAAGGTTTCCGCCTGAATATCCTACGGTTGTCTCCAAAATCCCTTTAATTTGGTCAAAGTGATGCTGCATACACCAAAAGCAACCACCCGCAAATACTGCGACTTCTCTCATAATGATACTATATATTCGGTATTTTTCTTCTTAAGTCAATAGTTTTTGTTATTGACTTTTATATAACCCTGTGTTAGTTTTTATATGAAAGATGTATAGAGAGGAGGGTGATTTATGTCCTATTGTAAAAAATCTAATCATGAAGTAGATTATGAAAATGGTGAAGTTTTATATGATGATGGCGAGCACAAGTTCATTTGGCTTGGATGGGGCAAGTTAGAAGACGGACTTATACAAACAAACCAATATTTAGTTGTTAATGGAACAAAAGGAATACTTTTGGATCCGGGCGGCATTCACATTTTTCCTAAAGTTGTATCAAATGTTACAAAGTACATAGATTTGGATGATATTCAATACATTTTCTTTTCGCATCAAGACCCGGATGTCAGCTCTGGTATCCCAATGTGGCTTTCAGTTACATCTGCTAACATCTACATTTCCGAATTGTGGGTAAGGTTTTTGCCGCACTTTGGAATAACAGATTTGTCGAGAATTAAAGGCGTCCCTGACGGCGGTATAAAGATTGATTATTTGGATATAATCCCGGCACATTTCATGCACTCTCCTGGTAATCATATAGCATACGATGCAAAAGCTAACATTGTATTTAGCGCAGATATAGGAGCGGCTGTATTTGGAGGAAACAAATATCTCTTTGTTGACGATGATAATTTCAACAGTCATGTTAGTATAATGGAGGGTTTTCATAAAAGATATTTAGCCTCAAATAATGCATGCAGATACTTTGCCAATAAAGTAAGGTCGCTGAATCCTTATATGATAACACCCCAGCACGGAGCGGTTTTTAGGGAGAAAGCAGTTGACTTATTTTTAAACTGGCTTTCATCTTTAAAATGCGGGGCTGATATAATAGACGAAATAAGCAGGTGATAAAAATGAGTGTGAAAGAAAACGAAAAGGTCCATAATGCAATAAGAAAACTATCAAAGGGAATTGTTAAAAGTTCATTTGTTTCAACTGCCACCATTGAAAGCTTTAAAATCATTTACGACGATATAACCTATCTTGAAGACCAAATGAAGACCTTCTCTGCGTCTTTAGAGGAGATGGAGGGTAATCTAAAAGGCATGGCCAACAATGTGGCAAGTATCAACAAAGATTTCGAAGAGTTCAATATAAATGTAAACGAAGTAGCACAGAGAGTTACCGATAGAAACAACGAAATAGAAAACAGAAAAACAGAGATTGAGGAATTTGTTGGCGCTATCAAGAATCTTACAACAGTTACTGAAGACATAAATAAAGCTGCGAGCAGTATATCGGATATTGCAAAGCAGACAAACTTGCTAGCTTTAAATGCGGCTATAGAGGCAGCAAGAGTTGGGGAGAAAGGGAAAGGCTTTGCTGTAGTCGCCGATGAAATAAAGAAACTTGCAAACAAAACTGATAACATAACCAACAATATTCAAGAGATATTATACGATTTTAATTCCAAGATGCTTAACACTGTAGGTAAAGTTGAGTCTGTAAAAGGTTTCCTAGATGAGTTAAGAAAAGATTTTAATGAATTTGCCGAAATTTTTATCAAGATAAATCAAAGCTCAAACGATATAGCTGAGGCTTTAAACGAAAATAGCTTGGCTATAAATGAGCACGCTGAGGTTATAGATGATTTAACAAATAGAATCGTAAAAATATATGAATTGTTAGCTACAGTAATTAAAATTGTAGACACTCTACAAGATGCTAATATAAAGATAGAACAATTAATAAAATTCTAGGTGTCATAATATGAAAGTTGCTATAATAGCTGGGAGTACAAGTGATAAAGATATAATGGATGCTGCAAAAGAGGTTTTGGAAGAATTCCACATAGAAAATAAGGCGTTCATAACATCTGCTCACAGATCGCCTAACCTCACAAAAGAGGTGGCTGAGATAGTAGATAAAGAGTTTGATGTTGCAATTGTAATTGCGGGGCTATCTGCGGCTTTACCAGGGATTTTTGCTACATACACACAAAAGCCCGTGCTTGGTGTACCTGTAGCAAGCGATTTAATGGGCTTAGATGCTTTGTTTTCTATAACTCAGATGCCAAGAGGCATTCCTGTAGCCACGTTTGGTATCGGCAAAAAAGGGGCTAAAAATGCCGCCTTGTTTGCCTTGCGCATTCTTTCTTTGAATAGTGAATCTTTGAGGGACAAATTAGACAAAAAGGTCGAAGAGGAAGAAATAAAACTCAGAAAACTCAATGATATGTAGCGTTGACATAAAAAAAGCCTATTACGGTAATCGTCAAGTTTTGGAAGATATTTTTTTTGATATCAATGAAGGTGGTATATTGGCGGTAGTTGGAGAATCAGGAGCCGGAAAAACAACGCTTGGCAGGTTAGTTAGTGGGCTTTACAAGTTTTATCCTTTAACTTACGAAGGAAAAATTGATAAAAAAGAAGAGCTGGACATAGTGCCACAAAATATAACAGATTCCTTGGATCCTGTCTTTAAAATAATAGAGCAGATGCTTGAAATATGTGATGATGAAAATAAAATTAAAAATGTTTTAAAAATTGTTGGATTTAACAAACCAGATGATATTCTAAATAGTTACCCCTCAAATTTAAGCGGAGGTATGAAGCAGCGAGTCTTAATAGCTACGGCAATTTTAAGGTCAAACTTTATATTAGCAGATGAGTTTACAAGTGCTTTAGATATGGTGACAAAGATTAAAGTCGTTAATCTATTAAAAAAACTCAACGAAGAAAGAAAAATCTCGTTAGTGTTTATAACACATGACATGGAACTTTTGGACTTTGTTGGTGAAATAATCATCCTATATGATGGCAAGATTTTAGAAAAAGGAAAGATTGAAGAAGTAAAAAGAGATGCTCAACACCCATATACAAGATTTCTTATAAACTCAACTCCTAAACTTGGTTTACATTACACTAATTACAAATTTTCTAATATTAACATTGATAAAAGATATGGTTGTCCATTTTACAAATCATGTAAAAAGGCTCGTAACCTTTGCAAAGAAAGTGCGCCTCCCTTAAAGAAAAAGGGTAATAGGTGGCTAAGATGTCATTTTTGAAGAACAAAAATCTAATCATTTTCTTTTTTTTATCCATTCTAATTTTATTGAGTGGCTTTAAGTTTATTTCAGAAAGCGAAGTTTTGGGACTCAAACACCCTGAAAGTGCGTTTTTATACAAAGGCTATCTCTATATTTCCAACATCGGTAGCTCACCCGTCAGTCAAAATTTGGATGGTTTTATTACGAAGCTTGATAAATACGGCAATATACTGGAATACAAGTTCATTGATGGTTTAAAAGCGCCAAAGGGAATATTTCCGTATAAAGACGAACTCTATATTGCCGATCTGGATAGGGTTTGTGTGGTTAATTTGATGAATAGGAAAAAGGAATGTGTGAGTGTTAAGGGTTCTGAGTTTTTAAACGATATCTATGTCTTAAACGGGGATGCCTATGTCACAGACACGGCGACGAACTGTATTTATAAAATAGACAGAAATTTGGGCGTTAATAAGTTCTATTGCACCAACGACAGTGGATTTTCGCCCAATGGAATATGGTTTTCTAAAAAACTCAATGCGTTTATAGTTGTTTCGTTCAATAGACCTGTGGTTAACGAGATAGACTTAAATGGTAATCTGATAAAGAGCTTTTATCTTAAGGGTCTAACGGGGTTTGATGGTTTAATTGTTAAAAAAGACAGGGTCTATATATCGGACTATAGAACAGGAAAAATTATTGAAACAAACCTCACTTTCAAGAAATACACGATTATTAAAGAGTTTAATACACCTGTTGCAGATTTTTACCTAAACAAATCCGCTCTATATGCTCCCTTACTTGAGGCCAACAAACTGTTCGTCGGAAAGGCGCAATGAGTTTCTCTTTTGAACTCATAACAGAAGACGGCATGGCAAGGGCCGGTATTATAGATTTGGGTCATACAAAGGTTGAAACGCCCGTGTTTATGCCTGTTGGAACGAATGCATCTGTAAAAGCTGTTCTTCCGTGCATGCTTGTTGCCGTTGGAGCTAAGATTGTTCTGTCAAATACGTACCATCTGTATTTGAGGCCTGGCATTGAAACAATAGAAAAGTTGGGTGGTTTGCACAAATTTATGGGCTGGAAGAGGGGGATTTTAACGGACAGCGGTGGATTTCAGGTGTTCAGCTTGGCCGATTTGCGCAACATACACATGGAAGGTGTGTATTTTAAATCTCACATCGATGGATCTATGCACTTTTTTGACCCAGAAAAAGTAGTGGAGTTACAATCACGCTGGGGCAGTGATATTGGTATGGTTTTGGACGTTTGTCCGCCATATTCTGAGGATAAATCCTATGTGAAAAAGATGCTCGACATTACGATGAAGTGGGCAAAGAGTTCAATAAATGCGAGAAAGAAATATCCGATCAAAGCCCTTTTTGGTATAGTTCAAGGAGGCGTTTTCGATGATTTGAGAAAAGAGGCGGCTTTGCAAATGAAGGATATGGAGTTTGACGGCTTTGCCGTTGGTGGTTTGAGTGTTGGTGAGCCAACAGAGGATATGTATAGGGTAACGCCCATTGTCACAGACATCTTGCCCAAGAATAAGCCAAGATACGCGATGGGCATTGGCAAGCCTGAGAATATCATCGAGCTTATCGATCGTGGAATTGACATGTTTGACTGCGTTATGCCAACAAGGAATGCCAGGAACG
>WFYS01000119.1 GCA_015490005.1 Desulfurellaceae bacterium | reverse complement strand
GTATCAGGGGTTACTTTGATTGGTCTGTAAATGAGAAGGTTGCGTTCGAGGAAGCCACAGCTGCAAGCTATGCACAGATTGGCTCTGCCGTTGTTATGAAACAGGTGGGATTAAATGTGGCAATGGATCCATTTATGAATACGGCAATGACTGGTGCGCCAGGTGGTTTGGTTGTTGTAGTTGCAGACGACCCCGGTCCCCATTCATCACAAACTGAGCAGGATTCACGTTTTTTGGCCTTTTTTGCCAAGATTCCCGTTTTAGAGCCTTCAACACCCCAAGAGGCATACGAGTTCTCAAAAAAGGCTTTATCATTGAGCAGGAACTTTGAGATTCCCGTTATGATAAGGTCTACAACGCGCGTGTCCCATTCTAGGGAAGATATTGAGGTTGGAGAGTTGGCTGATTTACAGATTGAGCCCCATTTTGTTAAGGATGTGGATAGATTTGCTGCAACGCCACATTTTAGATTGATCTTGCACGAAAAACTCAATGAAAAAATAGAGGAAATCAAGGGTTTGGAATGGTTCTCTAATTTAGAAGAGTACTTTGAAGGCGATGTTTTGATTGTAACAAGTGGCGTCAGTTTTGCCTATCTTTGCGATATCGTAAAGGATAATGGTTTGGAAGATAGAATAAAGCTTTTACGCATAAAGATGCCTTATCCGTTGGATGTAGAGAAGTTAAAGAAGGCTATAGACAAAATAGGCAGCAAGAGGGTTTTGGTTATTGAGGAAGGTTACCCTGTTATAGAGATGCAATTGAAAACAAAAATGTCGGCAATTGAAGGTCGATTGAGTGGTTTGGTGCCAAATGAGGGTGAGTTGACCATTGATAAGATCGGTGATATTTTGTCAAAGGCAGGTATTTTGAATCAAAAGTCTTATGACTTTGTTGCTCCTCCGTTTAAACGACCATCGCTTTGTCCCGGTTGCGGCCACAGGAGCGCGTTTTTTGCAATTAAGAAGGTCTTTAGGAATGGCGCTATTTATACGGGGGACATTGGATGTTATACGTTGGGTTTGAATTTAGATGCTGTAGACACCGTGCACTGCATGGGAGCAAGTGTTTCATTTGCTTTTGGTTTTGACAAGGTTTACTCTCTTTTTGGTAAAAGTAATCAGGCTGTTGTTGCTACTATAGGGGATTCAACGTTTTTCCACAGCGGCATACCGGCATTAATAGATGCCATCCATAACGGTTCTAAATTGATTTTGGTGATTTTAGACAACTCAACGGTTGCCATGACGGGAAACCAAACAACGCCGGCCAATGAATATAGCCAAACTGGCGAGAAAACAAAACCCATAGAGATTGAAAGAATTGTGGAAGCTTTAGGGGTAGAGTTTTTAAAGGTGAGTGATGCTTATGATATAGATGGAATGGTTTATGATTTAAATGATGCTAAAGATTTTGTTTTGAATAAAGAGTCACCAGCTGTTTTAATTTTTAAGCACCCTTGCGTATATTCAGGTGAAGGCTTGAAGAACAATGTAAGGTTTAAAGATGTCTATGTTGACAAGGAGCTGTGCACAGGTTGTAAGGTTTGTGTAAAGCAGTTTGAATGCCCATCTTTGGTTTTTGATGAGAATAAAAAGAAGGTCTTTATAGATGTAGTCACGTGTATTAAATGCGGTCAGTGTGTTAAGAGTTGCCCGTTTGATGTCATAAAGGTGGAGCAATGAAACTTGTTATTTTAGGTGTTGGTGGAATGGGAGCTATATACATCTCCAAAATTATAGCCCAGATGAGCATAATTAAGGGTTTGCCTGTTCGTTCAAGCGAAATACACGGCATGGCAAAGAAGGGCGGTCTCGTTGAAGTGCAAATGAAAATAGGAGAAGGAAAAAGCGGCGTGGTTTTACAAAAGACTGCTGATTTTGTACTGGTTTTGGATGAAGCGTATTTAGGTTACGGTGGGGCTTTTTTAAAGGATGAGTCATTTGATTTAATAACTCTTACAGATAAAGATAAGAAATGGGTAGTGGATAATTTGGGGGATGTTAGATTTGCAAGTTCAATTGTTTTGGGTAGGTTTGTCAAACAACAAGATATTTTTACTAAAGATGATGCAGTTGGGATATTAAAGAGATTTAAGTTCTTTGATAAGAATAAAATAGCTTTTGAGAGGGGTTTGATATGATTTTTAATAAAAAAATGGAAACGTTGCCGAGGGAGGAGCTTGAAAAAATTCAGCTTGAGGGAATCAGAAAAACATTGTCGAGAATAAAGTCTTCAAACTCTGTGTTAAAAGAAAAATATAAAGGTATAGAGTCAGATGACATAAAAAGCTTAAATGATTTGAAAAACTTGCCATTGTTAGAAAAAGATGAATTAAGAAGGGCTTATCCCTTTAGCCATATAGCAGTAGAGGATGATGATACATGGATGAGGATGCACATGAGTTCAGGAACTACAGGAACGCCCATTATAAATGTAATGACAAGGTCTGACATTGAGCAGTGGGGCGAAATAATGGCAAGATGTTACTATGCTGCCGGTGTTACAAGCAAAGATAGAATTCAGATAACGCCGTCTTTTGGCCTGTTTAATGGGGGTTTTGGTTTTCACTACGGTGCAGAGAAAATTGGAGCATTTATTGTACCAATTGGAGCTGGAAGGAGCAGGCTTCAGCTTAAATTTTTAAAAGATTTAGGGACTACTGCCATTACAGCTATTGCTTCATATCCTTTAAGATTGATTGAAGTATCTAATGAGATAGGCTTTGATTTCCGTGAAACAAAATTAAGGGTTGCTATCCTAGGTGCAGAGACGTGGTCTGATGAGATTAGAAAGAGAATTGAAAGCGAAATGAACGTTGATACTTACGACATTATTGGTATGACTGAAAGCGGTGGCGTTGGTATGGGCATAGATTGTGGAGCGAAAAGCGGCATACACGTTTGGGAGGACCACTACGTTGTTGAAATTATAGATCCCGAGACAAAAGAGGTTGTTAAAGATGGTGTTGAAGGGGAAATGGTTATAACGACGCTTACACGCGAGGGTTTGCCCCTTTTGAGATACAGAACAAGGGACATAACGAGGATTTTGAGCAGGGATAAGTGTGACTGCGACAGAACTCACTTGAGAATTGATAGAATTAAAGGTAGAACAGATGATATGCTGAAAGTTAAAGGTGTTAATTTCTATCCATCACAGATCGAGGCAATTTTAATGAAGTACAAACAGCTTTCGCCTTATTATAATATTGTCCTTGAGAAAGTAAAAGGTAAGGGCAGCATGACGATTGTGGCTGAAAGGAGAAACGGATTTAGTTCTGAAGACTTAGATAGACTAAATAATGAACTTTACGACCTTTTGGGATTCCATTGCCATATTCAGATAGTTCCAGAGGGTACTCTTGAAAGACCACAGGGTAAAGCTGTTAGGGTAATAGACAAAAGGGTTAAATAATTCAGTGAATCTGCCGACATATAGATTAGAGAGAATAGAGCAGGAGGCCGGATGAACGCAGGTGGTATTGTCTTTACTTTAATAGCAGTTGTAGGAGCCTTTGTTTACGAGGGTGGGAATCCAGCTGTTTTGATACAAATTGGTGAGTATATAGTTTTAATAGGTGCGTTTTTTGGCATGCTCTTATCATCCGCATCTCCTACCGCTTTAAAAGGTGCATTTGGTGTTATCTTGGGCATTGCAAAACCAGACCCTTATAACAAAAAGAACTATTTGGAGCTTTTGAAAGTTGTCTACGATTTATCAACAAAAGTTAGAAAGGATGGAATCCTGTCTCTTGAGGCTGTGGTGGATGACCCTGAGTCTTCGCCGATTTTGCAGGATGCTGCATTCTTTCTAAAAAACAAAGAGGCGAGAGCTTTATTAATAGATGCACTGCGTAGTATTGTTACGGGAATTGAGGTGGAAAAGCTCGATGAAATGCTGGATACAAATATTGAGGTTATAGAAAAAGAAATCTCCGCACCGCCAAAAATGGTTGGAAACTTAGCAGAATCCATGCCTGGCATGGGTATTGTTGCTGCTGTTATGGGTGTTATCCTCACAATGGGAGCTTTGGGTGGCTCAATTCTTGTTATTGGTGAGCACATTGCGGCGGCATTAACCGGTACTTTTCTTGGTTTGCTTTTATGCTACGGCATATTCGGACCGATGGCTACCTATGCTGAGTTTAAAAATGAGGATATGGTAGCCTACCTTAAAGCACTAAAGACGGGAATTATATACATAGCAAAAGGTGATGCTCCTATTATCGCAATGGAAGCAGTTAGAGAGAGTGTTCCGCCGCTTGCAAGGCCTGAGTTTGATGAAGCAGAGAGCTTTGTGAAAGGTAAGTAGTATGGCTGAAGAAAATCCTGAAGGTGGAATAGTAAAGAAATGTAAAAAAGCTAAGTGCGAAGAGGGTGGAGGTAGTGCTTGGGAGGTAGCATACGGTGATTTTATGACCTCCATGATGGCTTTCTTTCTTGTTATGTGGTTGATCGCCGCCACAAATGTCAAGCAGAGAAAGATCCTATCCACGTATTTTACCCAGCCCGGGGCAACATCCCTTACAGAGGGTTCGTCCATGCTTCCTTCAAAAGGTGTTTTTAATGTAGGCTCAAAAAGTCTTACGATATCTCAGAGAATTCCTGAAATGCCACTCCCATCTTCTAAGCCCCAAAGAACCCTGCATGGCAAAGGTTTGATACCTAAGATTTTGAGGAAAAATGGTGGTGGCGTAGGTCAAAACAAACAAGCTTTAAACTTGTATATGATAATGAAAAAGATACAACAAACTATAGCTAGTAAAAAGGAGTTGTTGCAATATAGAAATCAGATAAAGATGGAGATAACCGAGAAAGGCTTAAGGATAGTGATTTTTGACAAGAACAAAAGGCCGATGTTTTACCCGGGATCTAGCCAACTAGAGCCGTGGGCAAAAGAGGTGCTTGACATCATTGCAAAACAACTGGCATCAATATCGAATAAAATAGTGATAGAAGGTCATACGGACGCTCATCCTTACGTTGTTGGCAACTTAAGCAATTGGGACTTATCCACAATGCGCGCAAATGCTGCCAGAAGAGAGATACAAACAAGTGGCGTTAGTGCTGATAGGTTTGACAGTATAATTGGTTATGGGGCTACAAGGCCTGTTCCAGGAACTAATCCAACAGATCCGATAAACAGGCGTATTGTCATACTTGTAAAGAAAATCTAATTTGTGATATATTTGTTGTAAATAAGCTTTTAAAGCAGCTAAGGAGGGAACTGTATGTCTGTTTTGGTTGAGTTTGCCATGTTTCCTACGGATAAGGGTGAGAGTGTAAGCAATTATGTATCAAGAGTCATAAAGGTCATTGATGAAAGCGGTGTTGAGTATAAACTTACGCCAATGGGCACGGTCTTTGAGACCGATACTATGGATGAAGCTTTGGAGGTTTTAAAGAAATCCTATAAGGTCCTTGAGCCCGATTGCAATAGGGTCTATTCCACTGTAAAATTTGATATAAGAAAAAATAGGTCAAGCAGAATGAGACAAAAAATAGCATCCATTGAGTCTAAGCTTGGCAGGGAGGTGAGAAAATAATGATGGAAATGTACGTTTTGATTATGGCCATAATCATGGTAGTCACAGTAGTCGTTTTCTTTGTTTACCTTAAATCGAGTTTGAGCAAGATTTCTGAAAAGATGAATAGCGCTCTGATTGATTTAACGAAAGAGAGTAAATCTCAGGCTGAGCAGAATGCCAGTTTGTACAACGACGTAACAAAGAGCGTGCAAGATTTAAGAGTTACACTTAAAGACGAGCTTTTTAAGGGCTTTAAGGAAATTACTGATAAATTTGACGATATCACTGTTAGAGTTACCGACGTTTTAGATAAACAAAGGAATCAGAATCACGAGGATATTGCAAAGTTGGTCCAAACAGTTGAGGAGAAGCTTTTACAGATCAGCGATAGGGTGGATGGTAGACTAAAAGAGGGTTTTGAGAATGTCGATAAGACGTTTAAAGATATAGTTGAAGGTATTGCAAGGATATCTGAAGCGCAGAAGAAAATAGAGGAATTGTCTGGAGAGGTTGTATCTTTGCAAAAGATACTTGATGATAAAAAGAGGCGCGGTGTTTTCGGCGAGGTTAGGCTTGAGAGTATTTTGGTGTCTGTGTTTGGCGAGAAGAGGGAGCTTTATGGTATCCAATATCCCATTGAGAACGATGGTAAAAGGTTTGTTGTGGATGCAATAGTAAAAGCTCCAGATATGGGGATAATCCCTATAGATTCTAAATTTCCCCTTGAAAATTATATCAGGTTAACACAGGCTGAGGATGCTGATAAGTCGCGCTACGAAAATGCATTTAAGGCAGATTTAAAGAAACATATAGACGACATAGCAAACAAATATATTGTGAAAGGCGTTACGGCGCAGATGGCTATTTTGTTTTTACCGGCAGAGGCTATTTTTGCTTTTGTGAATGCGTACTGTGGGGATGTAATCGACTATGCTCGTAGGAAGAATGTTTGGATTGCATCACCTACAACACTGATGGCACTTTTAACCACCGTTCAAGTTGTTGTTAGGGATATTAAGACAAAGAAACAGGCAAAAAGGATACAGGAAGAGTTAATTAAGCTTTCTAAGAACTTTTCCTTATACAGGCAGCGATGGGAGAAGTTAATAAAAGATATTGAGCGTTTGCATGATGATGCAGGTAAAATTCATATCACTACAAAGAAAATTTCTGACCAGTTTGAAAAAATAGAGAAAGTAGAGTTAGAAGAAGAACCACCAAAACTTGAAAATTAACTTGATTATTTTGAACATTTGTTTATAATATTGGCATGAGAAAGCCAAATCTATCGCCTTCTGTTGAAGATTATATGAAAGCTATTTACAATATCTCTCAAAGCAGTAAAGTTGTAAGGGTAAAAGACCTTGCAAAGTACCTAAACGTAAAAATGCCTTCGGTGGTAAACGCTGTTAGAAATCTGGAAAATAAAGGTTTAGTTGTTCATGAAAATTATGGATATATAGAAATTACTGAATTGGGAGAGAGGGTAGGGGAACAACTTAAAAATAGACATGAAATTTTAACAGAGTTTTTGGTAAAGGTTTTGCAGGTTGAGAGTTCCATTGCAGTAGATGATGCGTGTTCAATAGAGCACTATCTAAATTCTATTACGGTTCAACGTGTGGTTGACCTCCTCGAGTTTTTGAAACATGACCCAGATAATGCCGAGTGGATAGAAAAGTTTAGGGAATTTCTATCT
>WFYS01000118.1 GCA_015490005.1 Desulfurellaceae bacterium | reverse complement strand
CTAAAAAGCGGTGGAGAGACAGTGATTGCCCTAAGAAAACAGAAATTTCTCGATTTTATAGGAGCAAAAGACGCCCAAGATGGCGGATTTATAGTAACTATGTACATTTATTTCGGTAAAAACGCAAGAAAAAAGTAAAATCTTGATGCATCTCAGCTTTATAGTGTATAAAAGTGTATGTTTAATAAATTGTTAAGCGTAAAAAAGGATAATCGATGCTTTTGTTTGGTGATAAAAAATTCATACAAGCTCCTTTTGAAAATGAAGAAGAGCTTGAAGGTGTAGTTACTGAAAATTATGAATATATTTTTGGCCCTAACTCATTCTATTTGCCTAAGAAATTGATCAAAACCGCTGATGGCTCAGGTACTATTCCAGATGGATTTGCAATAGATTTGGCTGGTAGGAAATGGTTCATCGTAGAAGCAGAATTATTGAAACATAGTGTCTGGAGCCATATAGCCCCTCAAGTTTCAAAACAAATCATCGCCTCACAACAACCAGAGTCTAGAAAACTTTTAGCGTTACTTGCTATCAAAGCCATAAAAAAACAGCCTGAAAAGTTCGATGATCTTGATATAGATAAATACACGCTTGGGATAATATTGAATGAAATCTTAGAGAAACCGCCACTTGTAGGTTTGCCAATTGATAATATTTCTGATGACTTAGCAGACTGGGCGAAAACATTAAAAAATCCAGTTAATATTTGGCTCATTAAAAAATATATAGAAGTGGGAAATCCAGAAAATGTTATTTATGAACTCCCAGAGGAATACAGGCCATTAATCGATACTGAGGAAGACAATACAATCATTGAAGGTGATACAGAGAGAAAAATAAAGACATATAATATTTCAGTTTATGATCTGATCCAAGCAGGCTTGTTAAAGCCTGGTGAGGAACTGATCATGAGTTACAAACCAAGAACAGGTGAAGAGAGAAAAGAATACAGGGCAATTGTGGATGAAGACGGAAACTTTCATTTTTTGAACGAAAAGTTTTCTAGTCCAAGTTATGCCGCATTGGCTGGACTGCATGATGCTGGCAGCAATCGAAAAACAGTCAACGGATGGATATCATGGCGCACATCAGCTGGTAAAACATTAGCAGACTTACGGCAGGATTACCTGAAATTAAAAGAAAAAATCAGCGAACAAAACGCTGAAGCTGACAGCTAAACTCGCTGTGCCCCTTAGCGGCAGGTGAGTTTGGTCGTTGTGTGCAGAATTACAGTTCACTCTCTTCAATTCCTGCAATTTTCAATAAATTGCAAATCTATTTTCAATTGAGTATTGCCATGAGCCGGAACGGATATACGTATATTCTGAAAGGTTTTGGTGTATATATGATGGCTGCCATTGATTCGTTTTAATTCCCATATACCCCCCCATTTTTCGCACCTCGTAGGTGCAAATCAGCAAAATAGATTGATTTCTTTCTTAAAACAAACAGGCAAATTTTATTGAACATAAAGCAATAATACAATATAATTAATTTCATCTACTATAGATTTACACAAAAAAACAAAGGTGAAAAAATGAAGTTTGAAAACCAACTTATTATTTTTGAAGATAAAGACAAAAAAGTAGAGGTTCAGTTAAAAGAGGAAACAATCTGGTTAACCTTAAATCAAATTGCATATTTGTTTGATGTTCAAAAAGCTGCTGTATCAAAACACATAAAAAATATTTTTCAATCAGGAGAGTTAGAGCCTGAGTCAACTGTTTCCAAAATGGAAACGGTTCAAACGGAAGGTAAAAGAAAGGTTAGAAGAAAAATAACATACTACAATCTCGATGTAATCATAGCTGTTGGCTATCGTGTAAACTCTAAAAAAGCAACCCAATTTAGAATATGGGCAACCAATGTTTTAAAGAATTACCTCATGAAGGGTTATGCAGTAAACGAAAAAAGAATAACTCAAGAAAGGCTAAAAGAGCTTGAAAACACAATAAAATTCATAAAAGAAAATATAAACACACAATCTTTAACCTTAAAAGAGGCAAAAGGCTTGATTGAAATCATAGAAAAATACGCTTTAGTCTGGAAATGGATTGAGGAGTATGACACAGGCAAGATTGATGCCAAAATCACAAGGAAAGAGAGAAAAAGGATAAGCTATGAGGAAGCAAGGGAAGCGATAGAGCAACTAAAGGAATACCTATCCAAAAAAGGAGAAGCTTCGGATATATTTGGAGTTGAAAGGGACAGAGGGCTTTTTGAAAGTGCTTTAAATACAATTTATCAAACCTTTGACGGTCAAGAGCTTTACCCATCATTTGAGGAAAAAGCGGCAAACCTACTCTATCTTATCATAAAGAACCATCCCTTTGTTGATGGAAACAAACGAATCGGAGCACTTCTGTTTTTAAAGTTCCTATACGAGAACCTATCAGAAGAGGAACTCTTTACCAAATTCAACAGTAATACATTAACAGCCCTATGTTATCTTGTAGCCGCAAGTCCACCAGAGCAAAAAGAGCAGTTGATTAAGCTGATAATGAACTTCATCTCCTTTGATGAGCAGTTTTTGCAATCTGCTGTTTTGCACACCTACGAAGTGTGAAAAATGGGGGGTGTGTTTTGTTGAAGACTAAGCGGTAATGTAATATAATTTAAAACTTAGAATATTTTGCAGACATACCGAGGAGGTTGAGATGGGTTTAGAATTCAAAGAGAAAGAGGGCGTTTTGATTATAAAAATCGACGGTAAATTGGATTCTCTAAACGCCAAAGAGATTTATGATGATGTTTTGGAGAGGTTAAAGGAAACCGAGAAAAGTATTGTGTTCGACTTTGAAGATTTGGAATACATAAGCAGCGCAGGTTTGCAGGTAATAATCGCCACAGTGAAGGACAGAAAAGCCATCGGCAAGGATGTATCGATTTACAAGCCAAACGGCATGGTGGATAATGTCTTAAACATAGCAGGCTTTTACTCTTTCTTAAAAAAAGCTAAATATGTTTAGAATCGACCTAAACAGCGATACGCTTGAAAACGCCATGAAAAATATAGATACCTTCTGCAAAAAGTATATACCCTACAGTGACCTGTTATTTAAAGTCAGGCTTATTTATGAGGAAATCATTACAAACATGTTCAAGCATGCAGTAAACCTAAACACCACATTTGTCGAGGTTGACATAAAAACAATCCCTGATAACATCTGGCTTTCGTTTTTATACGATGGTGACGAGTTTGACCCAACGAATTATAAAGATGGAAGGGTTAATGAACCGCTGAAGGAGAATGCAAAGGAAGGTGGCTTTGGCCTGTTTTTGGTTGCAAATACGGCAAAGAAATTCTCATACAAAAGGGAAAACGGCCTCAATAGGATAGAGATTGAGATTTCAAACCATTAGAGCAAGGCTCATATTTTACCTAACCATCACGCTTCTGCCTATTTTCGCAATCCTCGTTTACATAGGCGAGATTAACATGAAAGATACGCTTTATAACAATTCCCTGCTAAAGGCAAACATGCTCGCATACAAAGCTGCAAGGGACATCGAAAAGATAACCTTTAGCACCTCGTCAAGGCCCAAAGAGATAGCAAACCTCGTCTCTGAAAGGATTATCCCAATAGATGAGGTAAAAAGGCTAATGATAGAGGATGTAAAAAGGAGCAAGTTCATCTATGGTATGGCTTTGGCGTTTATCCCGGGATACTTCAAAGGCAAAAGGTATTATTGTCAGTATTACTATGCAAAAGACGGCAGGATCTTAGAAAAACAGCTCATACCTCCATCATACATATACCCAGAAAGCAACTGGTTTAAAAAGCCCATCGAGTTAAAAAGAAACATGTGGAGTAAGCCATACTTTGACGAAGGCGGCGGCGGAGTTTGGATGAGCACATACAGCGCCCTAATTAAAGACAGCTCAGGCAAAATCATCGGCATATCAACGGCCGACATAAGCATAGGATTTTTATCAAGGATTGTTGGCAAAATAAGGGTGCTCAAAACGGGCGGGGCGTTTCTTTTTACAAAAAACGGCGATCTGTTAACAAATATCAATAAAGGAACAAGAAACAGCATTTTTCAGATAATAAAGCTATACGACAAACAGAAGCTAAAAAGCCTTGCGCAGGATATACTGAATAATGAGAAAAAATACTTAGAGATATCGAGCGCAAACAACCATTTTCTTCTGCTTGGACTGCCAATCAGGGGGACGGATTGGATTCTTGGTGTGGTCTTTCCAAAAAGCGAACTTTTTTTGCAAATCAAAAGATATAAGCTCTATTCACTTCTAATCATCGCAGGCGGCCTGTCTTTTGTTGTTCTAATCATTTTGCTAATATCCAAAAACATAACTCGTGATATATCAAAGATTAGGGAAATCTCTCTCAAAATTGCAAAGGGCAACTTCGATGTCGAGATACCGTCAAGCTTTAACGATGAACCCCAAACCATAGCAGAGGCTTTAGATGTTATGCAGAAATCACTAAAAAAATACATCGAAGAGGTCAAGGATAAGGTAAGGTTAGAAAATGAGTTAGAGCTTGCAAGGAAGATCCAGAGTGCTTTTGTGCCAAATGAACTAAATATAGAACTTGGTGGGTTTAAGGTTGGTGGCTTTAGTATGTGGGCAAGGCAGGTGGGCGGTGATTTTTACGGTGCAAACAGGCTTAACGATGGGAAAATTCTATTCTATCTTGGGGATGTTTCGGGAAAGAGCATTCCAGCTGTTTTGTATGTGGCCATGATAAAGAGCATCATAAATGTCTTCAGCAAGCAGTCGGGTTCAATCAAAAACATGGTTAACTTTTTAAACAACTACCTTGCAGCCATCACAAAACAGAACCACTTTGCAACGATGTTTATTGGTCTGATAGATGAGCAAAGCGGGGAGCTTGAGTTCTGCAATGCGGGTCATGAGCCACCTGTTGCAATAAAAGGAAATGCTATATTTACACCACTTTTAGATAAAAACCTGCCCGTTGGTGTGTTTGAGAACTTTGATTTTAAAATCAGAAGGATAAGTCTTGATAGCTTTGATACACTTATTATTTTTAGCGACGGCGTTTTGGACGCAACAAACGATAAAGACGAACAACTTGGATATGACAAGCTAAACAGGTTCATTTTAAAAAACTTAAGCTCAAAACCAAATCTACCTGAGATTATCAAAAAAGAGTTGCTGTCCTTTGTAAACAAAAAAGAACTTTATGATGACTCCACTGTTTTGTCACTGTGCAAAATTACTTTAACTTAATCATTTCCAAAAATAGCCACGCTCGTTATACTCATGGCAGGAAAACCTCCTATATTGTGAGTTAAACCTACGTGAGCATTTTTTACCTGCCTTTTTCCTGCCTTGCCCTGAAGCTGTTTATATACTTCATAAATCATTCTCAAGCCAGATGCAGCAATAGGGTGACCGAAGCACTTCAGTCCGCCGTCTGTTTGAGATGGAATTTTTCCATCCAAATCAAAAAATCCGCTTTCAACGTCTTCCCCTGCCCTTCCCCTTTCAGATATGCCTAAATCTTCGTAGGTTACAAGCTCGGTTATTGAAAAACAGTCGTGCAATTCCATCAAATCTATCTCACTCCTCGGGTTCTTTATTCCAGCTTCAACATAAGCCCTTTTTGCAGCGTTGACGGTTGTAGGAATTGTAGTTCCATCCCATTTGTTATGCATATACTCTGCCCCGTCGCTTACAGATATTTGCAAAGCTTTAACAAAAATAGGATTTTTTGTGTATTCTTTAGCTATATCAGCCCTTGTTATTATCGCAACGGCTGCGCCATCACTCACACCTGAACAATCAAAAAGACCCAAAGGAGAGGCTATTATCGGAGCTTTTAAAACATCATCTACTGTTATTTCCTTTCTCAGATGGGCTTTTTTGTTTAACAATCCGTTTTTATGGCTCTTTACAGAAACCTTTGCAAGAATACTTTTCCCCTCTTCATAGCTCAATCCATACTTTTCAAAATAAGCCGTAGCGAGCATTGCAAACGCACCTGGGGCTGTAATATTAGGAAAAATGAACCTGTTCTTTGTGCCTAAAACACTACTAAATTCGGGTAATCCCCCAAATCCAGTATCTTTAAGTTTTTCTGCACCTACAGCTATTGCTATATCACAGGCTCCACTTGCAACCGCATAACATGCACCCCTGAAAGCCTCGGTGCCTGTAGCACAAAAATTTTCAACACGTGTAACTGGCTTAAAACCCAATTTCAATGTGGTAGCTAGTGGCAATGAACTCTTACCCACATTTATTTCATCAAAACAGCTACCGAACCAAGCAGCGTCTATATCTCTAGGTTCAATGCCAGCGTCATCGAGAGCCTCAGTATAAGCTTCTATTATCAAATCCTCTTCAGATTTATCCCATCTTTCTCCGAACTTTGTGCAACCCATGCCAATTATAGCTACTTTATCCTTTATGCCTTCAGACATTTCAACCTCCATTTACCTTATTGGAACAGCCTTCCAGAAATAACCGTACAACCCACGAGGCTTATCGTAAAATTTCTTTCTAAAACTCATCTTCACAGGCATACCCACACGCAGTTCTTCTGGACTACAATCGGTTATGTCAAACCAATACCGTCCTCCGTTATCAAAATCCACTATCCCATACATTGCAGGTGGATTGTGTTCAAAAGCTAAATTATCCACGGTGTATGTAAATAACTTGCCTGTGTCTTCTGCGAACCTATAATCCTCCATTTCATCTATAGCACCACAGCTCGGATTTATGCATACATGCTGAGGTGGATATACCTTCGTTCCACACTTTTTACATTTGGAGCCGTAAAGCCCTAAAATTGTCTTTCTTTCTCTCCATAGAACGGACACTGCCGATTTTGCAACTTCTCCACGAGGTCCTTTTTCCTGTTCTATTTTGCCGCATAAGTTGGCAAACTTTGTATAATTATCTATAATCTGCTTAGTATCAAGGAGTTTATCTATATCAGGTAACCTATTTTTATCTATTCTTTCTGTAACATCAAAAGTTACTATATCAACACCGCTGCTAAAATTAACAAGCATAATTTTATCATTTGGTTTTGCTTTTCTAAGGGCGTTCTCTAACATGACAAAGGTGTGTGGATTGCCCGTATAACCAATTTTATCTAACAGCGGGTCTTCTAATTGCTCTGAGCTTATTCTCAACTTCTTCGCTATTGCACTGTAAGTTCTCTTGTCAGGGCAAGCGTAGATAACTTTAGAAAAATCCGATAGAGAAACTCCCATTTTCTCAACCGTTTTGTTAACTGACTTGACAATATGGTTTAAGTATCCCTCATCCCTAATCCATCTCTCTTCCCAGCTCTTCGGATATTCATCCTCTTGAGTTCTTCTATAGCCCAAAAAACCGCCAGAATACGAAAAAACATGCTCTATATCGGCAATCGTATCATTTTCACCTACAACCATAGCAAAAGCAGCATGGCCAAAAAGGTATTCCAACCCATCAGCAGGCTTTGCATTTCTTTTGTCTGCAGAGCAAACAAGAGTCATCTTAGATAACCCGCTTTCAACCGCATCATTAGCAGCAATTAGAGCACTACTTGAAGATATTAGCCCACCCATATCCACAGATACAACATCTTCGTTTAAATCAAGCGCTGCAGACATTATCGCTGTGTTTTTGGGTTCTACATACGGAGATGTGGCAGTTGCAAAGTACAAACGGTCGATGGACTTAGAATTTAAACGTCCAAGGCAGCTTAAAGCCGCATTAACGCCCATGGTTAAGCTGTCTTCATCGTAATTTGCAAAGGCAAGCTCACCTTTAGCACTCCCAACCTTCGAAGAATCAAACCAGCCCCATGCATCAAATATAGCTTTTTTGCTTATTCTATAAAACGGTATATGACAATCAATTGCAACAATTCCAGACATAATACCTCCAATATTAAGAAGTGACGCTAAACATAAGCCATATCTTATACAACCAGCTACTTTTGTCAATCTCAAATAACAAAAGCAACGTGTAAGAGATTTTAATTTGCACAATTTGACATTGATGATTTTAACAACATAAGTATAATTGCCACGTGGTTTTCAAAAAAGAAACTTTTTATGATTTAACTGCTTATAGATTGGGTAGATTTTATGATGCGATAAATCTTGCCGTGTATTTTTTCTCTCTACCTGAGGTTTACATAGATTCAGCTCAAAACACCATGAAAAACAAATTTAAAGAAATAGCAAGCAAGGATAAACCCAAATTTTGCCTTTTAACACACTATCACGAAGACCATTCTGGCAACGCATACTTACTCCAAAGTCAATTTAAAACAAAAATAGTAGCGCATAAAAAATCAGCCAAGCACCTTGAAAAAGAGTTCAAAATGCTCAGTTACGAAAAAATAATCTGGGGTAAACTGCATCCCTTAAAACCGGATTTATTCTATGATGAAAATGGATATTTCGAAACCTCAAAGTACAAATTCAAAGTAATACACACGCCAGGGCACTCAGAAGATTCGGTGTGTTTACTTGAGGTCAACAGGGGATGGCTTTTTACAGGTGATTTGGTTATATCACCGAGACCCAAATATCTAAGAAGAGAAGAAAACATCTATCAGGTTCTCGACAGCTTAAAACTCATATTAAAAGAGGATTTCGAAGTGCTCTTTTGCGCTCACAAAGGCATAGTCAAAGATTTACCAAAAAGATTGGTAAACGAAAAAATAGAAAACATAGAGAAAATCATCTACGAAACTAAAAGACTTTACAAAGAAGGCCTCTCACCTAAAAAAATAAGGAATATCCTGCTCGGGAGGGAGGATTTAACATCATTCCTCACGTTTTTTGATTTTTGTAAAATTAACCTTATTGAGTCGATTCTGAAAAAAGAACCAAACCTATAGCAATATTGGTACATAAAGTTAATTTTTTATAGAAATTACCGTTTTTTTAATAAAATATTTGACAAATTAAACCAAATTTATACAATTTTCACAATAGTTTTTTATTAATTAATTGGAGGCTGACATGAAAAGGATTGCATTTCTTTTGGGGTTATTTTTAGCGTTATTTATATTTAACACCTCACAAGCAACTAACCTGTACGGAGATGTATATACGGCAAGAACAGATGATGGAATAACTATTAAACTTTTAAGATACCATCCACCAGGACAAACAGCCAATATACAGGCACAACCTGTCTTACTTTTCCCTGGTATTTTATGTAACATGGAAGAATTTATGCAACACACGCCGGCTAAACTTAAGAACCTCTATTCTGAAGAAAATATTTTACCGTCAAACTTGTCTAATTGGGCAAAAGATGACAAAAGGATAAAGCAAGACCCTATGCTCTATTATAGCTTGGCTTATTACTTATGGAAAAAGGGTTATGATGTATGGCTTATGAACTACAGAGGAACTGGCATTGGAGACATGAAAAGCGATGTAGGCTCATGGAGAGCAAGTTTAGATACATGGGCAATATATGATACTAAAGCTGCTATATTAAAGGTTTATAGTGTAACAGGCAAACATCCTATAATAGGTGGACATAGCACAGGTGGATTAGTGAGCTATGTTTATTTGCAAGGAACAGAGTTTAAAAAAACTTGGCTTTGTTACTTTCATGTGCCGTGGTGTAAAAGGGTCGTATCTGAAAGTGGCTTAGTAAAAGAAAGAAACGGTGAAATACAAGGACCTCAAACCGTTCTTGGGGTTGTAGCTTTAGACCCTGCAATGATACCTCCTCTGCCACAATCTTTAGACAAATGGGTTAACTGGGCATTATTAGATCCACCAATATACGTAGATTTAAGAAAGTTGATTGGGCTTTTACAGAAGAATAACACTGTCTGGAATTATTCTCTAATGACTACAGAGGATTTGAACAGAGCTATATACGATGCTGGAGAAAATTATGGAAAATACAGTGAGTTTTTAAAAGATTTAATGATGATGAATCCAAACGACTTAAATGGTGATTTGACAGACTTTTTAATCAGATATGTTGCGGACAGTTTTTATACTCAAATGTTTGCACAATATGGCGATTTTGGATTAAGGCATACCGTGAGAGAATATTTCGAGAATGGCGGCAGAGGGTATCTTGTAGAACCACCAAAGCCTGACCCAGGACACGATGGCTATTACTATTATATCAAAAATATGTACAAAATAAGAGTTCCGTTTATAACAATTCTTTCGCAATCCAATTCCCTCGTTGCAGCCAATGAAGTAATAAGAGATTTAATGAAAGCAAAAACTCATAACTCGTTAGATGAATACTATATAATAGACGGAACAGCTCACGTGGATTTACCTTTCGGACTTAAAGCTCCCAGTGAAATATTCCCCAAGATAGGGAGTTGGTTGAATAGAGTTAGAAAATATAAGATAGACCCACATGATTAATAAAAAATTAAAATATTATTTTTAGGAGTGTTGAAATGTCAGAGAATCAAGGTTTTTTACAGAAGGTTGCCAAAATATCTTTGAGCGCTTTTAGCATTATAGGTCTTATAACATCAGGTTTTGGATTACTCTTTGTTTTAATTTCATTTTTCATTAGTTATTCATTCACAGCATACATCATGTTCATATTTGGTATTTTTATGGCTATACAAGGAATAATACTATTAGCCACAAATGAGGTTTTTAAAGCTATTTTAAATTTGGATGAGAATCTCAAACAAACTAATACAATTCTAAGAAATATAGACAAAAATATAATAAAACAGAGAGAAAACAGTAAACAAGAGGCAAATAAGCAGTAAAAGTAGATTCATTATTATCTTGTAATTTAGACATAATTTTTTGTAAAGATAATTATGCTTTTTGTAGTTGAAATGATGTGATTTTTTGATAAATTGTATTCATGGAGTGGTCAACCCTAAATCAGATTAAGTCACAAATTTTGGATGAGGAAAGAAAAAAGGCAAGTGACCAGTCGTATGTAAACACAATTTGGCTTGTGGATGTGAAAAAACTTTATGAAAAATACAACGTTAATCTTGGATATATAAGAAAACAGGCTCCTCCCAGAAAACACAGGCCGGCAATCATACTGGAAAAAATTAATGAAAACTACAAAGTTATATTTTTAACCACTTCCAAGTTTGGAGGAAGTCCCTTCTTTGATATAGAATACTGCAACTATAAAGCCTGCCCAAAATATTTTGATTGGATTGGCAAATCAAAAGTATTGATTTTAAGCAAAAAGAAAGGAAAAAGACCAAGAAGGATATTTACAATAAAAGAGGAGGATTTGCACGAAATTATGACATTTTGTGGAGTGTGCTCTCAAGCATATCTAAGAACCATAAAACAAAAGATTTTAGGTAAACAAAATGTTTAGAGATATATTAAAGCGCTTTTTGAATGGACAAATGCTAAATCAGGAGGAAGAAAAGATCTTCCTTAAAACAGTAAAAACTCAGGCGACTTACGCGGTAAACAGCATAGGTTATAATTTACTCAGAAAAGTTTATTCTGAAATTGACGAAGTTACCAATGAAGCAGTTATATTAATTATAAACAAGAAAGATACAATTCTAAAAGCTAATGAAAACGGTGGTAAAATAGAATATTATATAAAATTAATGATAAAAAATCACATCATAGACAAGCTAAGAAAAAAAACTATACAAAGCGACGAATTATATGATGAATATTCGCGAATGGTTAGCCCAAAGAATCAAATTGTCAATATTGAGGCAATAGAATTTTCAAGAATATGCAATGAAATATTAACAAAAACAGAAAAAGAGGCATTATGCCTTGAACTTTTAGAAACAAAACCAGAAAACAAAACAGATACGTCTTTTGGTAAAGCAAAAAGCAGGGCGCATAAAAGAATTAAAGATTTAGTCACAGATAAAAAATTTACAAGTGAAGTTGTAGAAGTCGCGATAACAAAGTTCTTTTTGTCAGAAATCTGCTCAGAATTCGTTATTTCTAATGAGGTAAAAAAATGAGATGGATAAAATTTATATACGAACAGTACTTGAACGACCTAGAACAAAAAACCGAGGAAACAGATAAAATAGAGATATCAAAAAAAAATATAGAGAATTTAAGGGAAGCCCAGAATTTGTTAAAAAAACAGATTAAAGATACTTCCACAGAGCCAAAGATAGGAGATGTTTTTTTGATTAACAGCTTATATTTTTCAATTTCTGATACGGAAGAATGCCCATACGAGGTTTTTATCGTTTCTCCATATTGGGAACTTGCCTCGGATAAAGATTTAATAGCTGACGGCAAAGAACGTAGATGGGTTATTGAAAATTTGGTTAGATATGTAGAGGAAGAAGTATTAGAAAAATCTATAAAAGTTGATGAGTTAAAAAAAGAAGATATAAAAATAATGCAAGATTTTGTAAATGAAGGGAAAAATTTACCGGATAACCGTGTGGGACTGTCCTATATAGAAGGAAAAGGTTCGTATCAAGAGTTATTTAAAGAGAGTGAGCGAAAAAGAAGCTTGTTTCTTATGCCTGATTTGGGTTATGAAGCATATGTAGAAGAGGAAATTACAATTAATTTAAGTCCATATATAACAGAGCTGGAAATCATGCTAAGTCGTAGACTTGCGGCGGCATCCTTTGATTCTTTAATAATTTCGGAATATGGTGACATAACAAAAGAGGGCAAAAATCTCGTGGTGTATTTTAACGAAAAATACGCAGGAACACTTTCAAGGGTTTACGTCGAAGATGCACTAATTTTTGAAGGTTTCCTGCCTAAGAAATTAATTTTTAAGTCTAAACTGAGGCATCCACAAACCTTAAACGAAATTTTAAAAATAGAACAATTATGAATAAAGACCTAGTTGAAAAATACATCTCCACAACCACCCAACCGCTCGATGAATTCCACAAAATGGAGCTTTTAAATTTGCTTTCAAATAATAATGTATCACACACACTTAAGAGCAACATATTACTCTTCTTAAGAAAACACAGGGACGAAATAAAGCCAAAAGAGCTAGAAAAATTTTTAGGTATAAACCAAATATCTGCAAAGGACCTATTAAACAACAAAGCAATAGAAGCGTTTTTCCCTATAGCAGAAAAGCAAGGACAAAAAATAACGAAACTATTCGTAATAGAATTGCAAAGCACAACCCTCTCATTTAAAAAAGGTATACAAAATGAACTCAAGGTGGTTGAAAAGCTAACAGAGAAACACTTCTTTGTAGGATTTTTCGAAGATTTTAGTGGCAAATCCTTCTTGCTCGCCTTATCTTCGGCGCTCATTTGCAAAAATGCTGAAATACTAAAAGATTATACATTCACGGGTGATTTAAATTTTGAAGGCAAGGTAATTGAGGTGGACTTTTTAGAAGAAAAAATAAAAGCCGCTGGCCAAAAAAAGCTTATCCATTCGGGAATCGTAAACAACCTAAAAGAGCTCGATGTTTTTTTAAATTCAGAAACAATAAATATCCCCTTTAGCATCGCCTTAAAGCAATCAAAAAAGGATTTAACACCAAAAGAGGCTGCCCTGACAAACCTTTATCAAATCAAGCAAAATACGGATTTTGAACTCTCAAAACGGCTATACGATTTAAAAGACGAAGATTTTATCTTCTACATAGATAGCCAATTTCTACCCAACGGAAACTGGGAAGGCATACTCAAATCGGCGTATGGAAAAATTGTGCGGTTAAAAGAAAGGCTAAAGGACAAAACCTGCATATTGCATCTATGCTTACTCGGGCCTGCCACATTTGCCTTTGGTCTTGGGGCAATGGTCGGCTGCAAAGAGCCGTTTGTCGTCTATCATTACACATCAGGAGGATTCAAATCCGTTTTAGACTTTTCCAAACGAAACTTAAGGCTTTTGAAATCGCCTAATAAGAACCCAGAATATATTGAGTGCAAAAAAGACGCCGATGTTCAAGATGTCGATGTTCTTGCTATTTCCATCTATGCCGCATCACACAATCCAAATGGTGACATAAGAAGGTTCTTAAAAAGCAATTTTAAACAATACATCCTGACATCGTGCGAGGCCAAAGATAAAGGCAATTTAGAAGAAAACGACTGGACGGTCTATGTAAACGAGATCTACTCGCATTACAACAAACTAAAAGAAATAGCAACGAACAAGAGGCTAATGTTTTTTACCTGCCCCATTCCGCTGGCTTTTGGATTGGGCGTTGCCATTGAGACCTTTGACGACATTGATGTTTACAATTTTGAACCTTCCAAAACTTCTTACTTTAAAGTCTTTAACTTAGCCAATCTGAAGGTTTAACCTAACCTGACCAAAACCCATCGAGGCATTCGTGCCAATATTTAACAGACTTGCAAGGTAAAGATAAGGATAAATACCGTTCAACTCGCCCCTTACCTCAAACGAACAGTTGATAGACGGTATCTCCATAGCCCGCTTTTTCCTATTAGAATACCGCCTAACCTTGAAATAATCGCAAGAAACCTTAAACGCATCACCATCAAAAGAGGGCAAAAAAACCTTGTGGGTCGTATCACCATAAAACTTGTTAACAAGATAGATCCGCTTCTCGATCGCCCTCAGAATGTCCTCAAAGTTCAAAGCCTCACATGGCACCATCTTAGAATTCTTCTTTATCCTCAAAAACGAAATATCGAAATTCGCCCTGTTTAAATCCATTCCCAAACGGGCTATTTCCCTTGAGTTAATTATCACCTTTTGCCTGATTATCTCGTTGTAAAATGGATTAAAATAACCGGCTTCCTCAACCTTCAACCTTTTCTCAAACGCCTCAAGATAAACATCGCTAAAATCTGAAAAACTGCCAATCAAAACGAGCCTTAGCCTGTTCCTTTTCGCCCTGTTAATCACATAAGGAGGAAATAGGACGCCCTCGTATTTTTCAAAAGCCAACATGTAAAGGCATTTATCGTTTAAAGGGCATGTTGAACACTCAGCATTTTTCAAAATACAAAACCTTCGCCTTAAATACCTGCCCAGCATACCCCTGTAATACGAGCCAAAAAATTTATAATCCTTTTCAACTTTTTCAAACCTTAACTCTATTATGGAGAAGTTGAAGTTACCTATTTGCAT
>WFYS01000117.1 GCA_015490005.1 Desulfurellaceae bacterium | reverse complement strand
GAATAAGCACAATATCCAACCACTATAAATGCTTTGCTACTACCACTTTACTGAACTGAGCCTTTTATCAAGACAAATTTCTTTTTTTTTAAGTGGATGTCTTTTCTCATGTTGCCAGCCCTTCGATCTTTCTTTTAAAGGCTGAGTTATACATTTCATCCGGTGTTTTATACGTGTATATTTAGCCTCCAACTGGACACCAATGACGGAAATAGTTGAACACTGATTCCGGTATTGAGTGGACACCTTATCCGGTTTTAGCTGGACAATTTTTAAGGTTTGTGCGTTTTTTGGTGTTCAGCTATTTCCGTCATTCTCTTTTCTTTGTGATTTTTGTTTTTCTTTAATCCTTTCTCTTATATCCTCTTCCTAAAAATAGCTGGAGTGGTCTGTCAACCTTTTTTTCTACACCTTGCTTAGGCATACTTTAAAAATCTCCTCTTTTTTAATCATGCCGCTTCTCTTTTCTCTCTTTGATGTATGTTTTCATCTCTTTTACCTGTTTTCTTGTAATAATTCTCCAAATACTCCTTGGGACTGCACCAGTTAAGCGTAGAATGAATTCTTCTTTTGTTGTAATACGCCTCTATGTATTCAAAAATAGGCTCTTTCCATTTTCTTATGGGTAACTCCTCCCAATACTAAACTCCCCTCAAGCTCTTATTGACCAGACTAAAATCAAGTTTGCCTGTTAGTAGATAAACTATAATCCTGTAGTTTTTAAATGTTCTATATCCTCTTGCCTTTGCCTTCGCTGCCTGAATAACAGAGTTCAATCCCTCAAGTATTCCATTGTTGATTCTGCTTGTAAACCAATTTATAATTCCATTCCAGTGTTTTTTAATTGTTCTTGCAGATTCTATTATGGGTTTTAATCTTGAATGGGTTGCCCAGAAATACCACCTCTTAAGATAAGCTGTAAACTCTTCTTCTGTTTCTGCATTATAGATATCCTGAAAAGACTGTCTTATATTATACGCCCTTGCAGTTTTTAGATTCATATTTGATATTGTCAATTCTTTTAGAGTCTCTCTCTGTTTTCTTGTGAGATTCTGCTTATTCTTAAGCCAGATATATCTGGTTCCTTTCAGCAGTTTATTTTCTCTAACTTCCTGTTTTCTTACACTATCCACCGCCTCATTGATAATTTTAAGGATATGAAACTTATCGAATGTAATATCGGCATTGGGTATGTATTCTCTTACACCTTTTATAAATGCAGGCGACATATCGCAGCTGACATTTTGGATGTTTTCTATTCTTTCGTTATGTTTTCTAAAATCTTTCACAAACTCTTTAACTGTTAAGGCATCTTTGCCTTTTGTCACAAACAGTGTCCTTCTTTTGTTTAAATCCACAAACAGGGTAATGTATTCATGCCCTTTGGCTATACTTGTTTCATCTATACCTATGGAATCTATATTGGAGAAATTTTCCTGCTCCTTTGCTTTGTTTACATATCTATCAAGCATATCCCATATTTTATCATTGTGGACATTGATTAGTTTTGATACCTGATTAACAGGCATGGATGAGCACAGATGTAAAAGCAAAGCTTCAAAGAGCAAACTAAATCCACTACTTAAACCCTCCCAGGGAGCTTTTACTGTCTTGATAGTTCCATCTGGGAGTTTTACTCTTGGGATTCTTGCATGAAGATAACATTCATGTTCAAAAAAGTTCAGATGTCTCCATTTCTTTGTTGTAGTATCATATGCACTCAGATCAGAGAACTCTTTGTTGTTTTTATCATCAAAATAGCTGAATTTAGAACCTCTTTTGAAGTTTATATAAATATCCAATCTTTTCTCATCTTGATTAAACTCTATCTTTTCAACAAACCAGGGTGGTGTAATACCTAATGCTTTTTCAAATAGCTCCTGCATAACATTAATCATAGAGTTCATCCTCCAACAAAAGGTAATAAATAAATGAAACCAATAAATTCAACGCAACGTTACTCTGAATAATTCTAACTTCATAGAGAGAAGAATGCAAAGAATAATTTATCAATCATTCTTTGCATAACTCAGCATCACTCAATACTCAAAGAGTTTGAATCACCCATAGATTTTTGGAAAGAGCCTCAAAAATCTTGGTTTTAGCCTCCCTTCTTGTCTTAAAGGCATCTTTTGATAAAAGCTCACTCTTAAGAGTTTTAAAAAAACTCTCGACAACAGCATTATCATAGCAGTTTCCTTTCCCGCTTGTGCTTTGCGTAATATTGAAAGCTTTGAGTATGTTTCTGAAGGTCTCGGTATGGTATTGAATACCCCTATCTGAATTGAATATAGGGACTCAAAATATTCTTGTGTCTGTGTGGTAATTTATTAAAATTTATGGTCTTTAGACCACATACAGGAT
>WFYS01000116.1 GCA_015490005.1 Desulfurellaceae bacterium | reverse complement strand
ATGATAAACAAAAAAGCAAATGCAAGTGCAACTTCCGGAGGATTTTCGTCCAAATTAATGTCGTTTAAAAGTGGAATTTCAAGTTTTTTAAATCACCTTTCAAAAGAAATAGAAATCATAAAAGACACTGTTGTGGATTTAAGGCAAGAAATAAGTGGATACACATTGATAGGTGAAAAATCACTATACAATGCTGACATCGTGGTTTTCGCTGTTCCAAGTTATGCACTTCAAAAAATATTGAAAAACTACGATTACGAGCTTTCTAAAATCCTGAATCAAATACCCTACGCACCTATGTCAGTTGTGGCCTTAGGGTACGAAAACAAAGGCCTTCCGGACATAATAAATTCTTTTGGATATCTATTCGAACTGATAGAAATAAAAGATGCAATAGGCGTCTTGTTTGACTCTTCAATTTTTGATTTTAGAGTGAAAAAAAACAGGGTTCTAGTTAGATTAATGATAGGTGGACAACTCGCAAAAGAGGCACCATTTAAACAAAACATAATTGAATCTGCCGTTAAAGAGCTTCAAAGAAGCGCATCCATTTTTAAGCCATTTGAATTCAGTTTTATCAAGAAACACGAAAAGGCTATACCCATATACACAATGAAACACAAAAGCGTTTTAGAAGCGATAAAAGAGTTTGAACTCAAAAATGGCGGCGTTTTTATCACAGGAAACGCCTTCTACGGTGTAGGTTTAAATGACTGTGTGAAAGCTGCTTATGAAACATTGGATAAAATAAAGGGCGGATGCTAGCCGCCCTATTTTTTTAAACGTCGAAATACAGATAGAACTCAGCAGGATGTGGGATAGAGTTTACAAACTTGATTTCATTCTCTCTCTTATAATCAATCCAAGTCCTAACCAAATCTTCAGTAAATACATCTCCCCTTAGTAGGAAGTCGTGGTCTTTTTCAAGCTCGTCCAAAGCTTCCTCTAAATTTTTTGGCATTTTTTCTACCTTTGCAAGCTCCTCTGGTGGCAAATCGTAAATATTCTTATCCATTGGCTCGCCTGGGTCAATCTTGTTAATTATTCCATCTAAACCTGCCATAAGCATAGCAGCAAATGCTAGATATGGGTTTGCCGTAGGATCTGGGAACCTAACCTCTATTCTCTTTGCCTTTGGAGATGGTGAGTACATTGGAATCCTTACAGCAGCAGACCTGTTCCTTGAAGAGTACGCAAGATTTATTGGAGCTTCAAATCCAGGAACAAGCCTCTTGTATGATATGGTTGTTGGATTCGTAAATGCAGCCAAAGCCTTTCCGTGCTTTATAATTCCACCTATGTAGTACAGCGCCAACTCACTTAATCCTGCATATCCATTCCCTGCAAATAGTGGCTTACCATCTTTCCACAAGCTTTGGTGTGTATGCATGCCGGTTCCGTTATCGCCGGACAATGGTTTAGGCATAAACGTTATCGTTTTGCCATACATCAATGCGACGTTCTTGGCTATATACTTATATTTTAACACATTATCTGCCTGCTGTAGAAGCGATGTAAACCTAACATCTATCTCTGCTTGACCAGCGGTTGCAACCTCATGATGGTGTGCTTCAATTTCAATTCCTGCTTTTTCAAGTTCAAGTACAATTTCACTTCTTAAATCCTGCAAGCTATCGAGAGGAGAAACAGGGAAATAACCTTCTTTATGCCTTATTTTGTAACCTAAGTTTGGCTCTTCTTCTCTTGCAGTGTTCCAAACACCCTCAACTGAATCCACCTCATAATAAGATATGTTTGACTCAATTTTATACTTTACGTCATCCAAAATAAAGAATTCCAATTCAGGTCCAAAATATGCCGTATCTGCAATACCTGTTGATTTTAAGAACTCTTCGGCCTTTTTAGCCACTTCTCTAGGATGTCTCTCGTAAGGTTCTCTTGTAACAGGGTCTACTATTTCGCATATGATATTAAGAGTTCCAACCTCTGTAAACGGGTCAACAAACGCAGTACTTGGATCAGGGATAACCAGCATGTCACTCTCATTAATACTCTTCCAGCCTCTAATAGAAGAACCATCAAACCCTATACCCTCTTCAAAAACCTCTTCAGTAATTGTGTGGGCTGGAACACTAAAATGTTGCCATGTTCCGAGCAAATCAACAAACCTAACATCTACGATTTTAATGTCCTCTTCCTGAATCTTTTTTACTACATCTTCTGGTGTCATCATCTTTACCTCCACAAATAGTTTTCCCATTTTAAGCAATATTTGTTCCTTTACTATTATGAAAAGCTTTAGCGTCATAGTTATACGCAATCTAAGTAATAACTTGAACTTTTGTTTACATTTTTGTAAACTTGCAAACAATGACTGGTCAACAGATTAACATCAAAGAGGGATACTTAACAATTATACACGAAGCAAGCAAAATACTAAGCAAAAAGAATACACTCAACGAATCATTAAAAGAAATTCTTAAAATCTTATATTCATATTGGGATGCACCGATTTCTTTTATGGCACTTTATGATGACCAAACAGGTAAACTAAAAATAGTAGAAAGCTTTGGCATGACCAAGAAAGAAGCATCAAAAGGTATATTTAAAAAGGGGGAAGGTGTTGTTGGAAGTATTTTCAAAAACGAGGTTCCAGCTGTAATATATGATATAAAAAGCAACCCTAAATACTTAAATAAAACACGAATAACAAAAAGAATAGGAAGTGAATTGGTATTTTTAGGAGTACCAATAAAGGTTGGAGGAGAAAAATTTGGCGTTTTGTGCACCTATAAGGAAAAAACACGTACATTTTCACATGATGATGCAATAAAGATGCTCTCTACCCTTGCTACTCTAATTGGCCTAACCAAAAAAATGTATGAAAGGATGGAGGAAGAACGCAAGTTTTGGCAAGAAGAGAAAGAAATACTTCTAACAACTATAAGCAAAGAGGCAATAGCATTAAATGATATAATAGGGGTGTCAAACGCCATATCAAACCTAAAGAAAATCTTACTTAAAGTGGCAGTGGCAGATTCAACAATTCTAATAACAGGTGAAAGTGGAACAGGAAAAAGCCTAATTGCAAAGACAGTCCATAAACTAAGTCCAAGAAGGGATAAACCATTTGCTACTATAAACTGTGCTGCTATACCAGAAAACCTATTAGAAAGTGAGCTATTTGGTTACGAAAAAGGGGCGTTTACCGGTGCAACGTCAAGAAAAAGGGGGAAATTTGAACTTGCAAACGGAGGAACGCTGTTTTTAGATGAAATTGGAGATATGCCATTAAGCTTACAGGCAAAACTACTAAACGTTCTACAAGATAAAGAAATCTCAAGGCTTGGAAGCGAGTTGACAGTGCCAGTTAATGTTAGAATTATAGCCGCAACAAACAAAAATATAGAAAAATTAATAAGTTTAGGAAATTTTAGAGAAGACCTATATTACAGATTAAACGTAATACCCATAAGTGTTCCGCCATTAAGAGAAAGAAGAGAAGACATACCGCTTCTAATCGATTATTTCCTAAAGAAATTCAACAAAATTTATAAAAAACGCATATCAATAAAAAAGGATGCAATCAGGGCAATGGTGAAATATAAATGGGGTGGAAATATTAGAGAGCTAGAAAATACAATAGAGAGATTAGTAATAATGAATGATGATGATATAAAGTTAAACGACCTTCCAACTTACATAAAGGAAAATACAACAGACACAGATTTTCAACAACAGGACAATGGATTAAAAGACGTACCTATGACAATTGAAAACATAGAAAAACAACAAATACAAGAAGCATTAAAAAAGACAGGATATGTGAAATCCAAGACAGCACGCCTTTTGGGTTACACAATTAGACAATTGGATTATAGAATCAAAAAATACGGCATAAAAATTCAAAAATTATAGATATAGGCCAAAATTTTAGCCACAGCCTCATATAACTCTTCTGGTATTTCTTGATTTAGATTAAGTCTATACAGACTGTTCGCTAACTCAGCATCCTTCTCTATATGAATGCCATGCTCTTTCGCAAGCTGCTCTATTTTATCTGCCAAAAAACCCCTACCTTTTGCAACAACTTTAGGCGCACTATCTTCACTAATTTTATACTTTAAAGCTACGACTTTTTTATCCTCTTCCATTAATACTGCCTATTTATACTAAACAACCCGGTCAAATTAAGTGTTATCCAAAAACCTTGATCTAAATGAGTCTCAAATTCACCATTTTCTTGCTCTTCAGGCGACCTCGTATAATATAAATCTAACCCTACACCCCAACAATCCTCCTGATACATAAAACCAAACTCCCTGGATGGATAATAAGAATAATGAATACTTTTCTCAAATGATGCATATAAGTAGAGTTCTTTTATAGGGTATGCGTAAATTTTAGAGGTTACACTTTCATCCGTGAGATTATAGCCACTATCCCTTGACATTGTATAATCAACACTAAGCCCTACTCTGCCATTTCCAATATCTACACCTTCAGAGGAATCTAAAAATACATGTTTTTTAAAGAAGTAGTGAGCCTGACTCGTCAGTTTTAGAAAATCAAAAGGCTGAATTATGGTCTCTTCGTAGATAGGAGGATAAGGTGTGTGATAATCCTTTGAAAAATCGTAATATGCAGTAATTCTGTTATAAAAAACTTGCCTATAATATGGCTTTCCATTATTAACAAATTTAGCGGTTAATATATTCTCTAAATCAAAAGTGACTTTATTGGTTTTTGAATAAGTAGAAACGAAATCAGAAAATTTCTGCGACCTCTCTGGTATATATTGGTATGATATGGTTGGCTTAATTGTGTGTTTGACGCCAACAAACCCTGAAGTATTACTATTTAAGAAAATACCGTAAATGGAGGAACTTAAAGAAAGGTTATAATCTGGTACAAATGCCCTGCGCGTAAACTTATAGTTATTGGGCGCATACTCCCACCGTGAGTACAATTCATGAGCACCAACTTTAGGCGTGATGCTAAAATGGTAAAGCTTAAAAGGATAAGACAAAAATCCTGTTGAATCTGTGTATATGCCACGTGCTCCATTAATTCTAAAATCGTTGGATACCGTTTGAGTAAAATCCAAAGTCAGGTTCTCATACAGTTTTTTATTTATCACACCAAATTTTAAAACGGGCATTTTCTGAAGTGTTGCTCTATTATTTTCCGAAATTAAATCTTGATAGAATTGTGAGTAAATAGATAAAAAGTAGTCCTTGTAATTCACATAGTAAGACGCTGTAGACGTTGTATACCTGTCGGATGACGTCTCAATCTTACTCATATCCAAAACCCTTAAGTTATCCCTATTGTTAACAATGTTTGCATCGTAACTAAAATATCCATACTCACCTAAGTCAACATATTGTTCAGCCCTTAAGTTTACCCTTGTTTTCTTATTAGTAGAATCCACATAAGGCACTTTCTCTTTAAAAATTGTTGCATCCCAACTCCCTTTAGAATGCTTAGTCCAGTAGAACCTGTATTGACCCCTTAAACCTTTACCTTCTCTTGAATAATCAAATGGATATAGCGTCACATCTTGAGAAGGGCTGATATTAATAAAGAAGGGCTGGATATACTTAAATCCATATGAAGAAGACATGCCAATCTGAGGAAACAAAAAACCTGTTCTTCTCTTGTTATTTAAACCTTTCCTAATAAAAGGGAGAAAAAATACAGGAACCCCTCGCGCCTTCATAAGCACCGGATAGGCAAATAGGTAGTCATTTCTCACAATATAGGTGTTTTTGGCATTTATCGTCCATTTGGGATGCACATCCTCCTCGTAATTTATAAATTTAGGACAATTACAACTTGTTATTGCACCGTCCTTAATAAAATATCTATTTTTTCCATAAATAATAATCTTGTTTGCCCTAACATAGATGTGATTGCCTTTAACAAACATCACGGCTCTTCTTATATATCCCTTGTACTTTGAGTAATTTAAAATAGCATAACTACCCCTTATCCAATTACCAGAAGAATCTTTGATATACACATGGCCTTTTGCCTCTGCTATTGAACTATTATCATTAAAATTGACTTTATCGGCTTTTAAAATGTAATCTGTATTGTATATCTTGCAGTGACCATAGGCATAGTATGTAGAAAATTTCTTGCTATAAGAGACATGGTCAGCTTGTATATGAATATAACTTTCCTTCGCAAAAGAAGAGATTGATATAAATATAGCAATCGCAACAAAAAGGACAAGTTTAAGCTTCTTCACTAAAGGAAATATATTAAAAAAATTAACGTATGGCAACAAATTAATTGAATTATATCCACAAACGCTTATATTAAACAAATGAAAGAAATGAGTTCTGTTGCGGGAGGTAAACATGAGCAAAGCATTGGGTTTTATAGGAGGACTAATAACTGGAGTTGGTGGTTTGGGTTTGGCTGGAATGAAGTTATTTCAAACACAAATGGTGAAAGAAATCAAAAGTCCCAAAAATTTTGAAGAGACGTGCGAAGAAATTGAGAAAGTTATTCCAGAGTTTGCAAGCGAAGGTTGGGGTTTCCCATTCGACAAATGGAATTTTCATAAGGTTTTTGAGGATAGAAACATAGATGTGCCCAATATAAAAAAACTCACTGTGTATTTTGTATGCAATGCAAAGTTGGCAGCAAAAGTTATCAACACAAACAACGCAATGGCTGGTATAATGCCATGCTCGTGGGCTGTAATGGAAAAAGCAGACGGGAAAGCCTATATTGCAAAGATGAATATAGGGTTAATGGCTAAAGTCTTCACCGGTACAATCAAAGAAACAATGGAAGAGGTTGAATCCTACGAAGAAAAAATGTTTGAAAAGATATTTTCCTAAAAAGCGGGGCGTTTAAGCCCTGCATCTAATAAACGCCTTTTACAAAACTATTGCTTCGAAATCAAAAGGAGAAACAGTATCTACAAGTTTTATGTTCTCAAATGAGCTTTCTTGTATTTTGTCTCCTTTTACGTATATAACACCATCTATCTCATAAGCACTTCTATAACTTCTTCCAGCATAATATCCAGGCCAATCTTCACTCTCGCCGTCTATCATAACACTTAAACTTTTCCCCACAAGAGATTCGTTTATTTCCTCCGTTATAGAAGATGCTAGGGATTCGGCTTCCATCAATCTATCCTGTTTTACTTGGTCATCCAAATCATCATATCTATTGAAAGATAGAGTACCTTCCTCATGGTAGTACTTGAAAAAACCCGACCAATCTAGACGCGCACTCTCTAAAAACCCCACAAGTTCTTCAAAATCCTCTTCCGTCTCTGTTGGAAAACCAACAATAAACGTCGACCTTATGGCAATATCCGGTATTTTATCCCTCAATTTCTTCAAAAGTTTATCAATATCTTTTTTTGTATACATCCTGCCCATATCCTTTAGTACCCTATCCGATACATGTTGAAAAGGTATATCAAGGTAATGCACAACCTTTTTAGAGTCCGCCATGAAGTCTATCAGCTCATCTGTTACAAAAGAAGGATATGTGTACATTAACCTAATCCACTCTATACCATCAACATTCTCCAATCCTTTCAGCAACTTAACAAGTTGATTTTTTAAATCCCTTTCAAACATGTAAGCTGTTGTGTCCTGAGCAATTACATATAGTTCTTTAACACCCTTTTTAGCAAGTACATTTGCCTCATCAACTAGCTCATCCATTGACTTGCTTTTGAATCCACCTTTAATCAATGGAATAGCGCAAAATGTACATCCATTAGAACACCCATCCGCTATTTTTAAATATCCAATATGAGGTTTTCCTAAAAGTTCCCTAAATTCATAAAGTCTCTCTCTATGAATAGCTCTTCCCAAAACCACGTCAGAAATTTTGTTGAGTTCGTGTACACCCAAAAAACCATCAACCTCTGGTAATTCTTCTTTTAATTCTTTTTTGTATCTTTCATACAAACAACCTGTGACAATAAGCTTCTTTAAACCGTTTTTTTTCAAATCTGCAAATTCTAAAATCGAGTTAATAGATTCCTGTTTTGCCGGCTCTATAAATCCACACGTATTAACTAAAACTACATCTGCCTGCTCTGGTTTTTTTACAACCTCACACCCACTATATTTTAAAATACCTGCCATATACTCACTGTCAGCAGTATTTTTAGGGCAACCTAAACTTTCAATATAAACCTTAGACCCTGCCATGACCAATCATTCTCCTCTTTTGAGATGAAAGAATGGCCTTTCTCAATCTGATAGAAACAGGCGTTACCTCTACATATTCATCATCCTTTATAAAATTCACGGCTCTTTGTAAATTCATCGGAACGACGGGAGCAAGTATAATATTATCATCTTTTCCTGCAGCCCTCATGTTGGAAAGTTTCTTCTCCTTTGTTGGATTAACGTCTAAATCCCTCTCCCTGTTATGTTCGCCAATTACCATACCCTCATAGACTTTTTCGCCTGGCCTAATAAAGAGTCTACCGCGCGGCTCAAGATTGAATAGGGCATAAGGTGTGGCAACCCCTTCCCTATCTGACACTAAAGAACCGCTAAACCTACTCTTAATCTCGCCAACAAAATCACTGTATCCCTCAAGATAGCTATTCATGATGCCTGTACCTTTAGTATCAGTTAAAAACTCATCCCTAAATCCAATTATAGCTCTCGTTGGTACTACAAACTCGAGTCTCACACGCCCAGAACCCTTATTCGTCAGATTCATTAACTTTGCCTTTCTTGTTTGCAACTTACTAGTTACAACACCCATAAATTCTTCGTCACAATCGATAAATAAATGCTCTATAGGCTCAAGAGTCTTCCCGTTTTCTTTTTTAAGTATAACCTGAGGCCTGCCAACAGTTAACTCAAAACCCTCTTTTCTCATGGATTCAATCAATATAACGAGCTGCAACTCGCCTCTAGCCTTTACAATAACCTTGTCTGGATTATCTGTCTCCTCAACCCTTATCGATACATTTCGTTTTTCCTCAAGCCACAGCCTATCTTTAATTCTGTTCATTTGAACAATAGAACCTTCTTTCCCTGAGAATGGTGAAGTATTTATCCCAAACATCATAGAAACCGTTGGCTCATCAATTTTCATATCTGGCAAAGAATAAGGGTAATCTCTTACTGTCAATGTATCACCAATTGTTATGGAAGGTACATCACCAGCAACAATGGCTATATCTCCAGCCTCAACTTTATCAACGCCCTTTAAAGCAAGCCCTTCATACACCTGGAGTTGAGTAATCCTAAAAGGAAAATTATTGCCTTTTCTATCAATCAACAACAACTCATCGCTTTTTTTCAACGGATTATTTAAAACTTTGCCTATTGCGAGCCTACCTAGATAATCAGAGTAGGACACATCACTTACCTGCATCTGAGTAGGTTTATCTCTATCAACATTTGGCGAACTTATATTCTCTAAAATAGCTTCGAATATGGGTGTAAGGTCGCTAAAATCAGCATTTAAGTCATCTTTAACCTTTCCCTCTTTTGCAATACAGTAAAAATAAGTAAAATCCAATTGTTCTTCAGTAGCATCCAAATCTATAAACAAATCGTATATCTCATCTAACACTTCATTTGGCCGAGCATCTTTTCTATCAATTTTATTTAAGATTACAATTATAGGCAATTTTCTATCCAAAGTTTTCTTAACAACAAATCTCGTTTGAGGCAAAACACCCTCAGCAGCATCAACTAAAAGCAGTGCTCCATCGACCATAGACAAGGCTCTCTCAACTTCTCCTCCGAAATCGGCATGCCCAGGGGTATCAACTATATTTATCTTAACACCTTTAAAATTCACTGCACAATTCTTAGCCCTTATCGTTATGCCGTGTTCACGCTCAAGGTCCATTGAGTCTAAAATCCTCTCCTGGACTACCTGATTTTCTCTAAATAGCCCTCTCTGCTTAAGCATTGAATCTACCAATGTGGTTTTACCATGGTCAACATGCGCAATAATAGCCACATTCCTTATTTTTTCATTTTTGCTCATATGTACACCTATCCTTATTTTTTATTTTAGGCGTTTATTTTGGCAGCCTCTAAGTATCCTTCTACAAGTTCATCGATTAGTTCTTGAACAGAAACTATTTTATCAACACGATAGACGTTTGCCCCTGCAAAGGCAAAACCACCTGCAAATCTACCTTTCTGCGCATTAACCAAAGCTTGTGTAATACAATAAGGTGCATGCTTATAATCACAGCCCTTCAAGCATTGCCAAAGACATTTAAATGGTTGCTTTTTACCTTCTTCCACATCTTCTAAAAATTTATTCCTAATCGCCCTTCCCGGTAATCCAACGGGGCTTTTTATGATAACCACATCTTCTTTTCTTGCTTTCATGTAGGCTTCCTTAAATCTAGTATCTGCATCACACTCATGCGTTGCCACAAAACGCGTTGCCATTTGAACACCATCTACTCCAATTTCATTTATGAAGTAGTAAACATCTTCACCGGTGTATATACCACCTGCCGCTACAACAGGCACATCTTTAGCATACTTCTTTTCAAACGGCTTTACAGCTTCAATAACTGGAGGTGTTATTTTTTCAAGCGCAAAATTCGGATCATCTATTTGCTCGAGTTTAAATCCCAAATGTCCACCAGCTTTAGGTCCTTCAACAACAACAATGTCAGGAATATCTTTATAGTGCCTATCCCAATACCTAAATATCAACGTAGCTGCTCTAGAAGAAGACACAATTACACCAAACTTAGTCTTTGATTTTCTTAATTTTTCATGGGGAACTTCCAAGGGCAGTCCTGCACCGGCAAAAATGATATCTGCACCGCTATCTATAGAAACCTTACATAATTCAAAAAATTCGCTCATAGCAATCATTATATTGACACCTACAATACCACCGTTTGCAATATCTTTAGCTTTTAAAATCTCATCTTTCAAAGCCTTACTATCAGCAGTTTGAGGGTCTTTCATAAATCCTTTTTCATATATCATACCAATCTCAGCAGCAGAAATAACACCAATGGCACCGGTTTTTGCTACAGCTCCAGCAAGACCGGATAAGGAAATACCGACACCCATACCACCCTGAATTATAGGTATTTTGGCCTCCAGCTCCTGAATTTTCAAAGGCGGAATACTAATCATAACTCTCTCTCCCACTATTAACAAAGATGTTTAGCAAAAAGCTCACTATACTCATCAAGATAGAGGCTGTAAAGGCAGCCCAAAAACTTGAAACATCAAATCCTCTAACAATTTGCGAGGTTATCAAAATCATAATTGTATTAATTACCAATGTAAACGTACCCATACTCAAGATATTTAAAGGTAGAGTTAAAACAAGCATAATGGGTTTTAAGGATGCATTAAGAAAACCTATCATCAAGCTGGCAATTACAAATGAAAATACGCCACTTACAGTGATACCCTTCACTATTAAAACAGCCACACCTAGTGCTATAGTATTTATCGCCCATTTAATAAAAAAGTACATATCAGAAATTCACAAACAAGGCATCCCTGATTTTCAATGATAAATCCCTCAAAACGTCTTTGGAGATACTTTCTCTTGCTTTTTCTGTAGCATCAACATCATTTTGGGCATTAAAATCCTCATAACTTTCAAGCGTTTTATTTTCAACTACCTTACCCTTCGAATCTATCAACTTCAGTTTAGCCTGAATTGAGCATCTATATCTATTTGCAAAGCCAGAGGAAGAATACGATATCGGATCAACAGAGTAATTTGCAACAACAACTTTAAAAATCCCGTCAGCTTGACTTTTGCTGCCTACGATTGTAACCCTTCTATCTAAATCAAAGGTGTTGACAAGGTAGTTTTTCAAATACACCTGTAAGTTGGGCTCTGTTGTAGAATTAACTATATTTGCTATAAAAAGCTTCTTTATACCGCCTGGAAGGGAATTACTCTGTCCAACAAAATTATAACTACAGCCGTAAATCATAAAAAATAGCAAAACTAGAACAAACTTTTTCATTATTTCACCACAATATTCAGCAATTTATCTTTAACAAATATCTTCTTAACAATATCTTTTCCGTCCAAATGTCTTTTTACCCTAGGACTCTCAATGGCTTTTTCAAAAACTTCACTTTCGCCTGAGCCGCGCGGGAATTCGATTGTATCTCTTAATTTACCATTAACTGTTATCGCTATAACAGTTGTGTCTTTAATTGTAGATTTCTCATCATACTCAGGCCACTTCTCTTCTACCAAAAGCGTATTATGGCCCATTAAACTCCATAACTCTTCTGCAATATGTGGGACAATGGGGTTCAAAAGTTTTAGAAGAACCTCTAACGCTTTAGCGTAAAGTTTCTGTTCATCTTTATTTTTAGGATTAAAATCATATAAGTAGTTTACAAACTCCATGCAGGCCGCAATTGTTGTATTAAAGTGATAAGCTTCGAAATCGTCCGTTACGCGTTTTATTGTGTAATTTATATGGTAATTCAAATCTCTTAGCCTATCCGTGCTTATATCTACATCTCCGCTTCTTAAATCTTTATAGCTGTAAATCAATCTCCAAAGTCTGTTTAAAAATCTATAAGCACCTTCAACACCATCATCAGACCACTCAAGGTCCTTTTCAGGTGGGGCCGCAAACAGGATAAACAACCTTGCTGTATCGGCACCGTATTGATTGATTATATCGTCAGGGTCAACAACGTTGCCCTTGGACTTGCTCATCTTTGCACCATCTTTTATTACCATACCTTGAGTAAGAAGCCTCTGGAAAGGCTCCGTAGAATCCACATAACCCAAGTCTCTCAAGACCTTTGTAAAGTAACGCGCATAAAGTAGGTGCATTACGGCATGCTCAATGCCACCAACATACTGGTCAACGTTCATCCAATATTTAACTTTATCTTTATCAAATATGTCCTTATCGTACTTCGGCGAACAATATCTCAAAAAGTACCAAGAAGACTCAATGAACGTGTCAAAGGTATCGGTCTCTCTCTTAGCATCGGCACCACAGATTGGGCACTTTGTATTTACAAAGTTTTCTACCTTTGCAAGTGGTGAGCCACCTTCACCTGTAATCTCAACATCCTCAGGTAACTTGACGGGTAAATTTTCGATTTTTTCAGGCACAATACCACAATTTGGACAGTAGATAACAGGGATTGGCGCACCCCAATATCTCTGTCTTGATACATTCCAGTCTCTCAGCCTATACTGATAACCGATTCTAGCCAAACCCTTTACCTCAAGCCATTTAACTATTTCCCACTTGGCTTTCTCATTATCCATACCACTAAACTGTTCTGAATTCACAAGTACGCCAGACTCTGCGTATGCTTCTATCCACTCATCCACATTATCCGAAAGCCCATCTGTATGAATAACCTTCTTAATCGGCAAATTATACTTCTTTGCAAACTCAAAATCCCTTTGGTCATGACCAGGGACAGCCATTACAACACCCGTTCCATAATCCATCAATACAAAATTGGCAGCATAGAGTGGAACTTCTTTACCATTTACAGGATTTATTAAGTAAACACCGGTAAATACGCCCTCTTTCTCTTTAGAGAAATCTCTACCCGACTTGTTAAACTCTTTTACAAAAGCTTCAAGTTTGTCTTTGTACTCTTCGCTTGCGAGCTCAGCTAATTTGGGATGGTTGGGTGCAATACTGATAAAAGTAACACCGAACAAGGTATCTGGACGTGTAGTGAACACCTCTAGATAGTCATCTTTGCCTTTAACCTTAAACTTTACAAAAGCACCTTTAGATTTCCCTATCCAGTTCCTTTGTTGAATCAAAACGCGCTCGGGCCACCCATCTTCAATAAGTTTCATATCATCAAGCAGTTGGTCGGCATAGTCTGTTATTTTTAAAAACCACTCATCCATGTCTTTCTGAATAACTTCGCTTCCACATCTCCAGCACTTACCATCCTCAACCTGCTCATTAGCAAGCACCGTCTTGCAGGATGGGCAATAGTTAACCGTGCTCTTGGAGCGATAAACCATCCCCTTTTCAAACATCTCAATGAATACTTTTTGCTCCCATTTGTAATAATCTGAATCGCACGTAGCGACTAATCTATCCCAATCATATGAAAAACCTAATCTCTTAAGCTCTTTTACCATATAATCAATGTTTGAATATGTCCACTTTGCTGGGTGAGTATTATTGTTTATCGCAGCATTCTCGGCAGGTAAACCAAATGCATCAAAACCCATAGGATGTAAAACGTTATAACCTTTAGCCATCTTATATCGGGCTATGGCGTCTCCTATAGAGTAGTTTCTCACATGCCCCATATGAATTCTACCTGATGGGTACGGAAACATCTCAAGTTGATAAAATTTGGGCTTTGAGTTATTAAAATCTTTGGCTTTAAATACCTTTCTTTCTTCCCAAATTTTTTGCCACTTTATCTCAATCTCAGCTGGATTATATTTTTCCAACTTCTCTCCTCCTCAAAAATTAATCTTCAAACACAGCACCTTTAGATGCAGGGCCAACCAATTTTGCATATCTCTTAAGCCATCCTGTATTAATCTTCGGTGGCTTGGGTTTAAAGTTCTTTTTTCTCTCTTCAATCACATTTTGGTCAACAAGTAAATTCATGCTTTTCTTCTCAACGTCGAACTCAATTTTATCACCCTCTTCTATCAACCCAATCAAACCACCTCGTGCCGCCTCAGGCGATATATGGCCAACGGACAAGCCTCTTGTGGCTCCAGAGAACCTTCCATCGGTTATCAATGCCACCTCTTTATCAAGACCCATACCGGCTATGGCAGATGTGGGTTGTAGCATCTCCTTCATTCCAGGACCGCCTGCTGGCCCTTCATATCTTATCACAACAACATCGCCTTTACGTATGTCTTTAGCAAAAATAGCCTTCAACGCCTCTTCTTCACTATCAAACACCCTTGCACTACCCACAAACTTGTTCATCGACGTGTCTACGCCTGACTGTTTTAATACGGCACCATCGGGTGCAAGGTTGCCCTTTAGAATTGTCAAGCCTCCCTTTGGATAGTAAGGTTTATCGAGCGGCCTTATTACCTCGTCCCTGTAAACGCGGGAGTCTTTGTAGCTTTCATAGATCGTCTTACCCGTTACGGTAATACAGTCCCTATTCAAAATGCCTAATGGGTCAATTCTATTTAAAAGTGCCATCATACCACCGGCTTCATCCAAATCTTGCAGATGATACGGGCCAACAGGTGAAAAAGCGCACAAATCTGGCACTTTATCTGTCATCTTGTCAAAGTCATCAAGTGTCAAATCAACCTTGGCCTCTTGAGCTATAGCCAACAGATGCAAAACGGTATTCGTCGAACAACCCATAGCCATATCAGCAGCTATAGCATTCATAAACGCCTCTTTTGTCATTATATCCCTTGGTTTTATACCTCTTTCAACAAGCTCAACAATCTTCATACCGGCAATCTTGGCAAGCCTTACACGGGCAGCCATGGGCGCAGGAATAGTACCATTACCAGGCAGAGAAAGTCCTAAAACCTCGCTTATACAGTTAATAGAGTTAGCAGAGTACATACCCGAGCAAGAACCACAAGATGGACATCCAGCTTCCTCTATCTCCTTAAGTTGTTCATCATTTATCTCTCCTCCCAAATATTTGCCGACGGCCTCAAATACTTGGGCAACATCAATATCTGTACCGTTATACCTACCTGCAAGCATTGGACCACCAGAAATCATAATTGAAGGTACATTTACACGAGCAGCAGCCATCATCATACCAGGAACAATCTTGTCGCAGGCAGGCAAGATCACAAGTCCGTCAACGGGATGAGCGTTTACCATCGTCTCAACTGAATCCGCTATCAACTCTCTTGACGGAAGCGAGTAGTGCATACCCAAATGACCCATAGCTATACCATCATCAACGCCAATTACGTTAAACTCTATAGGTGTACCTCCAGCCATGTATATTCCATACTTAACAGCTTCAACAAGCTGGTGCATATGCACATGTCCTGGCACTATTGTGTTATATGAATTAGCTACAGCTATTATCGGCCTGTTTAATTCAATATCCGTATAACCATCAGCCTTAAATAAAGACCTGTGTGGCGCCCTTTCTGGCCCCCTCAACATTACATCACTTCTTCTTGCCATCTCAATCCCCCCTAATTTTATTTATACAGTTGGGTAATCTAATAATTTTATTATCATCATCCACCATTACAGATT
>WFYS01000115.1 GCA_015490005.1 Desulfurellaceae bacterium | reverse complement strand
ATGTTTATCTTTATCATGACCAAGCTGACCAGAGGCGTTAATTTGCCAAAAATTGCTCATTAAGATACCATTTAAAGACCATAGATAAACACTCCCACTATCGCTTGAATTAACGCGTTTTTGGTCTCTGATTTTGGAAAAGACGGCTTAGATGATTGGTCTTGTAAGAGTTCTCTATTTCGTTTATTTTTGAATTAAAATATGTAATTTGGAGTACGACCCGATAAGAGGCCTTGGTCAAGCGGATAAACAAAATAAACAAAGGCAAAGCCTGATCTTTCTCCCGCTAAGTATCTGACTCTGCCAAAAGTTTGTAATTTTCGCTCGAGTTTAGTTTAAACTAAACTCGAAATTCCACAAATAAAAATTAGATATTTTTCTAGAAAACTTTTTAAAGAAAAAAGACTAAAAATTCTTAAAACTTGAAAATAGCAAATCTTAAAAAGACAATAATACATAGGGTTAATTGTGATGGGACATGACTAAAGAAAAAAGAAAAGAAAAACCCTACCCCATTGAAATACTTATCAGAACTCTGGATCCCTATGTGTTGGGGATATGCATCATATTCAAAGTGCCAGGCACCGTAGAAACTGATGGTGTGCCACTACTTTCTCAAACGTTAGAGCCGTTAGAGCCACCAGAAACGCCAACTAAGGAAGAACTTATTGGAATTGCGAAAGAGAGGATCGTTGGGATTCTCTCCATGTACGGGGTTTCCAAGAAGATGCCTCTGTTCAAAGCTACTGGTGTTAGACATGAGATTTTTCAGCGCGCCCTGGAGGAGCTAATAAACGAAGGTACTGTTGTGGAAGAAAGAGTGAAGAACGCCAAGTACATTAAATTGGTTCAACCCCGGAAAATTTATTGAAATAATTCACTTCCTGTCTTTTAGAATCTGGGCCTGCATTTCGACTATTTTACTTGCCAGTTCTTTAAATTCATGGTCTTTGAGGAGATTTTTGTACTCAAATAAAATCAGTGCAGCGGCTTCTGGGTATTCCTGATTGATCAATGTCTCAATCGTTCTCTTAATAATCTCATGGCATTCATCTTTTTGGGCGTTGCATAGTTGCTCAGGCTCGTCCCTTTTTAGTGTTTCGAAGATATTTGCATTGTAATCTCCCCGATTCTTTTTCAATCTGAGTAATTTTGCCTTTTCTGCTATGTTAACAACCGCCGTTGAGTCATTTCCTAGCAATTTGTCAAGCACTAGAGCCCCAGCTAGTATTAAATCTGAAATTGAATAGGTCCTGTTATGTCTTTCTTTAATGATTTTCTTTAGGTATTTCAATGCATAATATGCATCCTCTGTCACTTTTATTGAAGATGGGCTTCCCATAAAATCACCAGTCTAAGTATGTAGTCCCCACTTAAAAAACCTATCCTTTACATACTTATTACATGCTTACCATGTAAAACTACAAGATAAGAAATAAAAATTGCGTGAAAGGTTGTGCTCTAGAGTATGTTTATGAGAGTATCGTAATTTTTGTCTCCTCCACTGCTTCCTGACTGACATTCCCCAGTAGCTTCGCCTTTGTTTCTGGACTCAATATTAAGAGCAGTTCTGGCATTAATCTTTCAATAAGGCCGTCAAAGAGCATCTTTGTGAAGCGTCTGTAGCGGGAACTGAATCTTTTATCTTGGGTGATAGAGATGTAGTGATAGAAGTCCACTCCCTCAACCCTTCCCAAAAGATAATTCTTGAATCTGCGCATATTGTCCAGTCCCAAGAGTCCCCCTCCAAAGAGCTCGCTCGATAATTTTTCACCTTCCATTTTAAAAACGCGCTCTTGTAAATAAGAGTCGACGTACTTTCTGATTAAGGATACGGTTATTATCGGCTCGTTTGGGGGATATTTTCTGAGCCAGGGGTTCTTCCTGTAGAGTTCTTCTAGGATGTTTTCGTTAAATGCTAGGTTAGGCCTGTAATATCTGTAAAACACTTTATCCAGCCCGTAATAGCCGAATAGTGGCTCGTCTGGTTTTGTTATGAACTTTCTTTTGAATACTCTTAGTTCGTCTACCAAGAGTGGATGGGCAAAAATGGGCGTGAAGCTTCTCACAGGGCTATCTTTTATCTTCATTCTTCTGAAGTAGATTATTCTTCTGTTAAGATCGATTTGCTTTAGAACTCTGCCTTCTTCTTTTAAGAGAACTTCAAATTGGAGGTCATTTAGCTCGGATGAACGTGCTCCTGTTAGCAACAGCATTATCAGTGCCAGTCTGAGGTTTTCCAGCGTTCTGCTCTCTCTTTTATTCTGCAATAGCAGGGCTGTCCAGCGTATTGCATCCTTGATCCTTTCATCAGTTACCACTTTCTTCTGTTCGTTTTTCAGGTATTCATTGAGCTGTTTCCCTTTTTCCTGGATTACAGATACGGAAAGCTTGTTTAGGTAAAATGATGGCTTAAACACTTCAAGTCCGAGTGTTTGTGAGAGCTGGATGCCATAATAGTTGAACAAAATTTCTTCAAGGCATATTCTAAGGCTTCCAAGATAGACCTCTAATGTATGTCCGGAGGACCGTCTCTCTTTGATGTAGTTTTGGAATGCCTTGTAAATATCACTGGCGCTTATTGTAATTTCGTTGGTTTTTGGATTTTCGGGATTAAGTCCTTTTATTTTAAACAGACTTTCTAAGAACATATTCAGTGAAGTTGATCTATTTCTGAAGGTACCTCTCCTAAGGAGCCCTTCGTCTCTTCTACGAGCAAGTTCTTCTTTGTAGTCGTCAATAACCTCCAAGGATATTACTACCTCTGATTGTCTGGCGTAGTGATCTTGTCTTTTTGTTTTGGAGAATGTTTTACGCACCATCGTGACCACCTCCGTCGTAATAATTACCTACTTTTACCTTAAAAGCCTAGCGTCGACTTAGCAAGGTGGGCGATGATGACGTTGAAGATTAATAGGGTGTGGATAAAAAGTAGGTATTTTAGCTCAAGTGTTAAATTAAAGTAGGTAAAAAATTATCAATAATGAATCTCTTCATCGCCCTTCAAACCTACGCGGGGAGGTTTATAAACTCAACCGCCAATATGAGTTAGGTGACCCAAATGAAGACAGAACGTGCGAAGGAGATACTCCTTCAGCTTTTGAAAATTCCCTCACCCTCGGGGAAGGAAGACCGGATAATGCTCCACATCATGGAGTTCCTCCATAAACTAGACTACGACGTCCACATCGAGAG
>WFYS01000114.1 GCA_015490005.1 Desulfurellaceae bacterium | reverse complement strand
CTTACAAACATTATAGGTAGATTTGCCACAATGTTTTCTACAATATCCAGATTCAAGAATCTGGGATTGGCGCTTGAACATCTGTATATTGTTCTTGAACAAGCAAATATTAATGAATTGGATAAAAATCAAGCAGAGTTGTTGTCCAGCATGCTGGAGGCTGTTTATCTTGATTTGAGAAAGTGGTTCAATAGTGTAGTGTTGGAGCAGACAGCAGTAGATGTAAATTATCTAGGAGACTCTTTTATTGCAAGTGCTGAGCAAATAGAGAGATTTTTAACTCAAGATGAATCACGAGAGGAAGAACAAGATGAAGATATTGAATTTTTCTGATTTTAAAAATGTTTAATTAAAAAGTATAAACTTGGTTTTATGAATCAAATTGCATAATAGACTAACATGGACGATAAATGGAAAAATAGGGAACAGTAAAAAGTGACGACATGAATTAACCTGTCGAGGGAGAGGAGGATTAGATGAATGATTCGCAGATATTTGATATATTAGCCGATTCTTCTGTCGTTGGCGTTTATATATATCAAAGGGATGAGGGCAAGATAGTCTTTGTAAACAACTATCTTGCAGACATACTCGGATATAAGAAGAGTGAACTTTTAGGAAGGAGTCTATTCGATATTTATGCACACAGCAAAGAAGAGCTTCAAAAATATGTCAATAGGCGCATTAAGAAAGAATCCTCTCTATCTGAGCTTCTTAATTTTTCTCTAATATCTAAAGACGGCGGATTGATTTATGTGGAAGAATTTGTCTATAGCATTAATTACAAGGGAGAGCCCTCAGGACTTGTAATTTTGGCTGACAAAACAGAGGAGAAGTCTTTTGAAAAACTCTTTTATGCACTAAGTCAAATCAACCAGCTTATAGTAAGAGAAGAAGATGAAGAAAATCTTTTAATTAGAATATGCAACCTGCTTGTCGATACAGTAGGCTATTATGCGGCAACTGTGGGTTCGATAGGTAAAACTACAAAACTGTATGAAATACAGTATGTAAAATCAAAATCCCCTGAAGTGGAAAAAATCCTTAAGAAAACCATTATAGGTGTCGACCCGAGCACACCTTATGGCAGAGGCAGCGTATCAAAGGCCTACGCAACAGGCAAGGTAAGTCTTATACCGAAAGTAACAAAAAAAGCTGATATGGACTATTGGATAAATGACCAAAAACATTTCAATATTCATTCTGCCTGCTCAATACCGATATTTAAAAATAATACTATTAAGTATATTTTATTAATCCATGATAATATGCAAAACTCATTCAATCAGGAGTTTCTTCATTTGTTGGAAGAGGTTCAAGTTGATATCTCTTTTGCTCTTGACAAGATAGAAAAAAATAAAAGATTAATCGAACAGGAAGAGCAATTGGAAACGCAATCAAGGATATACAACACTCTCTATCATCTAAATAGAATTTCTATGGAATCTGAAAGTGAAGACGAGTTTTTAGGCAATCTTCCGCATATGCTCACCGAATATTTAGAATTAGATGCTGCCTTTCTTGCTCAAATTAAAGGTCAATCGCTTGATATCCCTTACAAATCTGTGAGAAATAGCTCAACAGAAGCGTTTTTAAGCGTTGTTCAAGACATGTTAAACAATCCGCCGGCAACATTAAGTAAAAACAAAATCCCATTCATGAAAGCTTATAAATATAAGAGGATTTACTTGATAAACAATTTGTTGGAAAGCGGTTTTTCCACTTTTAAGTCCTATCATAAGCTTTACAACATCAACTCCTGCTGCGCGCTGCCCGTGGCAAAGAAAAATAAAGCCATCTACAGTTTAGTTTTGCTTTCCAGTCGCAAGAATCTCTTTGATAATACATCACGTTATCGTCTCTTGGATGCAGTCTCCAAAGAAATCGAGTTTATTTTAAACAAGTTTGAACACGATGAATTTATGCAGATGGTATTATCCGCCACAAACTCCGGCTTTGATTTTGTCGTTATAACGGATGAGAACTTCAGGATAGTTTATGCAAACGACAACGTAACTTCTTTTTCGGGTTATCCCAAAGATGAAATTATAGGCAGACACCATTCGATTTTCTCATCAAAAACACACTCAAGAAAATTTATAATGGATTTTTATAATACTTTAAAGTCAGGCAAAATATATTCAGGCATTATGACGTACAAAACAAAGGATTCAAGATTTGTAAAGGCTCTTATGAATATAACACCCTACAAAGCAAAAAATAATAGAACCTACTACATAGCAACGGGCAGGGATATAACGGAAAGCCTTGAGCTCCAAAAGACTATTGAGGAAAATCTGAATAAAGATGCACTCACAGGTTTAATCACAAGAGTTTCCTTTATTGCAAACTTAGAACAATTTATAACAAGGGCGGAATATGAAAAGCTACTTGGCGCTGTCGTTGTTTTAAACCCTATTAGATTATCTGTCATAAACCACGCTTACGGCTTTGAAGTCGGCAACAAACTGCTTGTAGAAATCACGGAAAGACTCAAATCCTATCTCAGGAAATATGATACAGTAGCCAAATTAGAATCGGACAAATTCGGCATTATATTAAAGGATTTAAAGAATGAAGAGGATATATTTGTCATCCTTGTTAAATTACTCAATAGACTCTCTGCTCCTTATCTAATAGATGATAACACAATCAATCTTTCGTTTAATGCCGGTGTAAGTATATACCCAAAAGACGCTGCAAATGCAGAAACACTAATAGATAAAGCTGAGATTGCCCTATTGGATGTTAAACACAAAGAAGAAAGTCTCGGTTTTTACAAAGAAGACCTAAAAAAGAAAGCCCAAGAAACAATAAGGATGAAAAACGATATGGCAAAGGCTCTGAAAAACAGAGAGTTTGTTTTGCATTATCAGCCCTATTTTGATGCAAAAACAAACAGGATTAAAGGAGCAGAAGCCCTGCTGAGGTGGAAGAAAAACAACAAAATTATCCCCCCTATGGAGTTTATACCGTATCTGGAAGAAACCGGAATGATAAGCTCTGTTGAAGACTGGATTATCGAGGAGGTATCAAATAAACAAAAACAGTGGGAAAGTAAAAATATCAAACCAATACCGATTTCAATTAACATATCACCCGTTAGTTTTGCAAAACAAGATTTTACTGAAGTTTTTATATCTGATATAAAAACTTATAAAGCAAACCCGGAATTGATAAATATTGAAATCATTGAAAGGCTGTTTATAGAAAACCTTGAAAATTCAAAAAAGACACTTGAGACATTGAAAAAAAGCGGGTTCCATCTGTCAATAGACGACTTTGGAACTGGCTATTCATCTCTTTCATACCTTTCGTCTTTACCCATAGACTACATAAAGATAGACATATCGTTTGTAAGAAAAATACTTATCGATAACAACACAAAAGCCGTTGTTAAAGCAATAATATCACTTTCAAAAGATATTAATATGAAAACCATAGCCGAAGGAGTGGAAACAAAGGAACAGTTGGAGCTGCTAAAAACATTGGGCTGTGATTATGTGCAGGGTTATCTGTTTTCAAAACCACTGCCGGAGGATGAGTTTGAGAAGATGCTTATCGGTGAATAGTGATTGGCGATTTAGGACCAGAGCCGAGGCACCGTAGCCGAGCTGACGCTCAGTGTCGGCATGGATGCTCTGCATCGGCTTGGTTTAGGAGTCAGGATTCGGGATATAGGATGCAGCGGCAGGTGATTAGTCTATACTCAAACGGACAAGATAGACGAAAAAGGCAGGGTAAAGAGAAAATAAGAAAGAAAAGAAGTTTCAAATTAGGTTGGGGAAAATAAAAGAAAGAATTAATTAATTTTGATGTTTAATTGGCGGAAGAGGAGTAAGAAATAAATCGAGACTCAGGGCAAAATAAAGTTGAACAGGAAAAATGTGTGAGTGGTCTATAAAACAATATATTACTACCATTGACCAACGAACCATGAACAACTCAACCGCTTGCCCACTAAACCGCTAACTAAACGAATGGAGGTTTTTAATGGCATCTAAACTTTTTCTGTTTACGGGAATAACGTTTTTATTGTTTTTCGGCGGCGGTATTGCGTGGCATTTACTAAATATGGGCAGCCTTTTCGGTTTCTTTATAGTAGGCTCTATTCTTTTCGCAGGCAGCAACTTTGCCTATTACTACGCCGTATTGGTTAAAGGCACGAAAGTGGTAAATGAAGAGCTTGAAGAGATGATTTCAGCAGAGAGAGTGGACTTAAACAAAGAAATTAAAGCTCCTGCAATTCCTTTTCTTGAAACGTTTATGAAAAAATTCCAAAGACTGCTTAATGACACTTTTGGCAGACTTATTGTGTCAGCAGGCAAGACAAGTGTGTTTAACGCAAAGTTTAATTTTGAACTTCAAAAGGCAATAAAGGGAATAAATGAGAGTATGGAGAGTTTTGAGGCTGTCAATACAACTATGGGGGACTCATCAAAGGCTATTGGCGATATTTCACACAGTAT
>WFYS01000113.1 GCA_015490005.1 Desulfurellaceae bacterium | reverse complement strand
TGTTGTTTTTCATATCTGCACCCAAAGCCAGAATACCTTTTTTAACTTTCTTTATAAACACGCCGGGAGCAAATCCCCTTGCGTATCTAATTGTTAGCTGCTTGTCGTTTACCACCTGCACAATGGAATCCTCAAGGGGTCTTAAAATCTTTCTGTTGTTTGTTAAAACTTTGTCTACTCCTTGGAACTGGATTGCATCCTGATCTCGGTAAATTAAGGGTTTTTCCGTTTCGTTTGCACTTGTTGCTACAATGAACTCTAAGTTTGAAAAGTAAAAAATTAGCAAATGCAGAGGTGCATACGGCAACATTACTCCTAAGTATGGGCTACCCATTCGAATACTTTTTAAAAAATCACGGTTTTTTGGTTTTAAAAAGACAATCGGCTTTATCTGGCTTGTCAAGAGCTCTTTTCCCCTTTCATTTAAGCAGCAGTATTTTTCAACAATTTCTAAGCTCTTAGCAATTGTGGCGAACGGTTTGTTTGTTCTGTGTTTTAGTTTCAGGGTTTTTTCGACAGCCTCTTTATTTTTTGCATCACAAACTAAGTGGTATCCACCAATACCCTTAATCAAAGCAACGCCACCACTTTCTAAAAATCTTGCCAGCTCTTTTATTGCCTCCTGGTTTTTATACAACGGTTTTCTATTTACAACTAAAAAGTAATCAGGTCCACAGTTATTGCAACAGATGGGCTGAGCATGGAATCTCCTGCTTTTTGGGTTTTCAAACTCTGTTCGACACTGCTTGCACATTGGAAAATACTTCATGGTTGTTTTCTCTCGGTCGTAGGGAGAGCCTGAGATGATCGAATATCGAGGTCCACAGTTCGTGCAGTTTATAAATGGATGCAGATATCTTCTGTTGTTTGGGTCAAGCAGCTCTTTTGCACATTCATCGCAGATACCTAAATCTGGTGGAATAGAGACATCCCCAATCGCGCTTTCTGTGTGCTTTATGAAAAATCGCTTGAATGCCCTTTTTTTTATTGGATGGATTTTTATTGATGACTTCTCTATTTGGGCATTTGGCGGTTTATTGCTTAAGATTAGATTTACAACTGTCTTTTGGTCAGCGTTAGTCTCAAGGTATATCTTCACTCCTTTTTGTGTGTTTTTGACCCAGCCCGTTTCTTTTTCAAAGAGACGAAAAATGGTGGGCCTGAAGCCCACCGATTGGACAATGCCCTGTATTTCTATTGTATAGGCTTTCACTTTGTATGCGCTGTTAGCACCCTCTTATAGTAAAAATACGCATACGCCCATCCTGTTATCATAATAATAACCGTAAACACTCCCAAAATCTCAAAGTTCAGGTTGTTGATAAATGCAAAAAATGAGTTGTTCAGGTTTACCTCCTGTGATAGAACCTGAATCCACTCTATTGTTCCAATGGCAAGTGCTACAAACACACTTGTTCCAGTGATGATAAGGTTGAAGAAGAGCTTTCTTAAGGCATCTATCATAGCCCAGTCGTATATCTTCATCATAACAAGACCGTCTAACGAGTCCATTAAGCTCATGCCTGCTGTAAAAAGCAGTGGAAATGTAACAACACCCCAGAGTGGTAGGGTTGCATTCTTTGCCATTGCAGCAGAAATGCCAAGTATTGCAATCTCTGTTGCCGTGTCAAAACCAAGGCCAAAAAGAAAACCAACGGGATACATCTTCCAACTTGCATCAATTCTCTTGTACATGAATGAGAAGAACCTACCCATAAGACCCCTTTTATTCAAAAGCTTATTGGTATTTTTCTCAATCTCTGCAGACATTATGCCCGTTTCTCTGTACTGCTTGTAGATCCTATATATGTCTTTCAGTATGAACAGGTTTATTATTCCAATGATTGTCAAAAAGCCTGCAGAAACCACAGTGCCAAATACACCACCAATATTCTCTGCTGTCTTTATTGCAGGTGAGAAACCTCTTACAACTATAACAACAATCAAGGACATAATAATAACAACTGTTGAGTGCCCTAATGAAAAGAAAAGACCAACGCCCGCATGTTTCTTGCTATCCTGCCTCAGTTTTCTTGTAACGTTGTCAATAGCTGCTATATGGTCTGCATCAAAGGCATGGCGAAGTCCGAATAGATAGGCAAGCCCACCAATACTCAAAAGCGCCATAGATGCCTTCGTGGCAAAAAGAAAAAACGACCAGGAAAGGATATTTAAGAGGATGACAAAAGTTAAAAGGAAAAATGTCCTTTGTTTTAAGTTCATAACCGCCTCCTTTGGCAGATTTTAGGTTTTTTTGTTTGTTTCTTCAAGCTTGTTTTTTAATTGTTTTAGGTTTTGCACAAAAACACTGTCTTTATCGAGGATTGGTTCCACATTTGGCTCACACTCAAGGACACTGTCATCAAGTGGTGTGAAGAATATCTCGTCGAATAGTTTATCATCTTCCATGTACTTTAGCGCCTTTTCCTTGTCTTTTTCATTTCTTATTTTGTTGATTAGCAGAAATACATTGGGAATCCCTATTTGTCTTGCAAGTTCTGCAGTGTGTTTTGCAACGTCCATTGAGTTGAAAGTGGGCTCTGTAACAACAACGCAGTGCCTAAAGCCCTTTGCAAGAGCCCTTCCAAAGTGCTCAACGCCGGCTTGTGTGTCAAGCAGAATCATTTCATTCCTCTTTAAAGAGATATATCTCATAACTGCGTCTAATAGTGCATTCTCGGGGCATAGGCAACCCGTTGCAGCTTGCACAACGGTTCCCATTACCAAAACACTTAGGTTATCCTTAATCTTAATGCCAAATTTATCCACAACATCGGATATGTCAGGTGTAAGATTCAAAAACAACCCCCAGGATGTTCCAGGTCTTGCCCCTGTCTTTTCCTCAATGTAGTCTAAGTTTTTTGATAGAGGGACTATAGTTGAAGCCTTGTCTTTGTTAAAACCCAACGCGAATGGTAGATTCATTTGGGGATCTTCGTCTACAGCCAAAACGTTATATCCATCACTTGCAAACAGGTGTGCCAAAATTGCCGTCGTTGTTGTTTTGCCTACGCCACCTTTTCCGGTAATGACAACCTTAAACCCTCTATTTTCTGTTGGAGCTTTTTTCTTCAGCTCTTCTGCCACCTCAAATATCTTTTCCTTTTCCTTACTTGGCATACTTTTCTACCTCGTTTTCTGTAATTAAATTGATTCTCTTGGTTATTACTTTTCTCCTGCAGTCGGGACACAGGTCTCTCAATTCATTGTTCTTATCCCTGTAGTAATATATGCTATCAATTTTCTCATCTAATTTAGACGGTGCAAAATATTTGCCGCACATCTTACATTTCTTCAGTTCCACAGAGGTATTGCTCCAAGAGTTTGCTATTCTGAAGTTACCTTCATCTATAAACTTGATTGCACCAGTGGGACATACTTCAGCGCACGCCTTGCACCCCAGACATAGGTCGCTTTTCTCAAAAAATGGTGTATTTATCCTCGTTTTTTCTCCTCTACCTATAAAACCTATTACACCCGCACCCATTATTTCGTTACAAACCCTAACGCATAATCCACACAGTATGCAACTGTTGTTAAGCGGATCTTTTTCTTTATATTTTTCTTTAAATCGCGTTTTTTTAACACCGTACCTTTGTGCCAGCTCCTTTATTTTCTCTGGATTGGGAGCTTGAGCAAGGTACAGCTCAAGGAGTATTCTTCTGTGTTTTAAAACCTCATTTGAATCTGTTTTAACATAGAGACCATCGAATGCTTGCAGCGTACACGATGTAGTGATCTTCTTTTTTACTCCCTTGTTCTTTATTTCAACTATACACATCCTGCAAGCGCCGTAGGGTTTAAGGGATTCCTCATAGCATAAAGTCGGTATAAATATGCCGTTCCTTCTTGCTATATCTATAACTAACTCACCCTCTTTAGCTTTGAATTTTTGCCCATTAATAAAAACGTGTATGTACTCATTATCCATTGCTCACCCCTTTGGATGTTTTTATAACAGCGTCAAACTTACACACCTCAAGGCATGTGCCACATTTTATACACTTATTCTGGTCAATCTTGAAGGTTTCACCCTTTCCTAATATTCCCTCTATTGCTTTGGTTGGACACCTTTTAGCACAAACGGAGCAACCTGTGCACTTCTTTTGGTCTATTTCAAACTCTATTAGGGCTGTGCATACTAAAGCAGGGCATCTCTTGTTGTTGATGTGCTCTATATATTCGTCTTTAAAGTACTTTAGCGTGGTTATTACCGGGTTGGGTGCGGTTTGTCCAAGCCCGCAAAGAGAGGTGGTTTTTACTGTTTCTGAAAGTTCTTCTAATGTTCCAATATCTTCTTCTTTGCCGTTGCCCTTTGTAATATTCTCTAAGATGAATAGCATGTGTTTTAACCCTTCTCTGCAGGGGACGCACTTTCCGCAAGACTCATCAACTGTAAAGTCTAAGAAGAATTTAGCCGTATCTACCATGCATGTATTTTCATCCATGGCTACCATTCCACCTGAACCCATTATCGAGCCAACGCTTGCAAGGTTCTCGTAGTCTATTGGTAAATCAAAGAATTTTGTAGGGATACAACCTCCACTTGGACCCCCAGTTTGTACTGCTTTTACCTTTTTACCACTTGAAGCTCCACCCCCTATGTTATAAACTACGGTCTTTATAGGGGTTCCGAGTTCAACCTCTGCCAATCCGACGTTTTCTACTTTTCCAACAAGTGAAAAAACCTTTGTTCCAGGGCTTTTCTCATTACCGAACCCTCTAAACCAATCTCCTCCTTTTTTCACTATCAAGGGTATATTGGTCCATGTTTCCACATTGTTTATATTTGTAGGTTTGCCCCATAGACCCTTTTGTGCTGGGAATGGTGGTCTGGGTCTTGGTCTCCCTATATCTCCTTCAATTGAGGCTATTAAAGCTGTTTCCTCTCCGCAGACAAATGCTCCAGCACCTTTGGATATAGTTATGTCGAAGTCGAAACCACTACCCAAAATATTTTTACCCAAAAGACCGTAATGTCTTGCCCCATCTATGGCTTTTTGCAATCTGTATAGGGCAAGTGGATATTCGGCTCTGATGTAAATTATTCCCTTTTGTGCGCCTATAGCGTATCCACCGATTATCATGCCTTCAATAACTGAGTGTGGATCCGACTCCATCTCGTTTCTATTCATATATGCACCGGGATCTCCTTCATCTGCATTGCAAATTAAGTATTTGATGTCCGATTTTTCTTTCTTTGCTAATTCCCATTTTATGCCTGTTGGGAATCCTGCGCCGCCTCTACCCCTTAGACCAGACCCCTTGACTTCATATATTATTTCATCGGGCGTCATCTCTTTTAAGGCTTTAAACAGGGCTGAATATCCACCAACTGCAATGTATTCATCAATATCTTCGGGATTGATTATGCCTGAGTTGCGCATAACAAGCTTTCGTTGAGGCTTAAAGAACTTTAATTCATTCCAGCAGGGTATGTTTGTGAAACCTTCTCCGTAGATTATTTCATCGCTTGTTATATGATCCCATTTGTCGATTTGGCACACTACATTGTCAAGTTGCTCAGCTTTATCCAGATTGTTTATGATTTTTTCCACATCTTTCGGTTGAACGTGGTGATAAATGAGAATTCCCTTGCCAGGGATGTAGACATTAACGAGTGGTTCAACATGGCAGAAGCCTATACAGCCTGTTTTTGTTAGGATTATATCTTCTCTATTTTTTAGTTTTTCTTTCAGTTCCTCGAAAACTGCATCTCCACCAACAGATATTCCGCATGTGGCCATGCCTACGGAAATTCTAACCTTCTGTTTGGGTTTGAGCTTTTTTAGGCCTGTTTCTCTGATATATTTTAAATCTTCCAACGTATTTATTCTCATTTTGATTTCCACCCGTAAGTTTTTAGAATTTTCGGCAGTTCCTTTATCGTTACATACCCATAGATTTTGTCATCTACCCTAATGACGGGTGCCATAGAACAGCAACCGAAACAGCGGGCAGTATTTAAGGAGAAGTGCTTATCTTCTGTAGTTAAAAAGAATTTTCCATCCTCTGTTGTTTCATTAACATCTATTTTTAAAAGTTCCATTAGGTTGTTTAAAATGTCTTTAGCTCCTCTAACATGACATGCCGTTCCCATACATACGGTAATTATATGCTCACCAACGGGTTTTAGATTAAAGAAAGAATAGAAAGTAGCTATACTGTACAGTTTTGATAGCGGGATATCCAATTTTTCAGATACAAACTCGAGCGATTCCTTGGGCAGGTATTTGTATATTTCTTGTATATCCTCAAGGATACCCAAAATTCTTCCTTCATGGTTGTCGTATTTTCTTATTATATCCTCTATCTGCTCTTTGTTCATTTTTTACCCTCGTTAGTAAAAAAGTAAAGGAGGGAAAACCCTCCTTTTTGTTTAAATACCCAATTTTTTCCTTTTGTCTTCTATATACTCAGTTAAAACTTTGGCTGCCTTTGTTGGGTCTGGCTCAATAAAGAATGCGCCGCCCACTACATCACATGCTGCTTTGGTCAGAATATCGACAACCTTCTTGCTTCCGAGAACGGGCGGAACTGTGCCGAGATGTGTGAATATTCCACTTGAAACAAAATATGTTCCGATAGAAACGGCTTTCTCTGTCATTGCCTCTGTAGCCGAACCTGCAAGTGGCAGATCGGAAATATCGACATTAAGATCTCTTGCAATTAGGTCTGCGAGAACAAGCATCCTTGAACAGTCAACACAGGAGCCCATGTTTAGTGCTGGCGGAATACCTAAGGTTTCGCAAACCTCTCTTAGCGAATCTCCCGCATTCTTTGCGTACTCAGGTAAGAAAATACCATACTCAGCACATGCCGTTGCCCAACAGCCCGTTCCTATTATCAAGATATTGTTTTTAATGAGCTCGTTGGTTAATGTTATGTGGTTGTAATTGTGCTTTACTTTGGCATTATTGCATCCAACAATACCCACAACACCCCTGATTTTTCCAGAAACTATTGCGTCCTCAAGTGGTTTTAATCTACCGCCCAAGGCATCAAGTATGGCCTCAACAGAGAAACCACCTACAGCTTCGCTCTTATATTTTGGTATTTGCAAAAGCTGCTTGTTTCTGTTCGGGAAATTCTCAACGGCCGTTCTAACGATTTCTTTGGCTATTTCATCGGCGCGTCTCTCATCGAACTTTATATGCAAAGCACCGGGGAAGGTAGCTATATGACTTGTGTCTATTATCTTTGTGTGATAGCATTTGGCAACATCAACTAATGATGGCATAATGCACTGCACATCAACAACCATAGCCTCAACAGCACCTGTAACAATAGCCATCTCCTGCTGCAGATAATTTCCAGCTATTGGAGTACCATGTCTCATGAGAACTTCCAATCCTGTACAGCACATACCAACTGTATTAATGCCTTTTGCACCGTATTTTTTAGCCAGCTCTATTAGCTCTTTATCCTGTGCAGCTTCAACTATTTTTTCGGAAAGAACTGGTTCGTGTCCGTGTATTACTATGTTTACATAATCTTCCTTTATTACACCTAAATTGGCTTCGCCCCTATTGATTTGAGGCGTTCCAAAGAGTATATCTTGAAACTCTGTTGCGATTAATGAGCCACCCCAGCCGTCACCAAGTGAAGTTCTTATGCCATGCAAAATTAATGATGTAGGATCATGATCTACGCCCATGTGAGTCCTGTGCATGGCTTCAACAACTTCCCTATCTATGTTTCTTGGTTCAACTCCAGCTTTTTTCCAGGTAGCTTTTTGTTTTTCGTTAGCATAACTATCTGCAAATTTAATGAGCTCTTCGTCCTGCTTTCCAAAGTCGTTAAATGCTACACTGACAAGATCTTTTGCAATCTCTTTGATCTCTCTGTTTTCTGTTTCTATACCAAGTTTTTTGGCAACGGCCTTTAGTTTCTTTTTATCCTTAATAGGGTAGGGTGCATCATGTTCTAATGCCTCGTGTAAAGCAAGAACCACATGCCTTCCGTGATCAGAATGGGCTGCGGCTCCAGCAGCAATCATTCTTTCAAGAGTTCTTGCAACAATCGTGTCAGCATCAGCTCCACACACGCCTTTCTTTGGCCCGTCGCCGAACGGATCAATTCTACAAGGTCCCTGCATACAGTTTTTACAACATATACCAAGCTGTCCATAGCCGCACTGAGGCTGTTGTTTTTCAAGTCTATCCCAAACAGTTTCCACTCCATCCCTTTCAGCCTTTCTTATCATCTCTTGAGTTGCTTTATCTATTGATTTCTCTTCCGCCGTCCACTTTGCCATCTTTTACCTCCCCATCTATTTCTTTTAGTATTTACTTGAGTGTGAATATTTTTTATTTAGTTCTCGCCAAAGAACAATGTTTTCCGGTACAGTAGGCTCTTCCTTTGCATCGGGCGAGGATGTGATATTCCGTGTTACGCTTTGCCTTTTTAGCTTTATTAGATCATCTGCATCGCCAAATACTAAAGCCCCTGTTTTACATGCCTCAACACATGCAGGTTCTTTACCTTCTTTTTGTCTCTCTATGCAGTTATCGCATTTCACATTAACATCCCTGTCGATTATGATTTCGTAGGTTTTACCAAATGATATAATTCCAAATGGACAAGCAATAGCGCACATACCGCAAGCTATGCACTTGCCATATTCAACAATGACAGACCCTGTTTCTTCGTCCCGTTTTATAGCCCCAGTTGGACAGACCTCCATGCACGGGGCAGGATTGCAGTGCCTACACCTGTTGGGGAATGTCAAAAGGTCTTCTCCCACCTCTACGTGGATTCTTGGCTTTGATAGAACCTCTTCGCTGAACATAGCAAACAGATCCTTTGACTTTGAATGTTCCACCGCGCATGCAATTTCACAATGCTTACATCCTATGCACCGTTCCGGAAAAACCATTATGGTCTTCATGATTCACCTCCTCTTCCTATCTCAATTTAATTAAAGGTTGAATTTTGAATAAAATCAATTAAATAATACTTAGCGTAGAAAAAGTATTATCCGTTGAAAATCTGCTATAATAGGGTTTTATATGCTTATGAAAGGGTTTAAAGTGACAATAAACTATTTAATTTCTGTTTGTTTCTTTTGCTTAATGGTATAAAAAAAGATTTTCTATCTGAGGATAATATAAGCTTATACTGATTTTTCTCTTTTTCTAAGGTAAGTTCCTTCAGATAGGATGTGTTTATTAGATAACTCTTGTGTGACCTAAAAAATCCATTGTCCTCTAACTTTTCTTGTAACTCTGAAATTTTCAAATTTGTTAGATACTCGTTGCCATTTGCGTCTGTGATCATTGTAGAACTGCCAAAGCTCTTTATAAAAACGATGTTTTTTGTCTCTAAAAATATTACCCTATCCTTTAAAACAATAGGGATTTTGTCCAAAACAAATTTTGGGCTTTGTGTGTCTTTCTCTTCGATCCTTTTTATGGTTACGTTTGTTATGTCGTAGAATATTGAGATTATTCCATTAAAATTGTCGTCTTTATCGTAGATCTTTGTTAGTTTTACAATGAAGAACATGGATTTTCCTTTGAAATCCAAAATTTTTACAATGGGTAATTCTATAGATTTGTTTTCTGTTAGTCTTGAGAAGAAATTTTCTATTTTACTTGCAGCTTCTTGCTTTTCGTGTAGATCCAAGATGTCTTTGTTAAAATATTCCTTAGATAAGATTACATCTCTTGCATAAGGGTTCATGTTCACAATTTTTCTGTTTTTATCGACTATTATAACACCTACAGGAACTATCGATAAAAAAGTCTCAACATGTTCTATCATTTTATAATAACCTTTTAGCTTTCCCCATAGCTGTAGAAATTATAAAATTCTACTATGATTCTTTGGATAATGTCAAGGATTTGGAAATTCAGGGATGTATGTTAAGTAATTATATTTGAATTAGTTTGCAGATTTTAGAGGAATTTTCCTTCTTTATTGACTCAAACACTAATTCAGCTTTCTTATATGTGGTTTTAGCAAGAACTACGAATGTTAAATAATCCGAATTTATAGGTATAGTTATATATAATCGTTTTTCAATTTTCAGTGGAGTAGAGGATTTTACAACGATGATAAACGTACCTTCATTGTGTTCATCTATTTTGCTTTGTTTTATTTTTTCTGTAACTATAAAATCTTCTATAAGGTTTCTAATTACTTTAGACCTATTCTCAAAGCCTTTTCTTTTTAGCAAATTATCAAACTCTTTAAGCAAATCCCAATCGATGCTGAAAGTAACTTTTACTATTTCGTCCATACTATTTTTATGTTAAACAATGAAATTGCTGATTGTCAACAGTAGTGTTTTAATTGCTTATCTATTATTTATTTTTATTCCTAACATTTCGAAAAGTTTAACACCTTCTCTGTGTAGGTCAATAGGATTAAAGATGACTTCGATTACGTTTTCTTTTACGAGCCAGGTTAAAAGTTTTATTGAATGTCCTTTTCCTCTCCCATAAAATGTACTATTTACTGTATAGGATATATTTTTGCCGTCTTTTGTTTTTTGTAAAATCTTTATCTTTGCAACGTCCCTTATTCTTTTTGCTATATTGCCATTTTCATCTAAAAGTATAACTTTTTTGGGCGGTTTGTCTGTATATGGTTCGTAGTGTAGGGTAATGATTTTTAAATTTGGAATTTCTTTTTTTAGCATGTTTTCTATTGAATCTATCGCGTTGTGCGCATTTGACATGCTTCTTTCCCTGATTTGCAAGATAATGTCTGCTATAAAAATACTCCCAGCTCTCCTGATATAAATCATTTTTAAATTTTCAACTGCAGGGTGCGATAATATAATATTTTTGGCTTTTTCTACGATTTTTGGGTCTATAGATGCATCCAAAAGTGTGAATAGTGAATTTTTTATGTTTTCTAATGCTTCCTTAGCTATTATGAATGCAATAATTATCATGGCTGCCCTTTGTGCGTATAGTATTCCTAGGTGATGTATGATTATGCCTAAAAGTGCTATCATTGTGCTCCCCGCATCTAATAACCAATCTAATAGATCTACATTTACACCGGGTGAGTTGAGTTTTTTTGATGCTTTGTATTCCAGAACGGCAAAGGTAAGTTGACTTAAAAGAACCGCAATAAGAAAAATTATTAAATATGCTGTTTTAAAGCTTGAAGTTAAGTGGTGATTTTTTGCTAAAGCTCCTTTTAAGATGTAAAAAGCAGCGTAAAGTATTATAAATCCTCCTATAAGTGAGGCTAAATCTTCTACTTTATGTAATCCATAAGGGAATCGCTCGCTTTTTTTGCCTGAAATCTTTATGGATATTAGAATAAAAGTTGAACTTACAACGTCAGAAATGCTGTGTATGCCGTCTGCTATTACAAGGCTGTTTTGAGATAAGAAGCCTACGGTTAATTTGGAAATGGCTAATACAACATTCAATATGACGGATCGAAAGAGCCATTTTTCTTTTTCTGCCATCGCTTATTGAATATATGTTCAAAAAACAATTTTGTCAATAGCTGCTTGAAAAAAGGATATTTTTGGTGTATAGAATTAGCATGGGTGAATTTGATTTTGGGTGCTGCGTTCTATGACGGCTGAAGGAGACAGTATAGAGAGTTACGATGATCTTGTAGGGCAACCACATCTATTCAGAGAAGGAAAACCGCTTTATATTTTTTATCATTCAAATGATAAACCACCCTCGCTTGTTTTGTACGGCCCGCCGGGCTCTGGAAAAACAAGTTATGCTAAACTTTTATCAAAAAAGCATAGCCTTGATTTTTATTATCTGAATGCTACAGATTGCCCTTCTGAGACACTAAAAAAAACCCTTAAAAAGGGGAGCAAAGAAAACCCCATATTGGTTGTGATAGATGAAATTCACAGGTTTGACAAAAGGCAACAGGACATACTTTTGCCATATCTTGAAGATAAAAGTGTGATAATGATAGGCACTTCAACGTATAATCCTTATTTTAAACTGACCAAAGCTTTGAGGTCTCGTTGTTTTGTTTATGAATTTAAAAGGTTATCGGAGCCAGATTTGAAGATATTGGCAAAGAGGGTAGAGCCGAATTTGGATGAACGTTTGATTGATAAAGTTATACTTTACGCTTCCGGAGATGCTAGAAAACTAAAGAGTATGCTAAGGCTTGCAAAAGAAAATATGCTGAGTTTTAACCAAGTTGACGATTTTTTTGGTGTGGATTTGGGGTATGACAACGAGAGTGAAAGGTATGATTTGGTTTCTGCTTTTATTAAAAGTATTAGGGCTTCTCAGGTAGATGCCGCGGTTTACTATTTGGCTCAACTTTTGGAAGCAGGTGAAGATGCTGAGTTTATTGCACGTCGTTTGTGCATACTTGCAAGTGAAGATATAGGGCTAGCTAACAACAGTGCGATTTTGATTTCGTCTGCTTGCTTGAACATTGTTAAAGAAATTGGTATGCCAGAAGCAAGAATTACACTTGCTCACTGCACCGTTTACCTTGCTTTGTCAAAGAAGTCTAATTCAAGCTATTTGGCTATTAAGAAGGCTATTAATGATATAAAGACCGGTGAAACCCTTGACATCCCCACGCATTTAACGGTTAGAGGCAGGTCTTTGTACAAAAATCCGCACAACTTTGGTGGAAAAGCCGTTCAAGATTACCTTTCTAAAGAGAAAAAATACTACATTCGAAAGGAGAATGACCGGATTTGAAGTTAGAGGAATTGGGAGAGTTTGGTTTAATCGAAAAGATAAGAAAAGGTTTGCCCAAAAGTGATGATTTTTTGGGTATTGGTGATGATTGTGCGGTTATTCCATGTGGTGATAAAGAACTTCTCGTGAGTGTTGACACGCTTGTTGAGGATGTGCATTTTTTAAAAAACACAGATCCATATCTGCTTGGGCGTAAATCCCTTTCTGTAAACCTGTCAGACGTTGCGGCGATGGCAGGTGTACCGAAATGGGCGTTTTTGTCTTTATCTTTGGATAAAGATAGGAATATCTCATGGGTGGATTTATTTTTAAAAGGGTTCTTGGATGTTACAAAAGAATTTAATGTGTTCCTTTTGGGCGGTGACACAACTTCATCAGAAGTGCTAACAGTTAGCGTAACCATAATTGGTGAAAATAAAAAGGGTAGCTCAATTAAACGAAGCGGTGCCAAAGTTGGAGATTTGGTTGCTGTTACAGGAAAAATCGGTTGTTCCTTTGCTGGGTTTTCGGCATTGAAAAATGGTTTAAAAGGGAACGATAAATTTAAACTAGCACACCTAAATCCTTATCCTAAAATTATGGAAGCTTTGTCTATAAAGGAATATGTGACAGCAATGATAGATGTGAGCGATGGGTTAATCCAGGATTGTAGTCATATATGCGAAGAGAGTGGTGTTGGAATAAGGCTTTACTGGGAAAGGATACCTTTTTGCTATGCAGATTTTGTGAGCAAAGAGGAAATGCTCTGTGGCGGCGAGGACTATGAACTTGTCGTATGCTTCGATAGGAGATTTGAGGAGAAGGTGAAGGAGCTGGATGGGTTTAATATTATCGGAGAAGTTGTTGAAGGTTCAAATGTGTCAGTTCTGAAAGATGGCGAGAATGTTGAACTTAATAATTGTGGGTTTAAACACTTTTGATGGCTGAGAGATGAGTGGTTTGAGTTATGAATTTTTAATGATAGGTATTTCCCTTATTACGAGCGCGTTTTTTTCATCATCAGAAACAGCTCTAACCTCTCTTGCTCCTATTAAAGTCGCTCAAATTATAAAAGAAGACGAAAAAAAGTCCAAATATTTCTCTATTTGGATGAATCACCCTAACAAAATGTTGAATACTATCCTTATAGGTAACAATGTAGCAAATATTTTTGCTTCTGTCTTGGCAGGCGATATTGCTATGAAACTTTCAGGGTCAAGCCAACTTGCTTTAACAACTGCTGTTATGACAATTTTTATCCTCTTTTTTGGAGAGATTACTCCAAAGACATTTGCCAAACACAATGCAGAAAGTTTCTCAAAGTTTAGTATAAGAGTACTAGTTTTTTTTTATTATCTATTTTACCCGTTTACTTATATCATGAACGTATTTGTAAAAGGTATTATAAAACTTGCAGGAGGAAGTGTTGATGCTGAAAAGCCACTTATAACTGAGGAAGAGCTTGAGTTTATGATTAATGTGAGTAAAGATGAGGGTATTTTGGAGGACCAAACAAAGGAAATGATGCACAACATCATAGATTTTAAGGAGATAACAGTTAAGGAGATAATGGTTCCTAGAACCGAGATGGTGTGTATTGAGATTGACAAGTCCGTTGCTGACTTACTCGATTTGATAGAAGAGCATGAGTATTCAAGAATTCCTGCTTATGAAGGTAGGCTTGATAATATTATTGGCATAATTTACATAAAAGATTTGATTAAGAAGCTAAAAGAGAAAAATATAGAACACATTAGCCTAAAAGAGATATTGAAAGAGGCCATGTTCGTCCCTGAAACGAAAAATATATATCATCTATTTAAAGAATTTCAAGCAAAACGCGTGCATTTGGCAATTGTAATAGACGAGTATGGCGGTGTTGCAGGTCTTGTTACGATGGAGGATATTCTAGAAGAAATAGTTGGTGAAATTAGAGACGAATACGACGAAAAAGAGGAAGATGACTTTGTAAAAGTGAACGATGACAAATATGTTGTTGACGGTGGAATGGATTTAGATGATTTCTGTGAGGCGTTGGACATTGAAAAAACGGAAGGTATGGAAGAGTATGAAACGGTTGCGGGATTGGTGTATGATTTGGCTGACAGTATCCCCGAAGAAGGTGATGAGTTTGAGTTGCAGGGAAAATATAAGATTAAGGTTTTGGAGCTAAACGGCAAAAAAATAGAGAAAATAGAGGTTAAAAAAATCGATGAATAAAAAGTACATAGCGCCATCTCTTTTGTCTGCCGACTTTTTGCGTCTTGGGCAGGAAATAAAGGATGTTGAAAAGGCTGGGGCGGATATTTTGCACTTGGACATTATGGATGGTCATTTTGTTCCAAATATGACATTTGGTCCTTTTATTGTAAAACAAATAAAGTCAACTGCCTCCATTCCTTTAGATGTTCACTTGATGATTGATGAGCCTCAGAAGTGGATTGGAACGTATATCGATGCAGGTGCAGATTTTTTAACTATTCATTTTGAAACAGACCCTCATTTAAACAGGGCCGTAAATGAGATTAGAAAATATGGCAAAAAGGCAGGTGTTTCTATAAACCCTTCAACACATACCATGTTGCTTGAATATGTGCTTGAGTATGTTAACCTTGTGCTTGTGATGAGTGTAAATCCGGGTTTTGGGGGGCAGAAATTTATTGAAAACTCTTTCAAAAAGATTGAATGGTTAAACAATTATAGGGAAAAGCATCAATTGGATTTTCTTATAGAGGTTGATGGCGGTGTCAACGAGAATAATATAAAACCTTTATCTGATGCCGGGGTAGATATTTTTGTTGCTGGCAGTGCAATATTTTCTAAAAGTGATTATGGTGAAGTTATAAAAAAGATGAGGGAGAATTTATGATAAGCGTAGTTGTGCCTGTCTATAACGAAAAAGAGAATGTAAAATTACTTTATGATGGAATTAAGGATATTATGGTTAAAAATAACTACGACCACGAAATCATATTTGTTGACGATGGTAGTACTGATGGAACGTTCGATGTTTTAAAAGAGATTGCTGAGCAGGATAAACAGTTCAAAGTGATACGTTTTAGAAGGAACTTTGGACAGACGGCTGCAATGGCCGCTGGCTTTGACTATGCACACGGAGATGTAGTTGTAAGTATGGATGGTGATTTGCAAAATGACCCTGAGGATATACCCAAGCTACTTGAGAAAATAGAAGAGGGTTACGATGTGGTTAGTGGCTGGCGCAAAGAGAGACAGGATGAACCAAAAAGGGTGTTTTTGTCACACGTTGCCAACAAGCTTATTAGTAAGATAACAAAGGTTGAGCTGCATGACTACGGCTGCTCTCTTAAAGCTTACAAGGCTGATATTGCAAAAAACTTGCATATGTACGGTGAGATGCACAGGTTTATACCTGCACTTGCCAATATCTATGGTGCTACAATAGCAGAAATACCTGTTAAGCACCATCCTCGGAAGTTCGGCAAAAGTAAGTATAATCTATCTAGAACATTCAGAGTTATTGTTGATTTAATACTTGTTTACTTTATTCAGAAATTCATGACACGTCCCATTCATTTCTTTGGTATTATAGGTTTTTTTCTTGCTTTTTTCGGTTTTTTAATTGATGGTTATTTGGCTGTTGAGAAGATATTTTTTGGTGTACATATTGGCAATAGACCGCTGTTACTTTTAGGCATTCTTCTTATTCTAACAGGCGTTAATCTGCTAGGTATAGGTATAATCAGCGAAATTATGACACGTATCTACTACGAGAGTCAAAACAAGAAAATTTATAATGTAAAGACCATTCTAAACGATGAGTAATCCTTTAAGAGCTATACTCTTAGGCTTTTTAACTGTAATTTTAATAGGAACGGTTTTGCTCATGTTGCCATTAAGTTCCCGTAATGGTGTGTCTTTTATAAATGCTCTATTTACTTCAACTTCTGCTGTTTGTGTAACAGGTTTAATTGTTGTAAGTATGTCCCATTTTACGCTTTTTGGACAGCTCGTAATTTTGTTTTTGATTCAAATTGGCGGCTTTGGATACATGAGCTTTACGTCGTTTATCTTTCTAACTTTTAAGAAAAAACTGTCATACAGGGATAAAATTATACTTAAAGAGGCCTTTAACTATCCTGAAATGTACTCTATTGTCGGTTTTTTTAGGCGTATAATGATTTTTGCCTTCACGTGCGAATTTGTCGGTGCAATTTTGCTGTTCTTTGTTTTTTACCCAAATATGAATTTTTTAAAAGCTGCCTATTTTGCCATATTTCATTCAATCAGCGCCTTTAACAATGCGGGATTTTCCCTTTTCTCAAACTCTTTTGCAGATTATAAATACAATGCGTTGCTAAATTTCACTGTTATTTTTTTGATAGTTTTAGGAGGTATCGGCTTTGTTGTGATAAATGAGTTTTATCTATATTTGAAGAAGAAGATTAATTTTTTATCCCTGCACGTTAAAGTTGTTCTTTTAACTACGATACTTTTGATATTTGTCCCGACAATTCTCATCTACGTTTTAGAGGTAAATGGTGTTTTGCAAAGCCACGGTTTTTTTAAAGATATTTTGGTTAGTCTGTTTCAAAGCGTAACAACAAGAACGGCAGGATTTAATACAATAGATTTGAGTTTTATGCACAATTCTACTCTGTTTTTACTTGTAATTCTAATGTTTATTGGGGCATCTCCTGGTGGTACAGGCGGTGGTGTAAAAACGACAGTCGCAAGTTCTGTTGCAGCCGCGGTATATTCTTACATACGTGGCGAGAAAGAGGTAATATTGTTTAATAGAAAGATTCCTGATGAGGCAATTTATAAATCCTTAGTTGTCATTATACTCTCGTTTTTTATTCTATCACTAGCGGCTTTTGCTTTGAGTGATATAGAAAGTGTAAATTTTTTGAGTGCCTTATTTGAATCTGTATCTGCATTATCTACCGTAGGCTTATCCATTAGCACTACTAATTTAAGCTTATCTGCCAGCTTCGATGCGATAGGAAAGTTGATTATAATTCTTTTGATGTTTGCTGGAAGGGTTGGCCTGTTTAGTTTTTCCGTGGCTCTTTTTGGAAAGAAGAAGAGCCGCAGCTATAGTTTACCCGTGGGGAGAATGTTTGTATGAAAGAACTATTTGTTGTAATAGGGCTTGGTAGGTTTGGTAAGAGTGTAGTCGAGAGGCTTGCCGAGCTTGGTCAAGATGTTATTGGTATAGATATGGATGAAGATAGCGTTAAAGACGTGGCTGAAGTTATACCTTCTGTTTTTCTGGCTGATTGTACCGATGAGAAAGCTTTAAGAGAAATAGGTGTTCAGGATGCTAAAACCGCGGTAGTGTCAGTTGGTGGTAATATAGAAACCAGCGTTTTAAGTGTAGCTATTTTACATAGCTTTGGTATTAGTGAAATTTATGCTAAAGCTACAAGTGTGTTGCATGGGCGTGTCCTTGCAAAAGTTGGCGCAACAAAGGTTATTTTCCCAGAGAAGGAGAAGGGTAGGGATTTAGCAAATCATCTTGCAGGGCTTGATATTATAGAAGCTTTGGATTCTACTGGAAGGTATGTTTTTGCAAAGATAAAAGCACCCCTAAGTTTTTCGAGCAAAAGCATACTGCAGTTGGATGTCAGGAAACGATTTGGCTTGACTATTATTGGTATAGAGCGAGATGGAAAAATGGATATAAACCCTATGCCAAGCGAAATTATACAGGAAAAAGATTACCTTTTAGTTGTAGGAAAAAAAGATGATATAGAGAAGGTGAGGAAATAATGGAGTTTTCTCTGAAATGGCTTGCCTTTGAAATCACTCCGCGCTGCAATTTAAACTGTATTCACTGCAGGACTTCTGCTTCCATGAATCTAAAAGATAAACTTTCCTTTGGCGATATAAAAGGTGTAATTGATGAAATATCAAAGGAGTTTAAACCCGTTATAGTTTTGACAGGTGGAGAGCCGCTGTTGAGGAGTGATGTTTTTGATATAGCAGATTACATAAAATATAAAGGTATGAGAGTGGGGCTTGCGACAAACGGAACACTCATTGGCAAAAAGATGGCTTTAAAGATAAAAAAACATATTGATATTGTTTCTTTGAGCTTAGATGGTTCGGAATCCGAGGTTCATGATGATTTTAGAAAGGTTAAGGGCGCTTTTGATGCGACCGTCCGGGCAGCGCAAATTTTGAAAGAGATTGGCGTCGATTTTATCGTGAATTCGTCTTTTACGAAGAGAAATCAACATGACATAGAGAATACCTATAGACTTGCAAAGTCGTTGGGAGCCAAAGCTTGGTATATGTTTATGATTGTGCCTACAGGCAGGGCAGGAGAGCTGAGGAGTGAATTGATTAGTAAAGAGGATTACTATAAGATTCTTAAATGGCATTTTGAGCTTGAGTTGAAAGAGAAGAAAATGCTAGTTAGGCCAACCTGTGCACCTGAGTACTATGCGCTTGTTGATATTGAAAGAAAAAAACAGAATATAAATTTTGAAAGGCGAACGCTTAAGTTTTCAACTGGTGGGGCTAAAGGCTGTGTAGCTGGGCAGTTGATTGCTTTCATTGGCTATGACGGTGAAATTAAGCCGTGTAGCTACTTTTTGAGGAGCGCTGGAAATGTGCTTGAGAGTGGGTTTTTGAAGATTTGGCATGAGTCGAAGATTTTTAAAGATATGAGGGATTTTGAATCTTACAACGACAAATGTGCGCATTGTAGGTATATAAACGTCTGCGGCGGTTGCAGGGCAAGGGCTGATGCGTATTTTGGAGATTATATGGCTATAGACCCTTATTGCTTTTTGTGAGATAAGAACTATGAAGGTAAATGATTTTAAGTTGCTTGAGAGAAAAATAAAAGAATCCAAAAGTTGTTTATTTTTGACAAGTGCGGGTATGAGCGCAGACAGCGGCATACCCACGTTCAGAGACAAAGAGGGTTATTGGCGCAACTTTCCCGTATTTAAAAAACTTGGGTTGAATGCCATAGATTTGGCAAATCCTTACAGCTTTGAGGTGAGACCTCAATACGCGTGGGCATTTTACGAATGGCGCAGGAGAAACGCCCATGA
>WFYS01000112.1 GCA_015490005.1 Desulfurellaceae bacterium | reverse complement strand
TGTAAACAAAAGCAGTTTTACCCTTTATCCTATCCGTAACTTTAGCCTCAAAAATCGATTTACTATCATCGTTTGAAACAATTACCTTATTGCCCGACTTGATGGACAATTTTTTGCTTAATTCCTGAGAGACAAAAACAAATTCCTCATTTACTGGTATGTTTTGAGAGTTCAAATAGCTCGGATGGGGTAAACTAAAAAGTCTGATCAAACCATTGTTTTTTGTTGGTGGACAAATGCCGATCCCTCTATTCGCAAACCTTCTTTTTTGAACCTTGACCTTTTGTACATTATCTAAAGAAAACTCAAATTTTATATTTAACCTCTTCGCCAGCTCTTTGGCAGCATCAAAATCGCTTAAGCCATTAAAGATTGCACCTTTTTCAAGTGTCTTATCAAAAAAGTAACTGCCCTGTATATCTTTTGAAGCAAACATGCCGTCAACCTTCAAAAACATGTCTGCAAATCCTGTTGTCTGTGTAAAGTTTGTATCGACAACAATCACTTCACTTTTATCCAAAACCTTTTTCCAGATTTCATTGTCAGGTAGGCTCATTACGGGGTTTGCTGCGACAATAAATACGGCATCAAAAAAGTCCTGCTCTAAAAGCTTTGACACATCGCTCATAAAAACGGCATGTTTGGGTTTTACAAAAGGTTTCTTCAAACCCTCTTTCGATGAACGCGAGTAGTACAAATACTCCAAGTTTCCTGTGTGATAGGCAAGTTTATTAAGCCATTTAATCGAGTTTTTACCATTTTTATACCTCTGCAAGCCGTATCCTTCTATTATTGCCGTTTTGCCTCTTTTAAACAGTTGGGCCAAAAACTCCATCTCTTCTAATGTTAAACCCGTAATATCAGAAGCGCCGTCCACTTTTAAATCGCACTTTCCCAACAGGTTTAGTATCGCGTTTGCCAAGACACCGTCGCTTCCAGGCTCAATTTGTAAAAACTCGTGAGCTAAATCTGCCGTTTTTGTCCTTATGGGATCGATATACACCAATGTTTTTGTCTTTTTTAGCTGCTTTAGGTAGTAGTAAAGATGTGGAGCACACACAAAGGCGTTCTTACCAAAAATTAAAACGTTATCCACCTCTTTAAGCCTTTTTATCGGTGGATTTGTGCAAATACCAAAATCCTCAATATGAGCTTCAATTCCTGTTTCATCGCAGGGGCTTCCATCTACAAAGTACACGTTATCAAGCTGTGATAAAACAATATCCCAAGCAAACGTCGAATAACCCAAATTCCCAGAGCCCCTCAGGTACAGAATCTTTTTGTCTTTCGAGTTCTTCAAAAAGTCAGCAATTTTTTCTAAAACAGTGTCTGTATCAACCCTTTTTTTCTCTACAAAGTGGTAAGTCCTGTTGTTTTTAACCTCTCTTTCATAAAAGAACTTTAACTTTCTGCAAACGAACTGGTTTTTGAGAAAATCCCAATCGTCTACTTTGACCTTTAAATCGCCTTCATCTATTTTTGCATAAAAACCACACGTATCTGGACAATCCTTTGCACAAAAATGTTTCATCCAATCCATTCTGGCTTTTCCAATCCTTCTTTAGCAAAAAGAACCTGTAAAAATTCCTGTTCTATTTTCTTTTTACGTTCAATCAGAATATCATAGAGTTCAGATTCCTCTATGTGCTTTGTCAAACACTCGTTTAAGTCAACATCCAACAACCTATACCCATACTTTTTAAATACAAATTCCACCGTTTGATAATTTGGATAGAACTCTATTCCAGGCAATTTCTTTTTGAAATCGCTCAATATAGCCAAACCTTGACAGTCGAAATCACCAAAGAATATGACCTTTTTGTATCCGAGCCTCTTTACAAAATTTGCAATTTGGTTTGTGAGATGAAATCCCTTGTTGTATAAAAAAACTGCATTTTTCGGCTTAACGCTCATAAAAAACGATAGATTTTCAGAAATTACAATATTTGATGGCCCGTATTCGATTTCCTTCACATCTCCACCAAAGAACGCAGTAAGGTGTAGTTTGTCAGTTAACTCACGAATGTTTACCTCGTTCAGCTTTAAATCCACATCGGTTCTGATATAGATAATATTCGGCCTTTCAACAGTCGCCATTCTGTTGAATATTTCGGCAAGCTGTTTTCTTTTCTCTATGTACTTGGAATCACCAAAAAGATAAGCCGAACAGAAGCGTATATCTTCGCCTTTATATTCATTTTCCATAAATGACTTGAGTTTTAAGACTTGCTCATCCATTGTTCACTTCTAAAAGCACCGTTTTTGTGCCTTTATCAATGAATTTAGCCAATATCTTATATTTGACCTTTAACTCCTTTATATGCCTGAGTTTTGTATAGATCAAAAACGTACCCTTTATTTTATCTATAACCTCTGGATTCCTCACCTCTTTTAAGCACATTCTCGTGTAAGCAACAAGAGACTGGTTGAGTTTCTTATATTGCAACAGCCCCAATCTTGTCTTCAAAACCTCATGCCAAACAAATTTCTCAGGCCTGTAACCCTCAAATTGTAAAAGCACAACAAAGGCTACAACACTCATCGCTATGGTTTTATAAAAGATCACCTTCGTTGGTTTTTTAAGCAGATTGGTCAGTGAAACTATCAAAATGCCTGTAAAAACAGAGGCAACAAGCTGTATAAGACCTTTCTTGTATGCAACAAAGGACAACACAAAAGCCAGAACGACCTCAAGCACAAAAAATCCTGTTGAAATCCTTTTTGATTCTTTTATATCTTCAATGTACCTGCCAAACAGAATAGCAACAGGTATAAAGCCAAAGGCAATATAGTGGGCAAGCTTGTTTTTGGAGATCGAGAAGAACAGAAACACCCAAGCAAACCAGAGGATTAAAAATAGATTTTTTCTATTCCTTAAATCTATTCTCTTAAAAAGCTGCAAAAGATAAGGCCACCAGATATACAAAACCAGAATGGCTATAGGAAAAAAATAAAAGAACGAATGGGGATGTTGGTGTGCAGCTCCGGTAAATCTCTCAATGTTGTGGTAAATAAGGAACTTATTTATAAACTCCATTCCATAGTAGTGATAAACGGCGATGTACCACGGTAAACCGACCAATAAAAAGGCTAAAAAGCCCAAGCCGTTGTTAAACGAGAAGAATTCCTTTAAACCCGTTTTCTTTTCAACCACCCACAGATAGATGAAATAGGTAAAACCCACACTTACCACACCAATTGGTCCTTTAACCAAAAAAGCCAGAGCCGTAAAAATCCATCCAAGCACGTATTTGTTTTTTATGAAATAGTAAATACCCATGAGTTCAAATAGAATTAAACTCATATCTGGATAGACAGAGCGCCCAAGGTACATAAAAAAGCCAATAGATATAAAACCCAAAACAGAAAGCCTCGAAATATTACTGTCTTCAAAAAGCAAATCGGATAGTTTATACACATAAACACTGGATAGTGCAGCAGAAATTACGGCTGGCAGTCTTGCCGCATATTCAATTATTCCGAAATAATTATGGCCTATTTTTATAAGGTGATCTACAAAAAATAACTTAAAAAACAGAACCAATTCCCAATAAAAAAGTATGGGCTTGTCAAATCTCACATGACAGTTAAAAAATGGAATTATGTAATTTCCCTTCTCTATCATCCTT
>WFYS01000111.1 GCA_015490005.1 Desulfurellaceae bacterium | reverse complement strand
GAGGCAGAAGGACACGGAACCGACACGGCTGTTAGGGCTTTCCACAGAACAGGTGGATACATAAGGCCTATAGTGACGCCCCTAAAAATTATTGCCTCTGCCATAACTATAGGAACAGGCGGCTCAGCAGGAAGAGAAGGTCCAACAGCTCTGTTCAGTTCAGGCGTAGGCTCAATCTATGCAAACTTTAGGCATGCTACTTTGGAAGAGCGAAGATTGTTTGTTCTAATTGGCATGGCTAGTGGATTGTCTGCGATATTTAGAGCGCCCATTGGAACCTCAATTTTTGCTGTTTCGGTTCTTTACAGCGGTATGGAATTTGAGTCAAACGCCCTAATTTATACTCTTTTAGGCTCTATTGTTGCCTATATTACGACAGGTTTTAGCCTCGGTTGGCATCCTATATTTGAAACTGCGCCAAATTTGGAAGTAACTACTGTAACAGGATATGCGCATCTCATTTTACTTGGAATTTTAAGCGGAATAGTAGGTGTAGTATTGCCAAATATCTTCTACTATACACGAGATCTATTCCACAAAATAAACATACCTCCTCACTTTAAACCTGCTATAGGCGCGTTAGGTGTTGGAATAATAGCTATTTTCCTACCCCAAGCATTAGGGGGTGGTTATGGTTGGATTCAGAATGCGATAGATGGGAAAATGGCCTTAAACCTGATGGCTATGCTAATTATAGGCAAAATGCTCGCGTTCACATTAACGGTTTCAAGTGGCGGTTCTGGAGGTGTGTTTGCCCCGTCACTATTTGTAGGGGCAATGGTTGGCGGAACTATAGCAGAGCTGTTTCACCATAATCCAGCCATTTACTCTATAATTGGAATGGCATCTGTATTTGGCGCTGCAGCAAGAGCTCCAATTGCAACGCTGATAATGGTGTTGGAAATGACAGGAGGATATACGCTTTTAGCCCCGACTGCACTTACAGTAATCTTAGCCTACGTTCTACAGGTTGAATTAACAAAAAGGCTAAGCTTAAAATATAAAAGTCTTTACGAAGCCCAAGTGCCTAACAAATCGTATTCTCCTGTTCATCAAATAGAGACCCTTAAAAATATCATTGCTTGTCACGCCAAATCTATTCCAATATCACCAGCAGAAATCAACGATAAAAAAATATTAGGGCTGCTAGAATCCGGAGTTCCGATAAAATTGAGTAATGGCAATATGTTATTTTTTGGAACGCTTACTAAAAAAATGGAAGCTAAAAATATTGGAGATGAACTGTTCTATAAAGGTGCAAGGATTATTTATATCTTTAAAAATGGAGAATGGCTACATCCATTGGAGGTTAATGCATTAGAGGAGGGAGACGAAATCTTAATCTACGGACCTCCTTCATCTATAAAGCTAATTAAAGATCATTTAAAATACGTTTCGGAAACATTTTCAAAATTAAGAGAACAACACCTAAAACAGTTAGAACATGCAGGGAAAATTTAGATGACCTTATAATCCATTTTCTTTTTTATGGGAATTGTTACTTATCAAGCTTTCTTTGAAATACAAGAAAGAAGCATACTTCAAAAACCCATTTACATCCAACATTCCAACATACTTAAGCGTATCTTCGCTTATCACAACAGGAATAAAATCAACATCTATACGCGATATAAACTCAAACACGTCTAGCCCTCTTGAATCTATAGTTAAGAAGCTTGGGTTTTGAGTCATAACATCTTCCACCTTGATATTATGGTTCTTGAATTCTCCAAGCAATCTAATATCCCTAAAGGACAAAACGCCAACAAGTTTAGAATCGTCTAAAACAGCGAAGTAACTTGACGAGCTCTTCATCAAATCGAAAATTATATCTCTTACAAAATCACCCTTTTTCAAGGTTATCAAGGTTGTATTAATAAAATTTACAATTTTAAGATTTTTCAACTGTTCGGCGTAATTTATGTTCGTTATGTCGAAACCCTTTTGCATCACAGATCTGCTGAAATGCATCTTCTCTTCAAGCAAATGGGAAAAATACATGGTCATAACAGAACCAATTATCAAAGGCACAATCATGTGATAGTTTTGGGCAAGTTCAACAACAATTAATGTAGACCTAAAAGGGGCAGAAGATATGCTCGCGGTTGTAGCAGCCGTGCCAATTAAAGCTACGGAAAGTGGGTTTATAGCTGGTATAAATTGATGAAAAAAACCGCCAATGGCAAAACCAAAAAATGCTCCACCAAAAATAGAAGGTGCAAAAACACCACCAAACATGCCGCTTGCAAACGTTATAGCTAAAGTTATGAGTTTAACTATGCTTAAAACAACAGCGCTTTCGTAGTTAAATTTGCCACCAAAAAGTTGCCCTACTTTATCATAACCCAAAGAGGCGGCATCGGGATAAAAATAGAGAAGTAAGCCAACAACAAAACCACCTATAAGTGCCTGAGTATAAACGCTTAAATTAAACTTTTTGTATATAGACAAGACAAAACCGTAAACCGTTTCAAAAGAATAGACAAATAAAGCAAAAAGGAAACTAAAAATCGGAATAAATGCAATCAGTATATACGTGTAAGACAATTTTGGGAGATAAAAAGCCGGATAGTTACCTAAAAAATAGCGAGAAATGATTGTTCCAACAGCTGATGCTATAGATAGAGGAATAATAACATCAAAGCTCAAACGCCCCAAAATTATCTCCAAACCAAAAATGATAGCGGCAATGGGCGCATTAAATGTAGCTGCTAAAGCCGAAGAAACACCGCAGCTAACAAGCAAAGGTATATTTGAACCCTCTATTTTGATATGATCCAACGTGAACGAGGTCAAAGAACCTCCAAGTTTTGCTATCGGACCTTCTCTTCCAACAGGAACGCCAAATCCTATGTTTATAGCAGTCAGAATAACACTTGCTATGCCTTTTTTGTAATTCAACCTGCCTTTCCTTAAGATAATAGAACGCGCTACAGAATCTATCGTTGGATTCGTGGCATCTTCCATGAATTTTTTGATTACAAAAGCCGAGAAAAGGAATAATATAGGCACCACAATTATGTAAAAGTTGCTTTTATTCCCAAAAACATCAAATTGCAAAGCGCTAAAGGATGAATATTTAATTAATTCTCTCATTAAAATGGCAGAAAATCCGCCTATCACGCCTATTATGGCTGGTATTACAAACAGTTTTACAAAGCTCTTCATCTCTTCTGCGGTTTTAACATTTTATATATCAATCCACCTGTAAACTGTCCAAAAAAATAGGCAGATATAACTATAGGAAAAGTGTACAGCTTAAACCCCAAACCGCTCAAAATTCTTATGGCAATAACAAATGGAATTGGCAAATGTACCCACAAAAACCACGACTTGGAAAGTTTAGGGCTTTGTGCTCTAAAGAAACCACAAGGTAAATTAATAACAAACACAAGCACCATAACAGTAACAATGCTCATCATCACTCCTTAATCTTTAAGTTCTTCAATTCTATCCTTAATCTATCGGTAGATGATTTCAATATGAAATCTTTTGGCACGTAGTAGCTTTTCACTCTTTCGCACCTTAAAATAATCACCTTTTTATCCTGCGTCCTACAAAGCTTTAAAAAATCCATTGCAACGTACTTTATTATAGGTTTATACTTATCTAAATTATTTCCATTAACCTTTAAATGATAATACACTTTGCCCGTTTGATAATCCTTTAAAAAGACCTTTTCGCCCTTAACGTATATACCATAAACTGAGAATCCAAAACTGTTAACAACATCCAGCCTCAAATTCCCACCTGAGACACTAAAGAAACCGTTAAACCCATTGCCTTTGTAATTTGCATAAAATATACCAACCAAAGAAACATTTTTACTTTTAAGGGGCTTAAAGGTTGTGCATGAGCTACTTATGAGAATAGCTAAAAAAATCAGAAACGCGTTTTTCAACTTCATTCTTGGTAACCCTTTCTTGTTTCATATAGTCCAATGATTTCAAAAATACCTTTCCATAGGCTTTTGTAACTATCCTGCTATCCAAAATCACCATAACACCCCTATCCGTCTTTTGCCTTAACAGCCTCCCTAAACCCTGTTTTAACCTAAGCACAGCCTTAGGAAGCGAATATTCGAGGAATGGATTTACACCCTCGCTTTTCATCAATTCATATCTAACCTTCTCAACCGCCGTTGTTGGAACTTCAAACGGAAGCTTAACCACTACAACGACCGATAACTCATCTCCTTTAACATCCACACCTTCCCAGAAGCTACTTGTAGCAAATAGAAAGGTTTTGCCTTTTTTAAACTTACGCAGCAGTTCAAAATTATCAAACATTCCCTGTTTCAACACATTAAAACCCATTTTATTCAATTTCTCATAAGAAAGCTCATAGACCTCATTTAGAGACTTGTAAGAGGTAAAAAGAACTAATACTCCCCTGTTAGAGCTCTTAAGTGGTTTAGAGATAGAAAACAAAACATCCGACACATCTTTTGCAAACCTACTATCATCGGGTGTTGGCATGTCAGATACAAGGAACAGTCTGCTGTTCTCTTTATAGTCAAAATTACCCTTCGCCGAAAACTCGAGAGCATCATCAATACCGAGAGACCTTTTAAAAAAGTCAAAATTCCTGTTAACACTCAATGTAGCAGATGTGAACACAACCGAGTCTATATTTTCAAAGATGTAGTGTTTTAGGGCTTCCCTAACATCCACAGGCGTAATATTGAAATGGACAGATTTTTTAAACTTTCTTAACCAATAAACCTGGCTATCACTTTCAATCTCTCTAAAGGAACTAATCAAACTCAAAACACTCTCTAACTTTGAATAAACAGCTTTAATGTCTACAACCTCAGTTTCCTCCAGTCCGGATATAAACGTTTTAAGCGAAAGCTGTAAGTTACTTAGAACGTCAATTATTTCATTAAATGTGTCTGTAAATCTATCTAAATTTAGACTATTTATTACTGTTTCGTTCTCTTTGAGAAGCTCCATTAATTCATCAAATATAACATCAAGGTTTCTTCTCGCGTCGACAATCTTTCCCTTTAAATCTGGCTCGTCGTATGTGGAAAGCAATCCACGCCCTTTACCCTTCTTAGAAGTAAAAAGCATATCTAAAAGTTTGATAATATCCGTTGTTGTAACTGTGTTTGTATAATAACTTGTAGCGTTCTTTTCCACATTGTGAGCCTCATCTACCACCAAACAATCAAACTCCGGCAAAATATCTGCATTCTCCATCACAGAATGTGACAAAACAAGGTGATGATTGGCTATAATTAAATGGGCTAAATCCAGCTGCTTTCTTGCTCTATAAAAAAAACATTGGCCTTTATAATAAGGACACCTCTTGTGTGCACAAGATAAACTGTCGCTTTCAAACATGCTCCAAACAGACTCATCTAATCCATTATCCTTTGAAAAGAACTCAGATTTTAGTCCTGTATCTGTAGAAAGAAGAAATTCTTTTATCTCAGAATAGATGTCAGACTCAAAAAGAAAAGCATCTCCCCTTGAAATAACATTCTCAGCTTTCCTTTTGCATATATAATTATTTCTACCAAAAGCTATAGCAGCTTTGAATTTAACCAAAGACTCTAAAGCTGGCAAATCCTTCTTTAACAACTGCTGCTGCAAGTTTTTCGTGTTTGTGGACACAACCACCCTCTTGTTGTGTTTTTTAGAAAATAAAACAGAAGGGACAAGATACGCAAGGCTTTTACCAGTGCCTGTTGGTGCTTCTACAATAGCATTTTTAGATTCCTCAAAGGCTCGCAAAATTAATTTTGCCATTTTTACTTGTTCTTCTCTTTTTTCAAAGCCACTTTTTTTGTACAACTTATCAAAAATACCTTCTAAACTTTGCTCATCTTCTGACTCACCCAATACCTGAACATTGAATTTGTTATCCACAAATACAAACCAGTCTATCTCGTCCATGTGAGATTCCAAAATGGCAAACGCATCACTTTTATCTAGAGAAAACAAAAGCAGGTTGCCCTTTAATTCTTCTGTCTCCTCAATATCTATAATAACGTCATCTTTATGTTTAAAATGGAAAACTCGAGGTAAATCAAATTCTATTATTTTATCTTTTACATGTTTTGAAAGTTGCATTATCTTTCAAATTCCAGAGGATAATCTCCATCAAAACAAGCAAAGCACCAACCATCTTTACCAACTATACTTTTTAATCCCTCTAACGACAAATAAGCCAGTGAATCCGCTGTAGTATATTTACGTATTTCCTCAACCTCGTGCGATGAAGCTATCAATTCCTTTCTCGTTGGAGTATCTATTCCATAAAAGCAGGGTGATAAAACCGGTGGAGATGCGATTCGCAAATGTACCTCTTTGGCTCCAGCGCTGCGTAGCATTTTAACTATACGCCTACTTGTTGTACCTCTAACAATTGAATCATCAACAACAACCACACGTTTTCCTTTTAAAACGTCACGCGCAGGATTGAGTTTTAGCCTAACTCCAAAATTTCTTATGGACTGTGTCGGTTCAATAAATGTCCTTCCCACGTAGTGATTTCTAATTAAACCAAAGTCGAACTGTAATCCACTTTCTTGAGAATATCCAATAGCAGCCGGAACCCCTGAATCTGGCACGGGAATAACTATATCTGCATCAACAGGTGATTCTTTTGCCAAAATCATGCCCATTTCCTTCCTAACAGAATAGACATGATGACCCCACAACATGGAATCTGGCCTAGAAAAGTATATATGCTCAAAAACACACTTGTGTTCATTTGATTTCTCAAATGGCTTAAAAGAGTGAACGCCATCCGAATTAGCAACAACTACTTCTCCTGGATCAATATCCCTGATAAATTCTGCCCCAATCAAATCAAAGGAGCATGTTTCGCTTGCAAAAACAACGGCATCATCAAGCTTGCCCATAGAGAGCGGTCGAAATCCCCAAGGGTCTCTAACTGCATATAGCTCATTTTCTCTCATTATAACCAAGCTGTAGGCGCCCTTTATAAGTCTCAACGCCTCAACAAGCCGTTCAAGAAAGGTGCTTTTTTCGCTCCTTGCTATTAAGTGAATTATGACCTCTGTATCAGAGTTAGAGTTAAAAATAGCCCCTTGATTAACAAGCCGCCGTTTTACGCTTAGAGCATTAACCAAGTTTCCGTTGTGGGCTATTGCAACACTTCCCAAATCGTAATGAGCATACAGAGGTTGAATATTGCTTTCCGATTTATCGCCGAAGGTTGAATATCTATTGTGACCTATCGCTATCTTACCTTTCAGAGATGCAATCACGCCCTTTCCATTAAAAATTTCATTGACCAGCCCCTGACCCTTATGCGTATAGAATCGCTCACCATCAGTAGAAATAATGCCAGCGGCTTCTTGACCTCTATGTTGAAGGGCATGAAGCCCTAAATATACATAGTTAGAAGCCTCGTTTTTGTTAAATATGCCGAAAATTCCACACATCTAATTAAGCCCCAAAACGTCTTGCATAGAGTATAAACCTGGAACTTTATCCACAATCCACTTGGCAGCCCTAATAGAGCCTCTTGCAAAAGTATCCCTAGAAGATGCTTTGTGAGTTAACTCTATTCTTTCTCCCAATCCAGCAAAGACCACCGTATGATCCCCAACAACATCGCCGCCTCGTAGGCTCATTATGCCAATTTCCTTGGTTTTTCTCTCTCCAACTAAGCCCTTTCTTCCAAATACGCCAACCTCTTCCAAACTAACACCCAAACCTTCGGCTGCATACTCCGCCAACTTCAAAGCTGTTCCGCTTGGCGCATCAACCTTAAACCTGTGGTGCATCTCAACGATTTCAATGTCATAGTCTTCGCCCAAAATCTTAGCTGCTTCTTTTACAAGCTTAAAAAGCATGTTTACGCCTAAACTCATATTCGGCGCGAGGACAATGGGTATAATCGCAGAAAATTTTTCAATTTCCTTAACCTGTTCATCCTTTAGACCCGTTGTTCCAATAACAATGGGCTTTTTATTATCTGCCGCTATCCTTACATGCTCTAAGGTTGCATCAGGTGCTGTAAACTCTATTATCACCTCTCCATCATCTATAACATCCTTCAAATCACTTTTCACGCTTATGCCAATGGGCTGTGAACCAATCAATATGCCAACATCCTGCCCTATAAATTGTGAGCCTTTTGCCTCTACTGCACCCACAAGTTGCATTTCTTTGTCTTCTTCAATCAAAGCACAGATTCTCCTGCCCATTTTCCCTGCTGAGCCGCACACTATTGTCCTAAACATCTCTCCCCCCTAAATCAGACTCATGTTTTTCAAAACCAATTTGAGCTTCTCCTTATTCTGATCAGACATCTCACACAGCGGAAGTCTAAACTCCTCTTCAATCAAGCCCATTAAAGCCAAGGCCGTTTTTACAGGAATTGGGTTTGTCTCGTAAAACATTGCCTGGTGAAGTTTGAAAAGTTTATGATGCAATCCCATTGCCTCATCCAAATTGCCTTCAACAAACGCATCGTATTGGCGTGCAACAAGTTCAGGCACAACATTTGAAGTAACAGAAATTACTCCATTTCCTCCAATTGCCATCATAGGCAAAGCCAAAAAGTCATCACCACTTATAACGCTAAACCCTTCACTTGCACCTTCGATAATCTCAGATGCCTGATTCAACGAACCGCTTGCCTCTTTTATGCCTACAATATTATCAATTTCGGACAATTTTATAACTGTTTGCGGTAATATATTAACGCTTGTCCTACCCGGAACGTTGTATAGCACCAAAGGCAAGTCCACACTTTCAGCTATTGTTTTGTAATGTTGATACAAACCTTCCTGCGTAGGTTTGTTGTAATACGGAGCAACGGATAAAATGGCGTCAGCCCCAGCACTTTTTGCAATTTTCGCCAACTCTACAACTTTCTTCGTATTATTTGTCCCAGCACCTGCTAAAACTGGTATCTTTCCATTACACTCATCCACTGCAATTCCAATAACCCTTTCGTATTCATCCAAATCCATCGTCGCAGCCTCGCCGGTCGTACCACAAGGAACAAGACCGTCTATTCCTGCCTTAATTTGCCTTTTTATCAATGCTCTAAATGTATCCTCATCTAATTCGCTGTTTTTGAAAGGCGTTACTATTGCCGTCATTGCACCTTTCAGCTCAAACATGGCCACTCCCCTCTGTTTTTAATAATTCCATGCTTCATCAATCATGGTTCCAATATATGTCAAAAGAGCGTCACCCTCTAAATAAACTCTATCAACACCATCATCTCCATCTTTATAAACGTAAACTTTTAAAATTTTACCGCTCTTTGTAACAACATCAACAGGAGACTCACACCTGCCCTCAAGAACAGCTGTCACAGCAGCAGCCGTAGAACCTGTACCGCAGGCAAGCGTTTCATCCTCTACTCCGCGTTCATATGTTCTTATTTTTATCGTGCTTTCGTCAACAACTTCTGCGAAATTGACATTTGTGCCCTCATCACCAAAATATTCATGATATCTCGTCTTTGCTCCTAGTTCTTTAACGTTCACAATATCGATATTATCAACAAAATAAACAACATGCGGAACACCAGTGTTTATAAAGCTCGCTGGCATATCTATACCTTCAAGCTTTATCTCACTCTCATAATCCTTAGGATTTGTAAGCTTAACTTTAACGGTATTCACGCCTGTTATTTCGGCTTCTATAACACCTGCGAGTGTTGAAAATTTCATACTCAAAGAGGCTATACCGTTTAAAAATGCAAAACGCGCTGCACACCTAGAACCATTGCCGCACATCTCAACTTCGCTTCCGTCGCTGTTAAAAAAGCGCCATCTAAAATCGCAATCGTCGTCTTTTTCTATCAAAATTAATCCGTCTGCACCTATAGATTCTCTGCGTTTGCAAACCCGTCTAACAAACTCCTCAATAGATATATCAACTGTGTTCTCAACAACATTTTCCCTATTGTTTATTATAATAAAATCATTCCCACTGCCATTCATCTTAAAAAATGGAATCTTCTTCATAACTCTTCTCCTCTGATTAAGTCTTCTAATATTTCTCTTTTTCTCACAATCCTAAATCTATCGCCCTCAACAAGTACTTCTGCTGGCCTTGGCCTTGAGTTGTAATTACTTGACATGGTAAAGCCATATGCACCAGCACTAAACACAACAATACAATCACCGTTTTTAACATCTTCAATCTCGTAATCACGCGCAAAAAAATCTCCCGTCTCGCATATTGGCCCGACAATATCACATTTAAGCATCTTATTGTCCTTTTTAACAAGCGGCTTAATCTCATGATATGCGTTGTAAAGCGAAGGTCTCAAAAGGTCGTTCATGCCTGAATCGACAATCATAAAATTTTTAGGTCCATTGGATTTGTGATAAACAACCCTGCTTACCAATACGCCACCGTTCCCCACCAAGAACCTGCCTGGCTCAAACACAAGCTTCAAATCAAACCCATTAAAAGCCCTTTCCACTTGTTCTGCGTATGTTTCAATAGACGGTTCTTTATCCTCATTTTCATTATAAACTATGCCTACACCGCCACCGACATCAACAACAGAAATCTCTATACCATCACTTTGAAGTTCCTTTATCAATTTGGCGATTCTAACAGAGGCATCGTAAATTGGCTTTGTATCAAGCAACTGGCTCCCAATGTGAAATTGAACACCAACAATATCTATATTCTCAAGCTTTTTTGCCTTCAAATATAATTCCAAAGCTTCATCATAAGGCACGCCAAACTTGTTTTTTTTCAATCCTGTTGAGATATATGGATGTGTTTTTGGGTCTACATCGGGGTTTACCCTAAACGAAATGGGAACTTTCCTACCCTTTTCTTTTGCCACAGTATTGATATTTAAAAGCTCATCTTCAGATTCCACATTGAACATCAAAATACTGCTTTCCAAAGCATGCTCTATCTCATCTTTCGTTTTTGCAACACCACTAAAAACAATTTTTGATGGCTCAATGCCTGCTTTCAACGCCCTGAATAGTTCACCTTTAGAAACAATGTCAGCGCCTGCACCCAACTCGGCAAACGTTTTTATAACGGCCAAATTGCTATTTGCTTTAACCGCAAAACAGATTATATGATTTCCTTTAAACGCCCTGTCGAACTTTCTAAATTGGCTAACAAAGTGGTTTTTGGAATAAACATAAACAGGCGTGCCAACCTCTCTAACAATATCACCTACTTTGACGTTTTCTACATACAACTCGTTATCAACGTATCTGAATGCCATTCAACCCTCCACGTGTTTTATGAGTATTCTATTTAAATAGCTAACAAAATGCAATACCTCGACAAATGACTTTCTCGCTTTCAGACCACCACCTATCTGCATCATACATCCTGGACAGGCAGTAACCACAACCTGAGCACCTGTAGTCTTTATATTAACAAGTTTCTCATCAAGCAAAGAACTTGAGATGTACGGATGCATCAACGAGTAGCTTCCAGCAAAACCGCAACATCTATCTTTGTCTTTCAGCTCAACAAAATTAGGCTCATTTGCTTTCAAAAATTCCTCTAATTCATTCGACTGATTTAGACCCCTCTTCAAGTGGCACGGATGGTGGTAGGATATAAAAGCCCCAATCTTCGAAGTTTCAATATTTTTGCCTTTTAGCACATCCAAAAAGAAGCTACCTGCACACGAGACTTTATCAGAAACCAATTTGGCATCATTGGTATTTAAAAATGTGATATAGTCCCGCTTAACCATGTGAGCACAGTGGGGATCCAAGAACAAGATCTTGTCGCAATTCAGCGATTTCAAAAATTCTACGTTTATTTTAGCCGCCTCTTTGGCAGATTTCTCCTCGCCGTTGTACCACGCAGGCGCGCCGCAGCACGACTTTTGCTTGATAATGTTTAAATCTAACCCCAACTTTGAGGCAACTTGAAGGGCATCTTTACCTATGTTGGGATAAAAGAAATTCACTGAGCAGCCTGCAAATAAACAAATTTTGGTTTTTTTTGTATATACCGAGATATCAAAAGAGCTATTTACACCTGGTAGCGGCCTAAAATCTTCTCCCAAAGCCCTATCCAAAGAACTAATGCCCGTCTTTAAGTCCTTTTTGAAAAGAAAATGCGATACATAAGCCCCAAGCCTCAAGATGTGATAGTTGTTTTCAAGGTACTTTATAACGAAGCGCTTGGGTGTAATTTTTTTCGGCGTATACTGAGATTTTATGCGCAAAATCAACTCCTGCAAATTAATACGAGTAGAGCATATCTCGTCACAAGCCATGCAACCGATGCACATATTGGCAAAATCCCAAAGATTGCCTGTGTCTTTAACAAGGTATGACAAAATCAAACCCACAGGTCCTGCGTACGTTTTTCCTTTAAAAAGTTTTCCGCTAACCGTAGTATAAACAGGGCAGGCATTTTGACACGCGCCACAGTGAATACAGTAGAGTATTTCTTTGTAAACTGAATCCTTTGAAAACTCCAATCTGCTGTTGTCGAGCAGAATCACGTAAAACCTACCAAACGGCTTCTTTATAACATCAACGTAGCTCGTGGCTATCTGGCCTGTCGCCGTTTTGGGAAGAGCGTCAACAATTTTAAAAGCCTCATCATCTGTTTCAACAATCTTGTCTATGCCCAAAACACATATCACAACCTTCTTTCTCAGAACGTTCTGAATATTGCCCTCGTTGCTCAAAATAAAAAACCTGCCACTTTCCAAAGACGCAACATTTGCACCTATGATGCCACATTCTGCCTCTTCGAAACTCGCCCTTATCTTGGATTTGCAAAAATCAACCATTGGTTTTGGATCTAAAGGCAAGTCAATGTTAAAAACCCTCTTTAAAAGCTCATTTACCCTCTCCTTTGACATATGGATGGCAGGTGCGGTCATGTGCGTAGGCTTTTCTTTATTAATTTGAACAAGCCACTCACCAAGATCTGTTTCAACTACAGAAAAGCCCTTGTCATCAAGAAAGCTATTTAGCTCAAGCTCTTCTGTTGTCAAAGATTTGGATTTAATAACCTTTTCAACGCCATTCTCGTCTAAAATCTTAAGCATAGCATCAAGCGCTTCACCTTTATTTTCTGCAAAAACAACCTTTTCTGCATTTTCTTTAATCTTCTCAATAAACAAAGCTAAGTTTTTACCCAAATTCTCTATGTTTTTAGACTTTATCCTATGAACTTCATCCCTTAATGTCTCTATATCGAAAAGCTTTTCTATCTTTTTGCGTTTAGAAAAATAGTTTTCTCTTAACCTAAAAAGCGCTGTTTTTAAAAATTTATCTTCTGTGAGACTTTTTTCTCTTCCTAAGATATCGCTCATTTAGTCCTCTCTTTTTCAACTCTTTAGAAAACCTGTATCTCACAAACAAAACCAAAAACACAAATAAGAATGTCAAAACACCGGCCAAAATCGTATACCACTCAGACATATGCGGCTTATAACCTTTTCTTATAACGTTCGTGGCCAACACAAAGAGAAATAGAAAATTCATGGGAACTCAACATAATTTGGTATAGTTAAAGGCTCAATAGAAAAGCGCATCTTATCATTATGTACAACAAAGGCAAATGTCTTGCAAACCACACCATCTTTTAAATCAATAAGCCTAATAAATACATCATAACAACGATTCTCATACTTGTAACTACCAACAACTGCAAACCTATATTTATTTTTTGGATATCCCTTGACATCCATGTTTTTATAATCAAACCATTTCGGTAAACCTCTATAGTACGCCTTGCAGTTACAACCATCATTTAAATCATTAGTTAAAAGAAAGGCAAGGTATCTTCCATTTTCATTTATTATATTGGAATTTAGGTCTATAAAATCCAAAATTGCAACTTTATTACCCATAACGTAGTGGCATAATTTCCGAGATTGTAATAAAAACATGCCATTAAGTGTATCTGTATATCTTATCTGCCAAGACGCATCCACATCTTCACCGACACTAAAAGGCTTCAAATTAACACAAGAGGTTAGAAAAATTAACAGAGCAATCAAAATAAACTTTTTCATAGTTAAAAGTTACAAACAATATCCACCGTTAGTCAAGAAAATTCACATATGATTGACAAAAATCAAACAGTTTTATATAAGAATCGAAGTTCGCGAGCGTGGCGGAACTGGTAGACGCGCTAGACTTAGGATCTAGTGCCGCAAGGCGTGGGAGTTCGAGTCTCCCCGCTCGCACCAAAAAAAAACAATGCCCCAATTCCACACCTCGTAGGTGTGGAATTGGGGTTTTCTTTTAAATTTTGAAGACCTTCACAAGTTCGTTAATATTATCCGACATACTTTTTACTTCTTCTGAAATTCTCGCAATGTCTTCAATGGCTTTTGCATTATCTTTTGTTGCCTGAACAACCTCTTTAACTTGAGCATCAATTTCTGCCGATGTTGAAGATAGCTCTTCTGTTGCCGCACTTGTTGAGTTTATTTCGTCTATAACATTGTCTGTTTTCTCAACAATCTCCTCAACCATAAGCTTATCTTTTTTGGCTTCCTCTTTTTCAGAAAGTATCATGTTACCTGCCTGCTGGGTTTTATCAACAGCTGTCTTTGTATCACTCTGCATCTTGTTTATCATGTTTCTGATTTCTTCAGTTGCATGCTGTGTTTTTTCAGCCAATTTCCTAACCTCATCCGCAACTACAGCAAATCCGCGACCGGCGTCGCCAGCACGTGCCGCTTCAATTGCAGCATTCAAAGCAAGTAGGTTTGTCTGATCTGCTATCTCGCTAATAACGCCAACAATTTGCCCAATCTCCCTTGAAGCCTGACCCACAGTATCTATCTGTTCCATAGCCTCTTTTGCAAGATGGGCGTTTTCTTCCATTCTCCTAAGCCTCTCTTCTATCCTTGAGAGCATATCCCTATTAACTTCTCCAACACCTTCTACAAGGCTGTTCACATTCTCAGAAGACCGCGCTACACCATCTATAGCCTCAACCGTATCTGCGATGGCGTTTGCTATCTCTTCCATATTCCTCGCTGTTTCCTCTGTAGTTGACGATATCTCCACTGCAGAGGATGCAAGGGTCGTAGATTCAGATGCAAGTTCGTCTGAATTTTTATGAAGCTGAACCGCAATATTCCTTATGGAATCAATAACCCTGTTTATACCGCTTTTTAGAATACCTATCTCATTGCCTGTAATAACATTAAATTTCTTTGTTAAATCTCCCTGAGCCAAGTATTCAGTCTTTTCAACGGCTTTTATTAAAGGCGTGATTATGTATGACTTGACAACAAAATACAAGGCAATAATCAAAGAAATAATGAGCAACATGCCAATAGTTACAATCATAGCGCTCTCTTTGCTCTTTGAATGCACCCGTTCTATACTATGACTCATATCATTCTCTGAGGTTTTAACAAAATATGAGAGCGAGCCATTAATAGCATCGAGCTTCTCATAGCATAAATTCTGCAGTGAACCAGAGACAGAGCCTGTCTGTTTATACTCCTTCAATGCCTGCTTTCCACATTGCACAAACGAGTCGAAGTGAGACTTGATTGACTTGATTTTAGACAAAACCTGAGAATTTGACCTGTTTAAGTTTAACGCCTCATTAAATAAAGCCTCTGTTTGCGATATTAAACCTGGGATTTCTGATAGTTTATCCTCCTTTTTAGATAAAATAGCCCTTGCGTAATACCAGCCTATGAGATTGGTGTTTACAGAGATTTTGCTATAGTCCTCTAAAGATTTTCTATCAACTGCACCTATTTTGTGCAAATCTTTAGTGTCAGATGCAGAAAGGTATATGTTAACTCCAGCAACCAAAGCAGAAACAATAAGCACAACAACAACAGATGTTAAAAACAGTGTTCCAATTTTAACGTTTTTCATGCCCACCCTCCAATACAATTAATTTTTTGGCCTCATTAAAAGGCAGCGGCTTAGAAAAGTAATAACCTTGCAAGTAATCACAACCAAATTCTTTCAACAATTCAACCTGTTCTTTTGTTTCCACTCCCTCAGCTACAGTTTCTATGCCTAAAACCTTGCTCAT
>WFYS01000110.1 GCA_015490005.1 Desulfurellaceae bacterium | reverse complement strand
TTAAAATAACCATACTTATACGAAACAAACACAGCCAAAGCAGAGGAAACTAGAGATGCAAATCCACTTGACAATAAAAATATCCAATTGAATTTCAAAGCAAAGCTTCTGGCTCTATCTATACTATCATCAATTCCTTTAGACATTGATTTAATGATAAGACAAGTATAAGCGCCATATATGATGTCCCATAAAATCAAGATTGGATTTACTGCTATATTAAATATTGTGGAAAAATTAATAATTCCACTCAAGGCCATTATCATTCCCCAAAGAACAGAGCCCAGCAAAGCATAAGAAATGATATAAACCACCCACATCTTACACCACTTCGGTTTTTCAACCATCTTAATACCCCCAACCATTAATTTGTCTTTTTAACTAAGTTGCATATGCAACTCTACAAAGCACCTCTCACAACTTTAGCTTACTACCACAACAAATGCACCAAACTGTAAATAATAACGGAGGCAATTATAGTTAAATCAGCCACAAAAGTCAAAATCCTTGACTTTTAAAAACCAAAATATAAAATCGGATTTGCAAGCTGGGATGTCGTCTAACGGTAGGACAGCGGACTCTGGATCCGCGAGTTGGGGTTCGAATCCCTACATCCCAGCCATTTTTCTTAAATAAGATATGTCTATTTTCTAGGTTTCCGCAAGTTATACAAAAAGTTTTTTATATATTTGCAATAAAAGTTTTGATTTCTGCTCTGATTAATTTTAAATTTAAATAAATTTACTTTCATAAATTCTGATATAGTCCGAAGATCTTACAAAGACGGAGGCAGTGAATCTAACACAACACCTCGCCAATAAAAAAGTGGCATTTACAAGCTCTGGAAATCTTTTGGAAAAGTTGATAAAAGTTTATGAAAAATTTATTAAAGGAGGTTTGGTATGCGTCGGTCTTTGAAATTTATTTTTTTGTATGTTTTGGTTTTTGGCTTTTTGGCATCTTCAGCTTTTGCCATTAACCCCAAGAGTTACATTATTTTGGGAACTACAGACAAAATCTCATCCCTAGATCCGGCGAAAGCCTATGACTACTTATCCGACAATATCTTACAAAACATTATGGAAGGCCTGGTTAAATATGTTCCAGGAACTACACGTATTGTACCGGGAATTGCAAAAAAGTGGAAAATCTCAAAAGATGGTTTAGTTTACACCTTCTATCTGAAAAAAGGGCTTAAATTTTCAAATGGTGACCCTATAAACGCACAGGCTTTTAAGTTCTCCATTGACAGGGTTATAAGATTAAAGCAAGACCCTTCATTTCTACTTTCAGATGTTGTTAAAAAGGTTGAAGTTGTAAACGACACGGAATTTAAAATTTACCTAAAATATCCATTTGCACCTTTCATAAACATATTGGCCTTCACAGTGTCTTATCCTATTGACCCTAAAGTATACCCAAAGGATAAGGTCTATAACGGCATTCCGGTTGCAAGTGGTCCTTACATGGTTAAAAAATGGATTAGAGGCCAGCAGATAGAACTAGTTAGAAACCCATATTATCACGGCAAAAAAGCAAAAACACCTATCATTTTGGTTAAACTCTACAGGAATGCAAACACGCTCTATATTGCACTTTTAAACGGAGAAATAGACGTTGCATACAGAACTTTACTCCCTCAACAGTTCGCAAAAATTCAGAAAAACAAGAAGTTTGTTGCCCTCGTTGGACCAAGCCCATTCATAAGGGAACTTGTTTTCAACGTAAAATATAAACCGTTTGACAACAAAATGCTTAGAAAAGCTATTGCTTACGCAGTCGATAGAAAACAAATCGTCAAGGATGTGTTTAACAATCAAGTAGTGCCACTATACACACTCATTCCAAAAGGCATGTGGGGTCATAGGTCCGTAATGCCAAAGCACAGTTTAAAAAGGGCTATAAAATTCCTTAAAAAACTCGGCTATTCCAAAAACAAACCCTTAAAGATAACCCTGTGGTACAGTCCGAGTCACTACGGTTCAACAGAGGCAGCTTTGGCTTTAACGATTAAGAACCAACTTGAGAAAACAGGACTAATCAAATGTCAATTGAAATCTGCAGAGTGGGCAACATATGTCGACTATTGGAATAAGGGTATCATGGGCATGTTCTTACTTGGATGGTATCCTGACTACTTTGACCCAGATGACTATATGTGGCCATTCCTTGCAAGTTCAGCTAGCAACGGCATGGGCAGTTTCTACTCAAACAAAAAAGTTGATAAACTCCTGCTTAAAGCAAGGAAGATTGTGAGCAAAAGAAAAAGAGCAAGAATTTACTATAGAGTTCAAAAAATTATGACAAAAGATGTTCCATATGTACCGCTATTCCAAGGAAAACAGAGAGTTATTGCAAAACCAAATATAAAAGGTCTTTTGCTTGATCCTGTGCAGATTTTCAGATACTATCTGCTTTACAAAAAATAAGAGGGGGCTATCCCCTCTTTTTTTGTGTAGGAGGCAGACGTGAAAACTTACATTCTGACAAGAATTGGCTTATCCATTCCCATGATACTAATAATCCTAACAATCGTATTTTTTGTGTTAAGGGTGTTACCAGGAAATCCTGTTTTGGCCATGCTAGGACCAAAAGCACCACCTTCTGTGGTTAAAGCAATGGAACACCAGATGGGTTTGGATAAACCAATTTTGGTTCAATATGCAGATTATTTAAAAGATATTATTCATGGGAACTTTGGCCAATCCACTGTCACAGGCATGCCTGTTTTAAAGGAATTAATGCAGAAGTTTCCAGCTACTCTAGAGTTAACTATTTTTGCCATGATTGTAGCCGTTTTTATAGGTATATTTTACGGTACTTTAGCAGCGTACAAATTAGGTAACCCTTTAGACGTATCTGCGAGAATATACTCCATTTTTGTATATTCTTTTCCAGTTTTCTGGTTTGGATTGATGCTTCAGTTAATATTCGGGGTTTGGTTGCATTGGTTACCTGTTTCTGGCGAATCATCACCGTTTATGACACCAGACCCCATGCACACAGGTTTATACGTGGTAGATGCTATAATAAACGGCCAATGGGATGTATTAAAAGACTCTTTAGAGCACCTAATTCTTCCATCTATAACACTAGGAATAGTTATTTCAAGTATATTTGTCAGAATGGTTAGGGCAAATGTAGTCTTAACCTTATCTCAACAATTTGTTACGGCAGCAAGGGCGCGCGGTGCTAAGGAAAAGAGTGTGTTGTTTAGACATGCCTTAAAAAATGCTCTGCCACCGATTTTAACAATAATGGGCCTGGAATTTGCTTTGCTTTTGGGTGGCGCAGTGTTAACGGAAGTTACATTTTCTTGGCCTGGCATAGGCAGTTATTTGGTTAGCAGGATTCATGCTAGAGATTTTACAGCTATACAGGGCACAATAGTATTTTTCGCCATATTCGTTGCCATAACAAGCATACTAGTCGACGTAATAAACGCTTGGATCAATCCACGTGTGAGGTATTAACAATATGGTTAAAAACTCTAATCAAATGATGTCGGCTCGCATCTCTTCATTTTTAAAAGATTTGCTTGGTGATTCGTCTGGTATTATGGCAGCTTTAGGATTTGTAATTCTAATTATTTTTATATTAATGGCAATATTTGCACCACTTATAGCGCCATACAGTCCTGTCCAGCCAAGTGGAAACCCCCTAACAGCCCCAAACTGGCATCATCTTATGGGAACAGACAACATGGGCTATGACGTATTTTCAAGGTTCATTTTTGGCTCAAGAATGGCATTAATTATTGCCTTTATTGCTACACTCATTGCAGCAGGCGTCGGGATTCCTCTCGGCTTGATAGTGGGATACTTCGGCGGTCCATTGGATAGGATCATAACAATGATAATGGACTCAGTTTACACATTTCCAGGCTTGATACTTGCCATTGCGATAGCTGCTGTCTTGGGTCCTGGAATCATCAACATATCCCTATCGATTGCAGTGGTTTACATACCAACATACTACAGAGTTATAAGAAGCCAAGTGGCAAGCGCAAAAAATGAATTGTACGTGGAGAGCGCATACTCGATTGGCGCTAAAACCTCAACGATAATTTTCAAATACATACTGCCCAATGTCCTACCATCAATAATCGTTGTTTTGTCTATGAATATAGCAGATGCAATTATGACAGAGGCAGGCTTGAGCTTTTTGGGATTGGGTATCACACCTCCGACACCCGATTGGGGTTATGATTTGGCAAATGGACAACAATTTTTAATATCTAACGACTGGTGGATGGCATTTTTCCCTGGTGTTGCAATCATATTGATTGTTCTGGGATTCAGCATGTTTGCGGAGGGTTTAAATGAATACTTTAACCCCAACATAGGAGAGAAACGGTAATGGCTGTTTTAAGCATAAAAAACCTGTTTATCGAATATCAAATAAAGTCAGGTGCAGTAAAAGCGGTTGAAGATGTATCCTTTGATGTTGAGGAAAACGAAAGTTTAGGTATAGTTGGAGAGTCTGGATGTGGAAAATCAACTTTGGGAACGGCGATTTTAAGATTGTTGCCTCAGAATGCCAAAATTACAGGAGAAATCCTGCTAAATGGCGTAAACCTGTTGGAGTTAGACAATGAATCAATGCGCAAAATCAGAGGTAAAGACATAGCAATGATCTTTCAAGACCCCATGACGAGCCTAAACCCCATAATGAGGGTAAGAGACCACTTTTTTGAGCTATTCAAGGTGCATAATCCAGATATCAAGAAAAACGAGATGATAAAAATCGCATCGGAAGCCCTTGAGTCGGTTGGCGTAGACCCAAAAAGGCTTAACAACTACCCATTTGAATTCTCAGGGGGTATGAGACAGCGTGTAATGATTGCTTTAGCCATTGCACTAAAACCAAAGGTTTTGATTGCCGATGAGCCAACAACAGCTTTGGATGTTGTCGTGCAAGAACAAATCATGCAGGTTCTAAAAAACCTCATGAAAACAAAGAACATGTCAATAGTTCTAATAACACACGATATGGGTATTGTTGCAGAGATGGCCGAACGTGTAGCTGTTATGTATGCTGGAAACTTGGTAGAGTTGGGAGCAATTCACAAGCTTTACAATAAACCTATGCATCCATACACAAGAATGCTACTTGAGTCCATTCCAAACATAAAATTGGACGACATGGACTTAAAGTTCATTCCCGGTAGCCCACCAGATCTAAAAAATCCGCCAAGGGGATGCAAATACTATCCCCGATGTCCTTTTACTAAAGATATATGCAAAAAAAACGACCCAAAAACCAAAAAAGTAGATAGTAGAATCGTAAAATGCTGGATTTATGGTGAATAAAATGAACACAGAGACGTTTTTAAAGGTTGAACATTTAAGAAAAGAGTTTGATCTTAAAGTGCCGTGGATTGAGGCAATATTTAAACACAAGAAAAAAACTGTAAAAGCCGTTGACGATGTGTCTTTTGAAATAAAAAGGGGTGAAACACTGGGCATAGTCGGTGAATCTGGAAGCGGAAAGACAACACTGGGTAGAACCGTCATAAGGCTTATTGAACCGACAAGCGGAAAGATAATTATGGACAACACAGACTTAACAGAACTAAGGGGAGAGGTTTTAAGAAGGGCACGAAGGGACTTTTCCATAATATTCCAAGACCCAATGGCATCGCTAAATCCATACATGAGAATTGGAAAAATCGTCTCTCATCCCCTTAAAATTCACAATATTGGAACAAAACAGGAAAGAAAAGAGAAGATTTTAAGTCTCTTTGAAAAATTCAACCTGACACCTCCTGGAGAGTTTTACAACAGGTTTCCAAAATACCTATCGGGTGGGCAAAGGCAAAGGGTTGTAATTGCCCGTGCCCTTATCACAAATCCAAAATTCATCGTTGCAGATGAGCCAACGGCAATGCTTGATGTGTCAGTAAGGTCTCAAATCTTAAAATTAATGATACAGGTAAAGAAAGAGTTTAAACTCACCTATCTTTTCATAACCCACGACTTGGCAAGTGCAAAGTACATCTGCGACAGAATTGGCGTCATGTACTTAGGGAAAATCATAGAAATCGCAAAGAAAGAAGATATCTTTAAAGAGCCGCTTCACCCCTACACAAAAATACTTATGAGCGCAATCCCCATACCAGACCCCAACGTAAAAAGGGAAAAGCTCATGCCCAAAGGCGAAATACCCTCTGCAACCAACATACCCAAAGGTTGCAGATTCCACACGCGCTGCCCATTTGCCAAAGATATATGTAAAGAACAAGAGCCCGATTTAAGGAACGTCAACGGCAGGCTGGTTGCATGCCACATTGTATAGAATTTTAACTGGGTTGCTTTATTTTTAAAAAAGTTATATATATAAAAAGAAGCAAACGTGCTACACAATTTGGACACGAGGGAAAATTATGGCAGATAGAGAGAATCTATTTAATATAGCTTTATTTGAAATTCTCAAAGATTCTTCCATCTTTGGCATGTATATTTATCAAGAAAGCGGTAGATTTGTTTTTGCAAATAAAACATTCTGCAATATGATTGGATACTCTTTAGAAGAATTGTTAAATGGCCTAAAACTTCCAGATATACTCACAGGTCCACAAAAATCAGAGGCTCTAAAAAACATCGACAGGCGTTTAAGCGGAGAAGCTTTTTC
>WFYS01000109.1 GCA_015490005.1 Desulfurellaceae bacterium | reverse complement strand
GGTTTTGCCAGCGGTATAACGCCCTTCGGGCGTTAAAAGAAGAGAAAACTGCATGATAATCTGGTTTTCTGTTTCAAAACCCTCATACTTGGCCCATTCTTGAGGACATGCCGACTTTTGGGGGTCGTTATAAAGTGAGCAAAACTTTTGGCCAAACTTTTCGCAAGAAAAGTTTGCTCGGTGCGAACTGGAGAACGCGGAAGCGCTCGAGCATTTCAAGATGAAGCCAGTTTGGGGGAAGTGGCAGTTCATTTCGGATCGGGATTTTTGAGAGGATGTCCTTCTTAAAAGTTTCCTCGCTAACCAGCATGGAAAACACCGGAAAATGCTAAAGGGCTTTTCTTTAAGGAATTTTCGGGGAAAAGGTTTTATAAGGTGGAGTTGAACTAACACAAGGTGTTGTCGATGGTAACCACCCAGTTAGGTGTAACTGTGGGTGATTTGGCGGAATTTTTTGGACTAATTCAGACCGAAAAATTCCCTCACAAGCTGTTCTCGATAAACTTTCTCTCGTTGTCTACCCCTAAGCGAAGTTATGTTAAAATTGGTACAAGAACACCCTTTGTTGACTTTCCTAGAATCGCGTGGACAGTATTTTACAATGATATCCATCATTATTGTGAGACTATCCTAAAAGATTATGTTCCTCCAGATCAATTTAGGGAGTACTTAAAGGACAGTCTTTTGTTTCGTCCAACTGATATTTTTAAATTGCTTGAAGCTGGAGTTGATTTGATTAAAAAGGAGCAAAATAACCACCTTAGTCCATTGTACGATTTGAGCAAAATATTGACTAAACTCGAAATTACGTGGAGTATAACATTCCAATGGTGGTACAAACGGCCGGTTATACGCATCTATACAGACAGGTACTATAAAACCCTGTGGATGGAGAAAATTAAAAATTTTGTGGATCTTTTATCCCGGGGAAAAGATGATCCGTATTTTATCTACAAAGTCTCCAGCGAGATGTCAGTAGAATATGCAAGATACAACCTAAATCTTGGGTTGTCTGATTTTGAAAAACGCTCTTTAATCTTTAGAATTCTTGAGGCAACACCTTCGCTGAGTGTTCCCCGGGAACTACAAAAAATGTATAAGGTTATTGAAAAACTTACTACCCATCTAGAATTAAATATTATGACGGAGTATGATCTTTTATTACAGAGTCTCTATCAGGCATTGATATCTGATATGAAAAGTTCTGTGTATCAATTAAGCTCTATATATCAAAGTGGTCATTACTTAGGCGGATATCATTTGTTAAGGCATTTGATTCAGGATCTTGGGAATCTTATTGTTATCAATTTTCTAAGCAGTGAATCCAAGAGGTTACTTCCTACGATTTATCCACAGGATAGAGGAGAGGCCGTAAATAAAATGAAAGAAGAGCTCAATACAACATGGAGAACACTTGAGGAGTACCTAAATGAGTTTTCTTCAACATGGATAAATTACATGGTCTTGGATCTTGTCGGGATCCCGCATATAAAGCTTTTAGATGAATTCCCCTTAAAAAGAAACAAATGGGATTCTACTAACTTTGACAATCTTATTAGGTTTTATCACAATGGGCACCTCAAAGAAAAAATAAAAAACTACGAGGTGCCTCTGTTTACAGATAGAGTTCTATACGAGTCTATTGATGCAGTTTTGAAGTACCAAATGAATCTTCAGGATATTATTTCTAACAAAAATGATCTCCAAAATACTTCCCGGAAATTGGTGAGTGTTGAATATAGTAAACTTAGTACTGCTGTTCATAAACCGATAATAGTAGATTTCCCACCATACAGCTCCACAATTGAGTACCTTGGATTCCTCCATCATCTAAAAATAGTGCGGAAAATCTTCGAAGACGTCCTGAAGGTTTACCGCAGAAGAATTTCAAAAAACAGCCAGAGGGAAGAAATGAATAGGGGGTAAATTCACTCCACATAAACAGCGGGCTTCAGTGGCATCGCCTGCCTCTTCTTTCCTCCCCTATCCTCCTCGGCGTTGATGATTATCTCGAGGCCGAGTTCCTTCTCAATGAATTCCTTTGCCTCTCTCAGGGCCTTCTCCTCGTCTATGCGCTTCACTTCAAAGGCCCTCTCCCTGATGAGTCTCTGGATAAGCTTGCTTACCTCCTTGCCGTGCTTTCTCATCTCCCGCTCTTTCATCAGCTCGGCCATCGCTGACTTGAAGTCCCTCTTTTCTGCAACAACTTCAACTACCTTCCACTTCCACTCGGGGGCGGTATAGATGTAGGCCCTCTTCGCATTCTCGAGCTTAGCTACGCGAATAATCTCCT
>WFYS01000108.1 GCA_015490005.1 Desulfurellaceae bacterium | reverse complement strand
AATGCCCAGAAAGGGTAACCAACTGCGTAAACGGTAAAAAAAGAATGCAAAGTCTATTGAACCTGTATTTAAAAAAGATTGATAAACTGTACCCATCAATATCGGGGAAGCCAAAAGAATCGACAGAACAGCCTACTGATATAGATGTTCTTGTTTCGGTAAGTCACCCAAATTTTGAAGAGCTATCCATACATTATGATTTAGGTTACTCATTAAGGAAACAAGGAGTTTCTATTTCCTCCGTTAGGCAGGCAATCATTAAAGGCACAATTTTAAGTTCATCTCAAAACAAACCAATACCTTTCGCTAACGTGACAATAGATTTTAAAGGAAGAAAATACCCCTTAAAAAGCAACAAACAGGGCAAGTACGGAAAATTGTTGTTTATAAACCCAAAAGGTTCACGTGTAGCATATGTAAACCTTAATTTGTATCTAAAAGAAAAGCCTAAGCACGTTGTAGTAAAAGTTTTATCTAAGCAATTTATAGCTAACGGAAGATATCAAAAATTGGCACTTAAATTAACGGATACAAATGGCAAACCCTTAAAGAATAAGGTTTATTTGCTATCTTATAAAAGTTTCACGCACAATGGTAAAAATGTTAACTACTTGACACACCCCACGCTTACAAACACGATAAGAACAAATTCAATGGGTGTAGCTGTAGCTGAAATTTTGACACCGAAGGTTATAAAAAGCAAACTTAACAACATAAAGGATGCAAATAAATATTTTCCTATCACATCTCAGATAACATTAATGCAAAACTCGGGAATAGTTGGCTCATTCAACATAGCATTTGAAAGCCCGTTTCCTGAGATTGCAAAAATCCTCCTACCGGGCGGAATGGATGCAGAACATTGGCAGAATACGCCGTCGAGAATCTTTATAAAAGATTTGGATAGCGATACATTCAACATAAAACTTATGGGTTACGGCAAATTCAGAACAAGAGGCGGAAAAATATATAACACACTGTTCCACGTGTTCGGCTTTAAAGGTAAGGTATTTGAATTTTATTTTGCATCAGGACAGCTTGGATTGGATTTAAATAAACAACCGCAGGTCTGGAAAGATTTTGTCGACACAAACCTAAGGGTATTAATGAGCACACTACTAACCTTAAACGAAGGTACATCGTTTGAGGCGATGAGAAAGATTAAAAAGAAATGGGTTTCTACTGTTTTAACAAACAAGGTAAGTTTTGAAAGGGTCTATGGAGGCACCAAACTTGTCTTTGGCGCAAAAGATTACAAAAATTCGGTGCAAGCCTCTATAAATAGTAAAAAGAAAGGGCACGTCTCAAAAGTAGATATCGTTGGTGGAGCTTTGCTCACAAATGATTTAGTAGCGCTCATAAAAAAGAGTTCAAGAAAGCTTTCACATAATCTACAGATGGAGTTAATGAAAGCCATATATGAAAATGCAAAAACAACTTACGGTATTTTCAAAAAATATGAAAACATTGTAAATAGCTATAAGGATTTATATAAGATAAATATTTTTGTCAAGATAACGGATATGGATGGTTATTCAACGATTATAACAAAACCAATCTTTGTTAAAGCTTGGCAAAGTGTTAAGTAGAAAGGGAGAATAGAGATGAGAAAAATGTTTGTTATTTTTTTATTGGCTTTACTAATCCCCATCAGCGCTTACCCTGATGTAATAAACAACTATTTTAACTTTGTTCAAAGCAAAAATCTATCCGGGATAAAACGGGTATTCTACAATCCAACGCCTGAACAATTAAAGGTTTATAAATTGGTATTTGCCGCTGTTGATCAGAGAATAAACAATTTCACTATTAAAAAAAGGAAAATATTCAATCACAAGGCGATAGTCCAGGTTCATGTTAGCACAACTATAATAGATAGATTCAAAAACAGGAGCTTCACAGAGGATAACGACTTGGTATTTCTGTTGCAAAAACAGTCAAACAATTGGAAGATAGCAAGGATAATGCCCCTTGCAGATTTTATTTTAAAAAAGAAACTCATCATTGCAAAATACGCCCTTTTAAGGATTTCCCGTGATACAGGCATAAAAACTGGCAAAGTCATATACAACACAGCAGAAGGCGGCGAAAACTTTTTGGGTAATAATCAAAATAGCAATTCATATAAAACCAACAACTACGAATATTTGGGCTGCTTTAGAGATCAGGGAGACCCGTTCGGTCTAAGAGGTAGAGATTTGGCTGACTTCGGTTTTGGAAGTGAGAAAATGACGCCGAGCTTATGCATGAGGGAGTGTGCAAAAAGGGGTTATAGATACGCAGGCGTCCAATACAGTAGCCAGTGTTTCTGCGGCAACAGTTATGGAAAATACGGAAAAGCCGTAAATTGCAATATGCGCTGCAACGGCGACAAATCCAAGATATGCGGTGGAACTTGGGCAAACAGTGTCTACAATGTTTCACACCTAAATGTTTCAAGAATTCATTATGGCAGTGGCGTTGAGGTTAATATAGATAGACCTGGCTCTGACTACAAAAGTTTTAACCTACCTTACCCTGACTATAGGCTTTGCCAGAATGCCTGTGAAAGTGACCCTAAATGCATGGCTTGGACTTATGTAAAACCATACACAATTCAAGGGCAAAACGCACGGTGCTGGCTTAAAAACGCCACGCCCCATTCTGTAAAAAATAACTCTTGTATATCTGGAATAAAGCAAGCAACTTCTAAAAACATGAAAACATTTAGATATCCGACGATAAACGGATACAGACTGGATTGGTGCAGGAAGTGGGCTCAGGATTGCGGACAGGGTGCTGCAAATGCGTTCTGCAAAAGAATGGGTTTTACAAAGGCAATAGCCTTTGAAGAGGATTACGATATCGGCACAAAATCGCCAACCTATGTAATAGACGACGGCAAAATCTGCAATCAGGGTTTCTGTGATGGGTTTAAGTATATAACCTGCGCAGGGAGAAGGTTTGTAATTCCTACAAAAAAACATGAACAATTACACGCTCAATCTAACAGCAAGAAATTGAACTGTAAAGATGCTTACAAAAGATATGTGATTGCTTACAACAAGCTTGTAAATTTGATGAGCAAGGGCAAAGGGAACACACCCGAAGCTGTAGATGCAAAAAGGGAATACGATACTGCAAGAAATGCCTATGCTAACTGCAAAAACGCCCAGAATAACCAAACGGTGCACTATAGCATTGACAAATGCGCTGTATATCAAAATAAGCAGGATTACATATCACTGCACTACCCAGAATATTTAAGCTCTAAGAAGCACTACATAAACCTAACATGCTCGGTTTATATGTTGCCAAAGGGCAGCAGAATAAAAGCAGAATGGTTTTATGTTTTACCAAATAAAGACTATCCAATCGGAGAAAAGACTGTTATTGTAAACAGAACTTCACCAGAAGACAAATACGTAAACTTTAGAATTGAAAGCGACAGGAACTGGCCATCCGGCGTTTACAGGGTGAGAATCACTTTAAACGGCAAAGAGGTGGATACAATTGCGTTTAAGGTTAGATAACTTTATTCATTTGGGGGTATAGTAACACCTTTTTGGAGAGTCAACAAGCCCCTCTTTTTTTAGTCTTTTTATAATTGAACTTACCTCTTTGCTCTCCAAATTCAAAGCTTTAGCAATATCCCCTGTCTTTAAAGGTTTGCCAGCTTTTTTCATATAATCAAACACCATCTTCGCTCTGTCCATCACACCCTCCTTAAAAATTTTTATATTATATAACAGAATTTTTCCTTTTTTCCGATTCTTTCAAATGAAACTTTTACTTTTTTAAACCAAATATTTTCTTGATTTTCTTCAATAACTCCCCGGCCTTTAGGAGCTCTTCAAGCTCGAGCTCCACAGTTCTCTTTGATACTGCGCCCAACTCTTTTCCAACGACAGTTTTACCGTTCATAAAGTAAGTTAGTGGAGTAGACATGATATTGTACTTGGCGGCAATTTCAGGATTAGAGGATATGTTCAACGCATAAAACTCAATTCCTTTGGGCGCATACTCCTTTTCCATTTCTCTCAAAATCTTCTCTACTTGTTTACAATAAGGGCAATGATTGCTTACAAATATCAACACATACTTACCATTTGTCTCTGGTAAATCCTTAACATTCTTCATAAAAAACACCCCTCAAAAAACTTTATCCCAATTCTACAGATTCAAAACTACTTTGCAAACTTTAGATTTGACAAACAAGCACACTCAAACTTAAACTATAGCATGGATTTTTTATTAAAACTTGCTTTTTGGTTATCTTTGGCAATAAGTATCTATTTTTCCAACAGGCTGTTTCCAACGCTATATCCAGACTTATTGCCATATCTAAAAATAACGGGTTATTTAATCACATTTTATGGAATACTGTTAAACATCGTTGCTGGTAGAACACTAAGAAAATTTGGCCACAAAACCCCAACCAAGGGTTTCTCTCAACCAGATAGAGTTGTAAACGAGGGGATATTTTCATGTATGAGACACCCCGCAATATTCGGTCTTATATTCATACTTATCGGAATATCAATGACAACTGGCAAAGTAATGACAACTCTTTATGGCTTCCTACTCGGATTCTTGGGAGAATACTTCATAATGGCTGTAGAAGAAAGGCAAACTTTAAAACGTTTTGGCAACGATTATTGCAACTTTATTAAAAATAGGCCACCTTATAATCCTTCATTTCTGTGCTTTTATAAAGGCATTAAGGCAGCCCTATCTAAAAAGGATAAACCATCTTAGAGGGTATTACACCTCTGACGCCGCCAGTAGGGTTTTCAATATCCCCCTTGTATCTCGGTATTAAGTGAACATGTAAGTGCATAATCGTTTGACCAGACACCCTTCCAATATTAACTCCGATATTGTATCCATCTGGGGAATATTTTTTATCTAGGTAATTTTTGGCATCATTCAAAAGTTCATAGATAGCTAAAATTTCATCCTTCGTAGCATCAAAAAAACTGCCAAAATGCCTAAAAGGTATAATCAACATGTGACCTTCGTTTACAGGATATTTATCAAAAACAGCAAAGCAATAATCATTTTTTAGAATTATATCTAGATTATCTATATCACAAAACGGACAATTAACACCATTCATCTTTTACCCTCTACTCTTCCGGCCACTCTTCAAGTTCTAAAGCCTTTGAGTTTATCAATGCATCTGCAATCTTTTTATGCACCCTGTCAAGCAATCTTGAAAAAGTAGGCCTCGATATTTGCATCATTTCGCTTGCATCCTGCTGATACATACCATCAAGGTCAGCCAACCTTATAGCCTCAAGCTCATCATAGGTAATAGTGACCCTATCCAGGGTATTAGCAGGTATTCCGCATGGCTTATAACAAACCCTTCCAAATCTAAACCTTACTCGTCCTCTTTTTCTTCTTCTCGGCATCTCACATCTCCAAATCAAAAGGGGCAAAAGCCCCTTGATTAGTATTTAGCAACCAAATCGTAAGCTTGGTGTGTGGCTTCATAGATATCAGCAACCTTATTTGCATCGCCTATAATCTCAACTTTATCGAACTTATCTTTTATATTATCATAAAGATTTTTATTAGATTTCGTACCAATGCTAGTAACTACAAGATCGAATTTACCTAAATTCTCTTCTTTGCCGCTTTTGGATATTATAGCACCATCAGATGAAAACCTTTCAAGTTTTACACCGGTAATAATCTTCGCTTTTGCATTATTTCTCAATCTAGCAAGTGTAAAATCCTCCGGTAACTCTTCCAGTATATCAACGCCTACAACATCTTCAAAGCCCTTCTTTAGCAGCAAATCTTCCATCGTTTCTCTACCGATTAATCCAACACCTAAAACCAAAGCTCTCTTACCTTTAATCTCACTTTCACTCTCAAAATATGAGAAAGCGTCCATTACGTTTTCGTTTTCTATACCTTCTATCTCAGGAACTGTAGAATTCGCGCCAGTGGCTACTACAACCACATCTGGGTTAAGCGATTTTATCTTCTTATAATCAGCTTCTTCATATTGAACCTCAACACCAAACCTATCAAGGTCTCTTATCATTGAATTAAGCGGTCTATTCATAGCATCTTTGAAGGGTGGTTTTACAGCTAAGTTAAATTGTCCACCAAGCTTTTTCTTTTCAAATAAAACCACAGAATGTCCCCTCATAGCAGCATAAGTTGCAGCAGCCATACCAGCAGGGCCACCACCGACCACAACAAAGCTTAAAGGATTGTCACTCTTATCAAATTCATCCCTATTAACAAACGGGTTAATTATACAGCCTAAGCCAACGCCTGACTTAACTTTAAGTAAACAACCTTGCAAACATCCTCCACAGTAGTAAATTCCATTCTCTTTACCCTCTTGAAGCTTTCTAACAAAAGATTGGTCGCAAGCTATTGACTTCCCTAAACCTATCAAATCTGCCCAGCCTTCTCTCAATGCCTGTTCTATTTTATCCTTATTCGCCATTCTACCATCAACAATAACAGGTAAATCCGTCAAACCTTTAATAGCCTTAAACGCCTCTATTTGCTTTTCTACAGGTGTAAAAGTTGCAGAGTAATACCACGGTGGCGTATCACACGCATTACCCAAGCCAGCATGAACAGCAACCGCACCAAACTCTTTGGCAAGAGCCAAAATCGGCTTGTTGTCCTCAGGTGTTATACCGTCATCAACAAACTCATTGCCAGAAATTCTCACTATAACAGGCAAACCATCCGCTTTAGAAAATACCTCTTCAAACACCCTTCTTGCAAAGAGTATCTTATCCTGACCATACTCATCGCTTCTTTTGTTGGTTCTCTCCTTCAAGAACTGTGCAATTATATAGCCCATACCCGCCTGAAGCTCTATAGCATCAAATCCAGCTTCTTTAGCTCTTCTTGCAGCTTCACCAAAGGCCATTATGATTTCCTCTATCTGCTCTTTGGTAAGCTCTTGGGGTGTTTGTTTAGTTGCAGGACACATTATAGGGCTTGGTGCGAGTGGTGGCTGACCGGTAGCTTTAGGATTTGCAGCGCGTCCAGCATGCGTTATATTCAAACATGCCAATGAACCGTTCTTGTGTACAACATCTATAATTTTTTTAAGCTCACCAACGCACCTATCCTCATCGATACGCAACTGTTTCGGATGTTCTCTACCGCTTTTTAAAACCGCCGTTGGTTCAATAATGATTAGAGAAACACCACCCTTTGCAAGCCTCTCATAAAACTTCAAATGTTTCTCATTAACCTCACCATTAGGGTTTCCATAGGCTGTCTTTACAGGAGCGGCAATAAAGCGGTTCTTCAACTCCAAATTCCCCAGCCTCACCTCATCAGACATCCCAGCCATCCCTATAACCTCCTAAATTTATTTTTTCATATGTTCTCAAACAATGATAATAGGCAAAAATTGAATGTTTGTCAAATAGCTATAAACAGTAATTTTTTGACTTTTTCAAACATTAGTGATATAAAACACAACTGTTGCCATGCCTTTGTTTAGGCATGAGAAAATTAATGAAAGAGAAAAAAGGAGGGCACATGAGTGAAGGCACTCGGAAGACACGTTTTGGCTGAGTACTTTGATTGTGACAGAAAGCTTCTCAACAACCCCAAATTACTTGAGAAGCACTTGATCGAAGCTGCTAAGGTGGCAAACGCTACTGTAATTTCTTCTTCCTTCCGCACTTTTGAACCGTTTGGTGTTAGCGGTGTTGTAATAGTTTCTGAATCTCATTTGGCCATACACACTTGGCCTGAATATGGATTTGCGGCTGTTGACTTTTTTACATGTGGCGATTCCTCAAATCCATGGAAAGCAAACGAATATTTAAAAAATATTTTAAAGCCTAAGCGTACCGAAGAAAAGGAAGTCCTACGTGGCGTCTTAGGCATAGAAAACCTTGAGTTTAAACCGTTTTTAATACATCAACAGCAAAAACAAGAAAACAATCACGCTGCTTTTATTTAATTTATAACCTTTAGGAGGAAAATATTAATGTTCAATAGGGCCCCAAACATCTACGCAATAAAAGCGGCCTCAGCAGAAGGTTTTAGTGAATTGAATGCCTTCGATGTAGCTCTATTAGAAAGCGGCGTTGGCAATACAAACTTAGTCAAAATGAGTTCTATTTTACCACCTAATTGTAAAAAGAAAGAATCAATTGAACTACCACCGGGAGACTTAGTACCTGTAGCATACGCTGCTTTGACATCCAGCAAAAAAGGACAAAGAATAGCAGCAGCTGTTGCAATTGGAATCCCAAAAGATAAAACAAAAAATGGACTTATAATGGAATTTGAAGACTATAACATCACAAAAGAAGAAGCTGAAAAACATGTCAGGGAAATGGCGGAATGGGGAATGAAATACAGAGGATATGAGATTGAACGCATAGAGAGCATAGCCGTTGATCACATTGTTGAAGAGCATGGAGCCGTATTCGCATGCGTAGTTCTCTGGTGGGAATAAATGGAATTTCTATGCTCCTTGGCATCGATTAAAAAAGCAAAAACTGTCTTAGTGGGTGTGCCTTACGATGGCACATCCACTTTCAGGCCTGGCTCGCGCTTTGCACCTGCCTCGATTAGGGAATCTTCTTATGGTTTAGAATCATATAGCCCATACCAAGATAAAGACTTAAGAGAGATAAAATTCTTTGACATAGGTGACATTCCACTATCTTATTCAGATGTTCAATTAAACCTAAAAATCATCGAATCTTTTATTCTTAAACTGATTCTGAAGAGAAAAAAAACGATTTGTATAGGCGGAGAACACCTAATAAGTTATCCTATAGTGAAAGCTTACAAGAAAAAGTATAAAGACTTAGTTGTAATTCATTTAGATGCTCATAGTGATTTAGCAAATTCATTTAGAGGAGAAAAGTTTTCACATGCAACGGTAATGAGGCGCATAGCAGAACTTGTAGGGTTTGAAAATTTATACCAGCTGGGCATTAGAAGCATGGTCAGAGAGGATAGATTATTACCGAAAAGAAAAGATAATACGTGTATGTTAAATCTATCAAAATCAGAGGAATATCTGAATAAAATCAAAGATAAGCCAATATATGTTTCCATAGATTTAGATATACTTGACCCTGCCTATTTTCCTGGAACAGGCACACCCGAGCCCGGCGGTGTAACATTTAAAGAGTTGCTTACGTTCATTTTATTATTGAAAAATTTCCATGTAATAGGTGCAGATGTTGTTGAACTTTCACCGCATTATGACCAATCAGGTGTTTCGAGCATAACAGCAGCTTCCGTCATTAGGGAACTGTTACTTTCTATAAACGATTAACCACATCATTCGGTATATTTTCAAATGTCTCTACATTCAAGTGCCCGACACCATCCAAATTCCCAACATGTATAGTAAACATCCCCAATTCTTTTGCGGTTTTCAGATTGCTATCCATATCATCTGCCATCAAATACCCTTCTGCTTTAGTCAATTTAACGATTTTCTGATATGGATACCTATGAGGCTTTCCTATAAAATCTGCAGATATTATATCAAAGATATCTACAAATAAATCTATGACATTGAGCATTTCTAAAACCCTTTGAGCGTGTTTTAATGGTGCATTTGTAAAAACAACTTTAACAGCATTAATGCTTTTTAGTTTATCCCTTAATTTTGGATTAGGCTTTATCTTGCCACTAAGGTCAACATCATGTGTATACTCTAGAAAATGATAAGGGTTTATATTGTAATGTTTCATCAAGCCGGCCATAGTCGTACCGTAGGTATGCCAATACTCAATACGTTTTCTTGGCACTTCATCACGCTTCATGCCTAAAAATTTTATCATATATTCGCTTATCCGCTTATCAACAAGATCAAAAACGCCAAGATCTTTTGGATAAAGCGTATTGTCCAAATCCACCAAAAACACTTTCATATTTCTATTCTACACAAAAAGTCAGACAAATATCTACCAAAAGATTAATTTTTTTTGTATAATTTTTACATGATAGCAGAAGAAATACTCAGAAATGTCTTTAGAACAATAAAACTGTCAGACTTCGAGCCTCCAGAAGATGCAAAAGAATCGGCTGTAATCGTTCCTTTTCTTGAATTAAACAAGACTTGGCACTTAATATTTGAGAAAAAGGTTAAGGATAACTCCAAACACGCAGGGCAGATAGCTTTTCCAGGAGGCTCAAGGGACAAAGAAGACGCAAGCTTATTAGAAACGGCAATAAGAGAAACGTGCGAAGAGATAAACGTATGCAAGAATGAACTTGAAATCTTAGGTAAGATCAAACCTACAATTACACTGAAGACAAACTTTGTCATATACCCTTTTGCAGCTATAGTTAAAAAATATCCCCCTTACAAAATAAATAAGTCAGAAGTAGAAAAGTTGATATTTGTACCTTTAGAGTACTTGATAAAATCATATCCGTTTCCACGTAAATCTTATATGTTCAATGGCAAAAAAATAGAAACCTTAATTATAAAGTTCGAAGAAGAAATAATCTGGGGCGCTACAGCAAGAATACTAAATAACTTCATTCCTTTATTTAAATAATGATAGACTCAATCGCCCTAATTGTTATATTAAGCTTTTTAATACCTATAGTATCGATAAAACTATTTAAAGAGATGATACCGTCTGTTGCCTTTGAAATTCTTACTGGTTTTGCCATAGGGAAGAGCGGATTGAATATAGTTGATGTAAATTCTGATATTTTATCGTTTTTATCCTTATTTGGCCTTGCTTTTCTTATGTTCTTAGGTGGGCTAGAAAGCGAAATAGATATAAAAAAACATATAAGCAAAGGTTTCTTTAGGTCCCCCCTATTTATATCCATATTTATATTTTTTCTAACATTACTCCTATCCTGGACATTTTCTTTTTTTCTTGTAAAAACATTTAACTGTTCAAAAAGTGTGATATATTTAACACTGATATTTTCCACAACATCTGTAGCTATTGTTTTTCCCACTCTAAAATCCAGAGACGACCTAAAATTTATTTACAAACAGACTTTGTTGTATAGCGCATTTATAGCTGATTTCTTGACATTGGTAGCAATAACATTCTTTTCCATATACAAAGAAAAAAATAGATTAACATCTGACATACTATTAGTATTTTTGGTCTTTTCTATAGCAATAGCAATAAGTAAATTCATCAAGAAAATACCTGCTAAATCTAAAATTATAGAACCATTAAAACAACTAAAGCACAAACCACATATTCAAATAGGCATAAGAGGAGCTTTTGCAATTCTACTTTTTTTTATGTTTTTAGCAGAGAAGTTAGGTATAGAGGTAATTCTAGCAAGTTTCATAGCAGGTCTCATAATATCAAGCGTTAACGTGAAAGAAAGTAAAATTCTTAGAATGAAACTAGACGCCATAGGATATGGATTTTTTATACCAATTTTCTTTATATACCAAGGAGCTATCTCAGTTATGCCAGCAGATATATCATCGGTAAAATTTATAGTCATTACAATAATAGGTGGCGTGTTAATAAAAATTTTAGCAAGTTTACCATTAGGACTTAGATTTTCTTTTAAAGACACACTATCTGGCGGAATACTCTTGAGTGGCAGATTAAGTTTAATAATAGCAGCAGGTATAATAGGCCTAAAACTGGGAATAGTAGACAAGAATGTCAATTCGGCAATAATTATACTGTCTGCTACAACCTGCATCTTAGCGCCCATCTTATTTAATGTTACAAAAAAACCAAAAGAGAGAAAAAACTTGATATAAGGCATTATATAAACTAAAATAGCAAAAAGTCGGGGGTTAAAATGAAGAAAGTTATAGGAATTTTAATCTTAGTATTGTTGATTGTTGGGATTTCTGGTTATTTTGCTGTTAATTGGTATGCCCAAAAAAAAGCCAAAGCAAAAGTAGAAAAAATATTAAAAAAAGCACACTTGGACAAAAACGTTTCGTATGGTTCTCTAAAAACAAATATCTTTACAAAAAGCATAGAACTACGTGATATAAATTGGACTTTAAACAAACATGGAAAGTTGATTGGAAAAATAAACATTAAAACTCTCACAATCACAGGACAACCTGATAAACTTATAAACGCTAAATTTAAAAAGGCTACCTTAATAAATCTCAACATTGACTCGCCAAAGAAATTAATCAATAAACCTATATTAACGGTTAAAGCAGGCAATTTATATTTTAGTAAAAAAAATGGCATAACCGACTCTATTTTTAAAGCAAAAGACATTATGATAAATAAGAGCGTATTCAATATTGAGAAAAACAAAAAAATAAATGAGATTTTAACAAGTGTACTTAACTTAAATAACCCAATAGACTTATATATAGCCACAAAAATAGATAAGACAAGCAGAACGTTCTCAATAAATCAATACAAGATAGACTGGAAGAATAACTTCGAAGCCACATATTCTTTAAAGTTAGGTAACATAGACTTCGAAGGCCTACAGAAAGCCTCAAAAGGGATAGATAATAAAAATCCAAACCCAATGGTAGTATTGAACTATTTATCAAAACTATATCAAATTAAACCAAAGCAGTTTACGCTTAAAATTACAAATAAGGGTTTGATTGATAGAGTCGAAAATTTTATAGCAAAAGAAGACAATACCACAAAAGAAAATCTAATAAAACAGTTTGACTTTTACTTAAGAAGCACTCCATTCAAGAGCTACTCAAAGCCTATTATAAACTTGGCAAAGGAAAAAAATAAGGATATAACAATAGAAATAATGAACAACAACAATTTAACTATAGGAGACATTTTTCAAAGGATGCAAACCACACCTATTTACAACATTTTAAAAATTGAAGTTAGTAATTAAGGGGGAAACAATGAAAAACATTAAAGCAACCAATGCACCCAAAGCTTTAGGACCTTACAGTCAAGGTATAGTTATTGATAACTTTTGCTTTGTTTCCATGCAACTTGGCATAGATCCAAGTACAGGCAAAATTGTTAGCGAAAACGTAGCCGAGCAAACAGAGAGAGTTATAAAAAACATAGATGCTATACTAAAAGAGGGAAAATTTAGCTTAAATGACGTTGCAAGGGCAACTCTCTACATAACAGATTTAAATGACTTTCAAACAATAAATAACATCTACGCAAAATACTTTAGGCACAAACCCGCAAGATCCTTAGTAGTGCAAGCAGGAATGCCAGCTGGTGCAAAAGTAGCTTTGGACGTTATAGCTTACAAACAAGAAGAAGATGCAGAGAATTTAGAATACGCAACAAGATAATAAACGAACTAAACACAAAAACATACAAGTTATATTAAAAAACACAAAAACAGAAGAATGAACAGGCAGGGCGTGAAAATATATTATGAGAAAATTTATAATTAATAAATTACTAAATATTTGACACATTGATGATAATGTTTAAAATATTGTTAATTTAATTGATGGAGGTGTTGTATGAGTTCGACCATTCTTATAATCATCGGCCTCGGTGTTTACCTTGTATTCTATCATCTGTATGGCAAGTACCTTCAACGTTCTGTTGTTGGTAAATCAGACAAGGAAACACCAGCAAAAAGGTTGTATGATGGCGTTGACTACGTGCCTGCAAACAAGTACGTCCTTTTTGGCCACCACTTTGCATCCATAGCTGGAGCAGCACCAATAATTGGGCCAGTTATTGCACTTGCTTGGGGATGGCTACCTGCCCTATTATGGATTTGGTTTGGAAATGTATTCATTGGTGCAGTACATGATTATCTATCATTGATGAGCTCCGTGAGATACGATGGCCATTCAATTCAATGGGTTGCAGGAAAGGTTATTAAAAAACGCACATCTTATATCTTCGCTTGGTTCATCTTTTTTGTCCTCATTCTGGTAGTTGCCGCATTTGGCGCTGTCCTAGGCATGATATTCGTAAAACAGGCAGCTGTTCCAACAGCATATTTCTTGCAAATCTTTTTTGCTGTTATCTTAGGTTACATAATGTACAAGCTCAAATGGAACTTTGGAGCGTCAAGTATAATTGCAATCATAATGCTTGCCGCATCAATCTGGGCAGCTATTTATTACCCTATACATGCGTCCTATCAAACATGGTTGATAATCTTCTTAGTTTACATCATCATAGCAGCTGCTTTACCAGTTAACATACTCCTACAGCCTAGAGATTATATGAATGCTTGGCTATTGGTATTTGGACTTGTAATAGGAGGAGTAGCTATTTTGTTCGCATTCAAACCTATGTCAATACCTGCAACAACAATGTTCTCAGCACCAATAATAGGCGGAAAACCATCTCCTTTCTGGCCAACAATTCCATTAATCATCGCTTGCGGTTCTCTCAGTGGGTTCCATGCTTTGGTTGGAAGTGGAACAAGTTCAAAACAGCTGTCTGAAGAGATTGAAGGATTATTCATAGGTTACGGTGGAATGCTTACGGAAGGATTTTTATCTACATTGGTAGTCTTGTCTGTAGGTATAACGGGTGCAGGTTTACTTGGAACTGCAAAAAGCTCAATCTTGAGCAACTCAACGGCATTTGGTAATAACTATATACACATTATGAAATCATCTGGTGGTCCTGTAGGTCTTTTTGCTAAATCCTATGCTGCTGTTGTCTACATGGTACTTGGCATACCGAAGAAATTCATGGTTCTTTTGGCAGCTATGTGGGTCGCTTCATTTGCTATGACAACACTTGACACAACAAATAGACTTGCAAGGTACACATTCGCGGAAATAATGGAACCAATAAAAGATTCAGCAAGAGGTATTTACAACTTCCTTACAAACAAATGGGTAGCTTCTTTTATTCCAGCTGCTATAGGTATAGCATTAGCTTGGGGTGGTGAGTGGAAACTTATTTGGCCTGCTTTTGGTGCTGCAAACCAAATGCTTGCATCAATAGCATTATTTACAGTCAGTTCTTGGGTGATGAGGGTTCAAAAGAAACCTTCATGGTCTATTTTCTCTGGTGCAATATTCCTATGGGTTACAGTTACAGCAGCTATGATATGGTACTTAGCAGCTGTAGCACCCGGTGCAATTGTAAAGAATCCTGTTCAAGGATGGTTACTAACTGCTATAATGGTTATAATGATACTGTTAAACTTAATACTTATATTCGACTTTTCAAAACCGGATAAAGGCATAAATGTCGCTAAAGAAAACGCTTAAAGACTTTATTAGGAATTTTGGATACTTCTGGGAGGGCTTCAAGGATGAAAGCACATCGGCTTTGGAAACGGAGCTCTCCGAGATGGAAAATGGATTTGCCTTAATTATCTTTAGCTCTCTAATGGGTTTGCCATCCCCGCCATCTTTTCTGGGGATGGCACTCCTTCCTTATATGGAACACGAAATTAAAACAATGATATTTAAATCCGAAGACTTGGACGATAAATTAGCCAATTTCTTCGATTTGAGCGATATATGAAGAAAATTGTTTTTTTCTTAGGAAAAGGTGGAGTTGGTAAAACAACATCCTCGGCAGCTTTATCCTTCTATCTTTCAAGCAAAAACAAGACTGTATATTGGGTATCCATAGACCCAGCTCATAATTTATCTGACATTGTACATCTTGATTTACACAAGAAAACACAGATAAATGATTTTTTATTCGCGGAAGAGGTAGATGTTGAAGGTTATTTAAAAAACTTCTTGCACAATACAACAATCAGAATGAAAGAAATGTATAAATACCTTCAAATTGTCAATTTGGAAAATATGTTTGACCTGCTCAAACACTCTCCAGGCATGGAAGAATATGCCTTAATGTATGCGTTGAAAGAAAAAATAGAAGAAAATCAAGAATTTGAGTATATAGTTGTAGATACACCACCAACGGGTTTGATGCTTAAGATTCTATCATTACCATTTAGCTCTAAGATGTGGATAGAGAAGTTGGTAAGGTGGAGAAAAAGGATTATAGATCATCGTGGGGCAATTGCCAACATCAATCCCGAAAAAATAGACGACTCTTTAGCGCTAAAGGATGAAGACGATAAAGTTTTAAAAGAGCTTGGATACCAATCAGACTACATTACATTTTTAGTGAACCTTTTATCCAACAAATCAAAATGTAAGATGGCTGTAGTTTTAAATGAAGACGAAATGTCATTAAGCGAAAGCATGAGAATTATAAACGGCTTAAAGGGATTAAAACTAACTTTAGATTTTGCAATATTGAACAAAGAAGGAACTGGACAAAAGTATCCGGAAAAAGCTTTAAACCTACCAGTAATAAAAATGCCTTATTTAAGAAACGCTATGGATATAAAAACTTTAACTAATTTAGGCCAAAGGTTGAAAAAAATTGTCGAGTAGATTAATTGGGTTATTTATAGCCATAAGTCTTATTATAAGTCTCGTATATTACATAGGCTACAAAAAGAATATAAAAATAATGAAAAAGATGGCAGAGATTTTAGAACAAGCCCTGTCACCAAAAGATAAACTCTATACATACCTAGGTGGTGTATTAGGTTTCAGTGCAGAATATCAAGTTGAAGGCATAAAAAAAGTAATGGCAAATTTACGTCTCATACCAAGACAAAGCTTTTTATATTTGCCATTCATGTTCATAACAAGTGGGAAAGACAACTTGCAACTGTTATTTTACACAAAAAAACCGCTCAAATGTGAATTTCATATAGTAAGAAAAAGCCCGCTAAATATAACCAAGCCCAAAATATACAATAAGGACAAACTGACAAAAGAAACGTATGATATAGACGGCGAAAAATTCGAGATATTGTACGAACATAAAAATTTTGACAAAAGATTTAAAGAACTAGCAAAAAAGATTCCTCTCAAATATTTCAACCATTTAGCCATTACAACTGACAACAATATAATCTACATTCAGTTACTTTTTTATAACATCAAGGAAAATGTACTCCTTACCTCTTTAAAAGAGATAAGGAGTTTCATACAGAAAAACTATAGCTAACAGTAAGGTTAAATATCAACTAAAGTCTTTTTCTAAGTTCTTTTTTATCAAGTTTACCTACGCTAGTTTTAGGAAGGCTATCCACAAAAATAATATCGTCTGGTATACCATATTTAGGTATAATACCCTGTTCAACATATTTGGAGAAAAACTCAATCAAGCTATCTTTAGACACTTTACCCTTATACTCATTCTTTAGCACCACAAATATAACCGGCCTTTCTCCCCATTCCTTATCTAGCTTACCCACAGCAGCAGATTCACTTACAGCCTCGTGTTGGCTCATTATATCTTCAAGCGTCAAAGACGATATCCACTCTCCTCCACTTTTAATGACATCCTTAACCCTATCGGTTATTTTAAGATATCCCTCCTCATCAATATACCCTACATCTCCTGTATGCAACCATCCATATCTCCATAGCTCTTTAGATTTTTCTTCATTTTTAAAATATCCCTGAGTAAGCCATGGCGTTCTAACAACGATTTCTCCTGTGCTTTTGCCATCATGCGGAACAAAACTCCCATCTTCATTCATTAATTCTAGATTAACTAAAGGCACAGGCAAGCCAGTTTTTGTTCTAATCTCAATTTGTTTATCCAAATCATAGTCAAGCATATGAGGCTTAAGGTAAGCTAATGTTAAAACTGGACATGTTTCGCTCATGCCGTATCCAGTGTATATATCAATTCCAACATCCATAGCCTCTTTGCATAGACCTTTTGATAGAGCTGAACCTCCGATAATAACCTTCCATTCTGACAGATCTATTTCCTTGGACTTTGGATGAGCTAAAAGCATATGGAGTATAGTCGGCACACAATGGGAAATTGTAACCTTTTCTTTCTCGATCAATGAAAGCAGCATTTCAGGCTCATATCTTCCTGGATAAACCTGTTTTACACCAAGTAAAGTGGCCATAAAAGGGACACCCCATGCGTGAACATGAAAAATTGGGGTAATAGGCATATAAACATCGTTAGATCTAAACCTACCATGCGTCTCATAAGCACTTAAGGATAATGCTACACTAAATGTATGGAGCATCAACTGCCTATGACTAAAGTATACACCTTTTGGGTCTCCAGTGGTTCCGGTAGTATAAAACAGTGTAGCTTGCGTATTCTCATCGAAGTCAGGAAACTCGTAATCATCAGATGCCTTAGACACAAGATTATCATACTCGCTTTTTTCTTCGTCGTCACTCATGTATATTATCTTTTTCACGGTTTCAAACTTAGGTTTTATTTTTTCCACTATAGGTTTAAATTCCTCATTAACTATGAGAATTTCATCCTCGGCATGGTTTATTGTGTAAAGTATCTGTTCTGGACTTAACCTTATATTAATAGTATGAATTATAGAGCCCTTCATAGGAACGGCAAAAAAGAGCTCTAAAAATCTTGTAGTATCCCAGTCTGCAACACCAACAACATCTCCAGGACCAACTCCAATTGACTCAAGCATATTAGCCACTTTTTTTAATATCTGATAGAATTCTGAGTACGTGTACCTTTTTAAATCCCTATACACTATTTCTTTATTCGGTGAATATATCAAAGGAGTTTCCCAAAGTCTTTTGAGCAATAATTGATAACTATAAGCCTCACTAGTAGAAGTTATAACCCTATACATCAAACACCTCCTAATTAGAAATTTCACTCAAATCATCAAACCATACTTAACTTGTTTGACTTTTCGTTTAATTTTAACAATTTTTTTGCAATGTTCAATAATTTTATATACTTGACTTAGTCAAATGATTCTTGGTAAAAAATAAGTAAAGTTAAGGAGGTAAAAAAATGACGAGTGAATTTTTAACAAGAATTGAAAAATTATCAGAAACGCTTCGCAGGAAAAATATAAATGTAGCTTTAATTATGCAAAATGCTGACCTTTATTACTATAGTGGCACAATTCCATCTGGTGTACTATGTATTTCAAAGGAAAACAAAGCACTATACGCTATAAAAAAGGGATTTAAACGAGCTTTAGATGAATCACCCATTAAGCAAGAGAACCTTGTACAAATAACTAGTTTTAAAAACTTACCTAATCTACTAAAAGAGTTTTCAATAAATTACAGTACAATAGGCATTGAAATGGACGTTGTACCAGCAGAAATATATCTAAAGCTCAAAGGAATTTTCAAAGATTCTGAAATTGTCGATGTGTCAAACATAGTAAAATGGCAAAGAGCAATAAAATCTCCATTTGAAATTGGAATGCTAAAGCAATCTGGACGTCTTTTGGATTGCACAATAGAAGACGCTAAAGACGTCATAAGAGAGGGCAAAACGGAATTAGAGGTATGTGCTGAACTAGAATTTAGGGCGAGAAAAAGGGGCCATCAAGGATTGGACAGAATGAGGAGTTTTAATGGTGAGATGCTAATTGGGCATGTACACTCTGGAGCAAACAGTGCTTATCCCTCACCTGCTCAAAAACCCACTGCGGGAAAAGGTTTATATCCAAGTTTCCCAGAAGGAGAAACCTTTGATAGAATCAGGGAAAATGTCCCAATAATTGTAGACTTTTTAGGAAACTATAGAGGCTACATGACCGATGAAACAAGAACCTTTGTTATCGGGAAATTAAGCGACAAATTCAAAAGGGCATATGAAACATGCTTAGAAATTATGGACTTCGTTGAAAAAGAGGCAAAACCTGGCGTAATAGCACAAGATTTATACTATAAATCTTTAGATATAGCAGAAAAAAAAGGATTTAAAGATAATTTTATGGGTGCAAAGGGCAATCAAGTTTCGTTTATAGGACACGGAATAGGCTTGGAATTAGACGAATTTCCGGTTATAGCAAAAGGCCAAAACTACGCTTTAGAAGAAAATATGGTGTTTGCTTTAGAACCAAAAATAGCATTTTATGGTGAAGGAGCGGTAGGAATAGAAAACACCTATGTAGTTACCGAGAATGGGCTAAAGGCACTAACAAAGTATCCGAAAGAAGTAGTTAAGCTTTAAAATATTGTTTTGCGAGGGAAATTTTAGTCGTTAATTTAGTTGTTTTCGTGTGATATATTACATATTATAGATTGAGCTATGAAGGGTCTAATATTTGATATCAAACGATACTCCATTCACGATGGCCCGGGCTTAAGGACAACGGTATTTTTTAAAGGTTGCCCGCTGAGGTGTCTGTGGTGTCACAACCCGGAAAGCCAAAAAACCACACAAGAGATAATGTACTACGAGGACAAGTGCATACTCTGCTTTATCTGTAAACACGTCTGTAAATTTGATGCAATAGAAATAAAGAAAAACAAGATTTCAATAGATACGAAAAAATGCACACTGTGCGGCGATTGCACGGATAATTGCCCAACAACGGCACTGAAGCTGGTTGGAAAGTTCTACGACGTCGATGAATTAGTTGAAGAAGTCCTAAAAGATAAAAGCTTTTTTGAGGATGGTGGCGGTGTTACAATCTCGGGTGGAGAACCCTTACTGCAATATGAATTTTTGATTGAACTACTAAAAGCTCTAAAAGAAGAGAATGTGCACATAGCTTTGGACACAACGGGCTTTACAGAGGAAGAAAAGCTTATTGAAACAACAAAATATGTGGATTTGTACCTATACGATATAAAACACATGGACAGCGAGAAACACAAAGCCTATACAGGCGTTGAAAATGAAAAGATACTCAAGAACTTAAAGAGCTTGGATAAACATGGTGGAAAAATAGCCATAAGATTGCCCATAATACCATCGATCAACGATGATGAAGAGAACATAAAGCGGACGATTGAATTTATAAAAACGTTAAGAAATGTTGTATCCGTTGATTTTTTGCCCTACCATTCCATGATGGTGGATAAGTATAAAAGATTGAACATGCCATTTTTTGTATCACACATCAAAGAACCAACAAATGAGGAGATGGAAAAGTTAAAGGAAACGTTTGAAAAAGATGGGTTTAAAGTAAATGTGGGAGGTTAAAGATGGATAACGTTGCATGCAAGGTTGTTGATTATACGAAAATAATAAAAGAAGACAGTGGTATGAACGATAGGATAAAGAAATTAAGAAGGCAATCAATTGAGGCAGTTGAAAGAATCTCTGTTGAGAGAGCTAAACTGTTAACAGAGTTTTACAAAAATTGTAAAGAAAAATCCGAGCCGATAAAGAAAGCAAAGGCGTTTGAATACATTTTGATGAATAAAAAGATAGCCATATACGACGGCGAGTTGATAGTGGGCGAAAGGGGGGAAGAACCCAAAGCCACACCAACATATCCAGAAATCACACTGCACAAAAGGGAAGACTTAGAGGCCTTAAATAACAGACCAAAGGTATCCTACAAGGTATCTGATGAGGTGTTTGAGATATATGAGAAGGAGATCATTCCATTTTGGGAAGGAAAAACAATACGAGAGATGATATTCAAAGAGGTCCCGCAGAGATGGAAGGATGCATTTGAGGCGGGTGTATTTACAGAGTTTATGGAGCAGAGGGCTCCGGGGCATACGGTTTTAGATGGCAAGATTTACAAGAAAGGAATGCTTGACTTCATAAAAGAGATAGACGAACAGATTGAAAAATTGGATTTAGAGCACGATAGAGAAGCACTCGATAAAAAGGAAGAGTTAGAGGCGATGAAGATCGCGGCAAACGCTATAATAAAGTTCGCAGAAAGGTATTCAAAATTAGCAAAGGAAATGGCTCAAAAAGAGGAAAACGAAGAAAGAAAAAAGGAATTACTACAGATAGCAGAAATCTGCAGTTGGGTGCCAGCACATGCACCACGCACGTTTCATGAGGCTCTGCAGTATTACTGGTTTGTGCACATAGGCGTAATAACAGAGCTAAACGGCTGGGATGCGTTCAGCCCAGGCAAACTGGACAAACACCTGTATCCATTCTACAAAAAGGACATAGAGGAAGGCAGGCTCATAAAGGATAAGGCAAAAGAGCTACTTGAGTGCTTATGGGTTAAGTTTCATAACCACCCTGCCCCACCAAAGGTTGGTGTAACAGCCGAGGAAAGCTCAACGTACACGGACTTTGCACAAATCAACATCGGCGGCATTAAAGAAGACGGAACGGACAACGTCAATGAGTTGAGCTATCTGTTATTAGACGTGATTGAAGAAATGAGACTTGTTCAACCAAACGCATCCATACACGTCAGCAAAAAGAACCCGGACAAGTTTATTAAAAGGGCGATGGAAATTATAAAAACAGGCTTCGGTCAACCATCGATATTTAATTCCGATGCCGTTGTCATGGAACTTTTAAGACAAGGCAAATCCATAGAGGACGCCCGCTGCGGAGGAACAAGCGGATGTGTGGAGAGTGGTGCGTTTGGAAAGGAAAACTACACACTAACGGGATACTTTAACATTCCAAAGATATTAGAGATAACCCTGCACAATGGCGTCGATCCATTAACAGGTAAACAAATAGGTCTAAAGACAGGTAATTTTGAGGATTTTGAGACATTTGAAAACTTTATGGAAGCATTTAAAAAGCAATTAAGATACTTTATCGACATAAAAATTGAGGGTAACCTTATCATTGAGCGGATCTATGCAAAACACATCGCCGCACCATTTTTGTCTATACTCATCGATGACTGTATAAAGAAGGGTAAGGACTATTACAACGGTGGTGCACGCTACAATTCCTGTTATATTCAAGGCGTCGGTACAGGAACAATAACGGATTCACTCGCCGCCATAAAACAGACCGTATTTGAAGAAAAACGCTTCGGCAAGAGAGAGTTTATTGAAATGTTAGATAGGAATTTCGAGGGCTACGAACTTGAAAGGCAGTATTTGCTCAACAAAACCCACAAATACGGCAATGACGATGATTATGCGGATAACCTAATGAAAGAGGTATTTGAGGAGTTCTTTAAAAACATAGACGGCAGACCAATATACAAGGGCGGACAGTTCAGGATAAACATGCTACCAACAACGGTTCATGTGTACTTTGGGTCAAAAATAGGCGCAACACCAGATGGTAGAAAAGCCTTTGAGCCCATATCAGAGGGCATTTCACCCGTACAAGGCATGGATAAAAATGGACCTACGGCTGTATTAAAATCCGCAGCGAAAATGGATCACATAAAGACAGGCGGAACATTGTTAAACCTAAAGTTTACACCCGATCTACTCAAAGATGAAAAGGGTATAGACGCCGTTGTGAAGCTCATAAGAACATATTTCAAATTAGATAGCCACCATGTACAGTTCAACGTGGTTAGCGCGGAAACATTAAGGGACGCAAAAAAACATCCTGAAAAGTACGGCGATTTAATTGTTAGGGTCGCAGGATACAGCGATTACTTCTGTCACCTAAACGAAAAATTGCAGGATGAAATTATAAGGAGAACGGAGCACGAAACGGTTTAATAAATGATATTTAAAATAATAAAATTTGACATAATAATAAATTCGTTATATTTTATATAAAAAGCAGGAGGAGGTTTATATGGACAAAGAAACAATTAGGTCTAAAACTAAGCAATATATAGAAGAATCAGGTTTTGTTCTGCCAAAGGATGTTTTTAGGGATTTTTTCTCAAATTTAATTAAGCTTGCAGGATTTGGGCTTGGTGGAATGTTTATATTGCCTGGAAAAAAAGCAGGAAAAAAAGCAGCTGAGAATTTCAAACAGATACTAGGAGGAAACCTTGATTTAAATATAGTGAAAGAGTGTATAATGGCATACTTTGAAGAATCTAGACAGTGCAATTTTGAAGAATTTGATCTATCCGAGGATAGAGCTTTTATTAGAGTTAGCCATTCAGTGTTCGCAGAAGGTTTAAAAAGTAGAAAGCCTACCTGTTTACCCTTAGGCGGGACAATAGCAGGAATGTTAGAGGAATTTCTAGGGTCAAGCTGGCAACCTAAAGAAAAGGAGTGCATAGCCCAAGGTAAAGATTTTTGCGTATTCGAAATTAAAAAAGGAAAATAGAACCTTTGGTATCATTTAATTTTTCTTGATATTAAATTGTGTTTGAACTATATTATAATTGATGTCCGTTCAGTACGTTAAGGGAATGTGCCAATGAAATGGTGATAAAAAAAGAAAGGAGAACAAGGCCATGGAAACGCTAACTATTTGTGTGCCTTTTTTTGCTCTACCTGGAATGTCAGAAAAGTGTGATTCAATTGTAGGAAATCAAAATCTCATAGTCAGAGATGTTTTAGGTCTAAATCCGCTTAAAAAGGGAGAATATGAAAATGGACCTTACCTTGAAGGTTTCAATGCCGACAGTAAACTGGATTATGTATTCTACTTTGAAGAAGTAGGAAAAATCTTGGAAAAGAAATTCTTTGATGAGATATATATTTTGTTCAGAGCCATATACAAACCATACCAGAAAGATACGCAACATCTAGTAGTGGGCTATTATAAAGTAGACAATACCCAAGGTATGGAAATAACCCCTGGTGTCTATGCAATAACAGGTACAGAAGGTTATTTTGTTGAGTACAAAGATGCTTTAAACATAACAGATATAATAATTGGATATAATCTTCAAGATTCAATAATGAAAAGTAATAGCCAAAACCACCCAGAGTACAAGGATTGGGTAAACTCTTGGCTTGAGCATATAAAATCAAAAGAAAACAAAATCGATAAATACATAGAAAGAAGCAAACTACTTAGACAGTTAAAAACAGAAGAGAGCTATAAAGACAAAATTGAAAACTGTTTATAAAGGGGAGGTAAAGTTTAATGCCTGATATTACAAAAAAAAGAGTTATTGCTATATGTGGTTCTGGAAGATCTGGTAAAACTACGCTTTGTGAAGACATATTATTTTTGACAAAAAAAATCACAAGAAAAGGTTCTTCAGATAAAGGCAATACAACTATGGATTTTGACTCAGAGGAAATTGAAAGAAAAATCTCAATGCAACTTGCCGTTGGTTACACGGAGTGGAAAAAACATACGGTTTTCTTTATAGACACTCCTGGATACCATAACTTCATAGCCGATGCATTGTGTGGCATAAAATCTGCAGACAGTGTTGTTCTATTAATTGACGCAAAAGATGGCATAGATGCTCAGTCTGAAAGATTAATGGATGAAATATCAAAAGAAAAAAAACCAACTATATTCTTCTTGAATGCAATTGATAAAGAGGATATTCGTTTAGACAAAACAGTCAATGATATAAAAAGCAATTTAACCCAAAAAGCATACCTTTTACAACTACCTATAGCAAAAGATGATAGCATTATTGGATATGTAAACATACTAGAAAAAAAAGCTTACTCTTTTGAAAACAAAGAATTAGATATCCCAAATGGCTTAGAAGATGAAATAGAAGAAAAATATATGGAGCTAGTAGAAGAAATATCGACGTATGATGATGAATTAATGGAAAAATATTTAGAAGGCGAAGAATTAGATATAGAAACAATAGTTAAAACTCTAAAAACAGCCGTAAAAAGTGGTGGCTTTTACCCGATTCTGTTGGGCAGCGCACTGAACGGCTACGGAACAAAAGAATTATTAGACAGTGTGATTGATTTACTTCCCTCACCAGAAGATATGTTTGATGAACCGGCAGCTTTGACATTTAAAACGTATAATGACCCACAGATGGGAAAAATCAGCCTATTGAGGGTCTGCTCAGGCACATTCACAGCTGACACAAATTATTACAATGTAACGAGAGATACAGAAGAAAGACTTGGAACAATTAATCTAATGTTGGGTAAAAATTTCAACAAAGTGGAAGAGGTTTCGACCGGTGATATATTTGCAGTAGCAAAACTAAAAGCAACTCAAACTGGAGATACTATAGCAAACAAAGGCTCCAAAGTAAAATGTGAATTTATAGAAATGCCATTGCCGTATATATCTGCCGCTATTTACGGAGCTAGCAAAGGCGATGAAGAAAAAATTGGTGCGGCAATTAGCAAGATTATTGAGTCTGACCCATCTCTCTCATTCGCAAGAAATAATGAAACAGGTGAATTTATACTTACAGGTATGGGTAAACTGCACTTAGAAACGGTTATTTCTAGATTAAGGAAAAAGTACGGAGTTGGCGCAGAGTTAAAAACGCCTAAGGTAGCATATAAAGAAACAATTAAAGGAAAAACTGCATCACACGGAAGATATAAAAAACAAACAGGCGGTCATGGGCAATTTGGAGACTGTACAATAGAAATTGAGCCTTTACCAAGAGGTAAGGGGTTTGAGTTTGAAGATTTAATAGTTGGAGGAGCTATACCAAAGCAATTTATACCATCTGTTGAAAAAGGCATAAAAGGGGCTATGGAGCAGGGATATTTGGCAGGATATCCAATGATAGATATAAAAATTAAGTTAATCGATGGTAAGTATCATCCGGTTGACTCAAGTGATTTAGCATTTCAAATGGCAGGTTCTATCGCATTCAAAGAAGGTGTAAGTAAATGTAAGCCGGTTCTCCTTGAACCTATCGTTGAAATGGAAGTTTATGTACCGGATGAAACAATGGGTGATGTTATAGGAGACCTAAACTCAAGAAGGGGTAGAGTATTAGGTATGGAACCTTATGAAGACAAAAAGGGATACCAGAGAATAAGAGCCTTGGTACCGGAAGCAGAAATTTTGGAGTATGCACCCACATTAAGATCTATAACTGGTGGCAGAGGATTATTTAAATACGAGTTTTCAACTTATGAAGAAGTACCCTCTCAAATAGCAGAAAAAATCATTGAAGAATCAAAAAAAGAGGAATAAGGGAGGTTTGAGGCTCCCTTATTTCATTCTGGCATTTTAATCTCTAGAACAGGAATGGTGCACATCCTCATTACTTTCTCTGTTGTACTTCCAAAAGTAAAGCGTTCAAATCCGCTTTTACCGTGAGCACCCATTACTATTAAATCTATTTTATTTTTCTCAGCAAAATCTACAATATTTTTGGCAGGGCTTCCTTTTTCAACCACAATCTCTACATTTTTTAAGGAGTAACGGTTAACTATATGTTCCATTCCTTTAATCGCATCTTCTCTCAAATTCTTCAGAACCTCATCGGCTGGAAATGAAGGAACATAGCCCGCATATGCGCTTATGTCTGTAATACAATGATATAAGTAAAGTTTCGCATCAAACTTCTCAGCCATTGTCTTAGCATATCCCAACGCATAAATAGAAGCATCTGAAAAATCCAAAGGGGCAAGTATCTTTTTAATTACAACACCATTCATGACTTCTCCTTATAGATAATCTTTTATAAGAATTTCTGCAATTTGTACAGCATTCAAAGCAGCTCCCTTTCTTAAATTGTCAGAAACTACCCACAGATTTAAACCATTTTCCACAGATTCATCTCTTCTAATCCTTCCTATAAAAGTCTCGTCTTTTCCAGACGCTTCAATAGGTGTTGGATAACACAAACTATCTGGATCATCCATAACCTTACAACCTGGTGACTCATCAAGAATCTTCTTTACTTCATCTAAATCAAACGGTTTTTCAGTTTCTACATTAACAGACTCAGAATGCCCCCTAAACACAGGAACCCTTACACAAGTAGCAGTAACGGGCAACTCAGGTTTATGATAAATTTTTCTTGTCTCATTTATCATTTTTACCTCTTCTTTTGTGTATCCATCATCAAAAAACACATCGATATGCGGAACACAGTTGAATGCTATAACTTTAGGAATCTTAACAGGCTTACATTCATCTAATTTAAACTCAAACCAAGCCTTTGTCTGCTCCACAAGCTCTTCCATGGCTTTCCTACCAGCACCAGATGTTGCTTGATATGTAGACACAACAATTCTCTTTATGCCGTAATTATCTAAAATCGGCTTTAAGGCAACAACCATTTGAATCGTTGAACAATTGGGATTTGCAATTATTCCCCTATTCTTATACATCGCTATATCATCTGCGTTAACCTCAGGCACAACAAGCGGAACATCCTTATCCATTCTAAAATAGCTCGTGTTATCAACAACAATAGCACCACTTTCAGCAGCAATCGGGGCAAACTTGCCACTTACACTCCCACCTGCAGAAAATAAAGCTATATCAATGCCTTTAAAAGAATCTTTATCTAAAACCTCAACAGGAATTTCTTTGCCTTTGAATCTGACCGTCTTTCCAATGGATTTATTACTTGCTAATGGTTTTAAATTTTTTACTGGAAAATTCCTCTGCTGCAAAGTTAAAATCATCTCTTCTCCCACAGCACCTGTAGCACCAACAACAGCTACGTTATACTCTTTCACTTCTCTCTACCTCCAACATTCCATTAAATTCTGTCATGGCCTTACTGAGTCCCTTACTTACCACTGATACCACAGCATTTCTTGCAAGGTTAATAACTTTATCAACTAAAGGCATTTTATCCTCGTCAAATCTACTCAAAACGTAATTTACAGGGTCTTCACCTCTTCCAACGCCTACTTTTACTCTAATAAAATCTTTACTTGAAAGAGCACTTATGATAGACTCTACGCCCCTATGACCACCGCTTGAAGAATTCTTTTTTATTTTAATCTTACCTAACGGCAAATCTATATCATCATGAACAACCAACAACTTAGAATAACCTACTTTATAAAAATCCATAACCTTTAATACACTATTCCCGCTTAAGTTCATATACGTTACAGGCTTTAAAACCCCTACCTTCTGCTTGTCTATATAAAAAAAAGCAAGAAAACCTAAAAACTTCTTTTCAAATGTAAAATTAAAACTAAAAAAAGAAGACAAGGAATCACATACCATAAACCCCATATTATGAGGGGTAAGGTCGTATTCCTTGCCCGGATTGCCTAGACCAACAACAAGCCAATCCATATATTATTCGGCTATTTCCTCAGCCTCCTCTTCCTCTTCTTCGCTCTTTTCTTCCTCTGCCTTGCCTAAGATTGCTACAACGGTATAATTCTTAGAGGATTTAACCCTTACGCCCTCTGGCATATCCAAATCAAACACGTGAACAACATCACCAATCATTAAATTTGTAACATCAATTTCTATATCATTGGGAATAGCATCGGGCAAAGCTTCAACGGTAATTCTCTTGCGTGGCTGATATAAATCACCACCCAACTTAACACCTTTTGATTCACCAACAATTTTTACAGGTACATCAACAACTACATGCTTTCCTTCTGTAAGTTTATAAAAATCAACGTGTTCAACTTCATCCTTCACAGGATGCCATTGAAGCTCTTTTATTATTACCCTGAATGTTTCATCTCCGTCTACCTTCAAATCGAACCTATCATTTCTTCTGCTTTTTCTCAAAGCAGCCATCAGCTCCGACTTGTCAACAACTACATGTTTGTTTTCAAAATCATAACCATAAACAACGGCGGGTATCTTCCCTTCTCTTCTCAATTTTCTTGAGACCTTACTACCAACCTCTCTTTTCTCTGCTGTAATAATCATTTTTCCTACTCACCTCATTTTATTCAAATATTGCACTTAACGACTCTTTATGATAAACACGCCTTATAGCCTCGCCTATCAAATGTCCTACAGAAAGTACTTTAACCTTGTCTGTAGGCACAGGCTTTTCAAAAGTTATTGTGTTTGTAACAACAAGTTCTTTCAAAGGAGAGTTATTAATTCTATCTATAGCATTGCCACTCAAAACCGGATGTGTAATACACGCGTACACCTCTTCAGCACCTTCTTCTTTAATAGCTTTAGCACCATTCGTAAGCGTACCGGCTGTATCTACAATATCATCAACAATCACGGCTGTTTTTCCTTTAACTTCACCAACTATATGCATTATCTCACTTACATTGGGTTTTGGCCTTCTCTTGTCTATAATTGCTATTGAGCAGCCAAGTTTTTTAGCATAGTACCTAGCCCTTTCAACACCACCAGCATCTGGAGACACAATAACCAAATTGTCCTTACCAATATCTTCTTTGATATAATTGAGCATGATTGGGGCTGCGTACAGATGGTCAACTGGTATATTAAAGAAGCCCTGTATTTGACCCGCATGCAAATCCATGGACATTATACGTGTCGCACCAGCAACGGTAATTAAATCGGCAAGAAGTTTTGCAGATATTGGGACACGAGGCAAAACCTTCCTATCCTGCCTTGCATAGGCATAATACGGAACAACAACAGTTATAGAGCTTGCAGATGATCTTTTTAGGGCATCTAGCGTAATCAAAAGCTCCATAATATTGTCGTTCACAGGCGAAGACAAAGACTGAACAAGAAAAACATCTGCTCCTCTAACACTTTCATCTATTTGAACATAAACTTCACCATCGCTAAAGCGGGTAATCTCAGCCTTCGTTAAAGGAATACCCAGATAATCCGCTATCTCTTTAGCTAAAACTTTATTTGCAGTTCCACTTATCAGTTTAAGGTGGGACATATTCACTTAATACCCCTTAAAAATAAAGATTTGGCTGGGGCGGCTGGATTCGAACCAGCGATCGAGGATCCAAAGTCCTCTGCCTTACCGCTTGGCTACGCCCCAACATTGAAAAACCACGGACTGAGTCCGTGGCCTATTTATTCTTCCTCTTCTTCTCCGCTTTTGTTTTCTTTAGCTTTTTCGTATTCGCTCAGCACAGCCTCTTCAAGTTTTCGCCTCATCTCATTATTCAAAGGATGGGCAACATCTTTGAAGCTACCATCTTTCATTTTCCTTGAAGGCATTGCCACAAACAATCCCTTTTGACCACTGATGATTTTCAAATCCCTAACTACAAACTCATTGTCAAAGATTACCGTTGCGAAACCCTTTAACTTTTCATCTCCTTCGATTGGGCTAACCCTTACCTCTGTAATCTCCATAACCGTTCTACCTTCCTTACCTCTTAGTCTGCGAATTTTAAATTTTTACAAAAAAACCCTTCTGCCATACAAAACTCGTCCAACCTACCCTTCTGTTTCACCTCCGAACCAATAATTGAAAATACCGTTGAACCACTTCCAGATACAAGCCCACGACCAAAATGTTCAACCATAAGCTCCTTAATCTCTTTTAAAAGACCAAATTCTTCCAACACAACACTCTCAAGGTCATTGTGCAGGTGAGCAACCACTTCTACCATCTTGCACTCACCTTTCATAGTAAGTGCCATTTTATTTACACCCTCATTGTTTGTCAACCTGAATTTTTTATAAACCCCTGCAGTAGAAATACCAAAATTCGGAACAACCAAAATAACACTATATCCATCCGTCTTACAATCCACTTTCTTAACCCTTTCTCCTCTACCCTCTGCAATGGCAGATCCATCAACAAGGAAAAACGGCACATCACTACCAACTTTTGAGGCCAATTCGAAAAGCTCCGAGTTTGATAAAGGATAATCAAACAACTCATTCAAAACCCTTAAAACATATCCAGCATTGGAACTCCCACCACCTAAACCACCGCCTATTGGAATGTGCTTTTCTATCTCAATATCAACCTGTGGCTTTATGCTCGTTCTTTCAAAAAACAATTGAGAGGCTTTAAAGGCCAAATTATCATTATTGTTAAGTTCATTGATACTCGTTTCTACCCTTAAACCACATGCATTTTTCTTTATTTCAATCCAATCATATAGGTCTATTTTATGCATCAGTGTATAAAGTTCATGGTATCCATCAGACCTTTTACCCAAAACATACAAAATTGAGTTAATCTTTGCATAAGATTTTAAAATCATAAACCACCCAACCCTTTGGCAAGCTCTTTAACCTCAAATTTTATCTTCTCTTCGTCCACACCCACAAATTCGCCATTCCTTAAAATAACTCTACCGTTTATAATCACATCCCTAACATCCCTTGAGTTTAGGGCGTAAACGACAAACGAGTAAGGATTGTAAATCGGCGTCGCCTCAAGGCCATCAAGCTTAATTATCACAAGGTCTGCGAGTTTACCCTCCTCTAACCTGCCGGCATCAAAAAGACCATTGAAATTGACAAGCATCCTAAATGCATCTTTGGCTTTTAAAGCCTTTTCGTTGAACTTAACCTTTTGAACAAGGGATGCAACCCTGATTTCTTCAATAATATCCAAATTGTTGTTGCTCGCCGAGCCATCCGTACCAATAAAAACGTCTATACCTCTATCAAGCATCCTTTGAATGGGTGCTATACCGCTTGCAAGTTTCAGGTTACTTTGTGGAACATTTATGACCTTTGCTTGAGCGTCTTTTATCAGCTCAATATCATCATTGTCCGTCTCGACACAGTGTGCCATGTACGTATGTTCTCCCAAAAGACCCACTTCCTTTAATACCTCAACGGGCTTTTTACCTTTCTGTGATTTTACAAGCTCAATCTCTCTTTTACTCTCATTTATGTGAATATGAACAATATCTTCCTTATCCAGACTGTCGGCGACCAATTTTAGTGTTTCCAAAGACAACGTATAAGTCGAATGGGGTGCATAAGATACCCTTATTAGGCCGCTATTTTCAAACTCGCCTTTCAATAACTTCGTTTTTTCTATAGCTTCCTTTGGTGAACCACATGATGGCGTCTTAAAATCCACAACTCCCTCGCCAACAACTCCACGCATGCCAACATCCAAAGCAGCTTTGACAACCTCTTCTTCGAAGAAGTACATATCAAAAAAGCATGATGCACCGCTTCTAATTGCCTCAAGCATGGATAGTTTTGAGCATTTATAAACCGTCTCCGGGTTCACATACCTTGCCTCGGCAGGAAATATATGTTTCTCAAGCCACTCCATCAGTTCAAGGTCATCTGCCATACCGCGAAAAAGGCTCATTGCAAGATGTGTGTGCGCATTACAGAAAGCCGGCATTACAAGGCAATCCTTCGCATCTATCACACTATCTACATCTTTATCAATTTTTCCTATTTTTTTAATCCTGTTTCCCTCAATAAGCAGATCAAAATACCCCTCTTTAAAACCATCAATGCAATAGCCGTTCTTTATTAAAATACTCATAAGCCTTCCTCTAAAAATTTATCTAAAATCAAGCTTAACCTATCACTTGCCTTACTTGATGACTCTATTACAGCATCAATAGGCGCAGGCTCCATGCAATCAGGCCTGTTGACGTTTGTTATAATAGATATTGCAACGGGTTTTATACCCATGTGGTTTAGTGAAATTACTTCGGGAACTGTTGACATGCCAATGGCATCACCACCTATAAGTCTAAAGAAACGGGTTTCTGCTGGTGTCTCCATTGAAGGACCGGCAACACCCACATACACACCCTCTTTCAAATCAACCCCTGATAAAAACGCAACCTTCTTTATCTTCTCAATGTACGCCTTGCTGTATGGCTCACTCATATCGGGAAATTTCTCGCCAAGCTCATCTATATTATCACCTTTTAACGGATTTGCACCCATCATATTAATGTGATCTCTAACAATCATAAGATCGCCCTTTTCAAACATGGGGTTCAAGCCGCCAGCGGCGTTTGTCAAAATCACAAGCTTAGCACCCGCCAAACCCAAAACACGAGGCAAAAACACAACCTCTTGCATGGAGTATCTCTCATAGTAATGAAACCTACCGTAGGCTATAGCGATCTTAAGATTGCCCTTTTTTAAAAAAGAAAAATATCCTTTGTGAGATTTTGTAGACGGTGTGGGAATATTTGGTACTTCACTGTAGCTTATCTCAAAAATTTTATTGCCACTCAAGTTCACATCAATGCCTGTGCCTGTAATTATGGCAACGTCTATTTTACCAACCCTATCTATAAGAAAATCTGCTGTTCTCTTCAGTTTGTTATACACAATAACCTCCACACTTTTCTACACTCGCCAAGCAATAAAGGAATTGTAAAATTACCTGTGTTGTCCTTAAAAGGGATATGGGATATACGCTGCATCCCTTCTTTAAAAAATAAACCCTTCAAAACCAAAGAAAATGCCGAGCATTAGCTAAACTTTAGAAAAAACACACATGCATGATTTAATTTTTACACAATTGAAGAAATAATTCAAGTTGATGATTGAAATTAATCCGAAAGAAAAAGTACAATATTGTTAAACAAGTTAGACACATGTAATCCATGCACTAAAAATATTGACATTATAATTAATTAATTATATATTTTTTAAAAATAGGGGAGATGCTAAGAAAAGAAGGCTATCACCAAAAATCTAAAATTTTTAGTATTGGAGGTTTTATGAAACGCAAGATTTGGTTGTTTTTTGTTCTATTTTTGTCTTTAGGGCTTGCTTTATATTCCTGTGGAGGTAGTGGGGGTACATCTTCACCACCATCACCATCACCATCTCCAACTCCACAAACATCTCAAAAAGCTCAGGCGACTTTGGGACCTCTGGGTGGAGCAACGGTTAAAGTGTATCATTTATTGGATAACGGAACAAAAGTTCTAATTCACACAACAACAACATCTAAAGGCGCAACACTGGATAAAATCGGATACTTTAACTCCTACCAAAACGAACTAAATCCGAACGATTGGTACGTTTATGAAGTAAGTGGTGGTATGGATTACGACTCTAACGATGACGGAATAAAGGATGACAATGCTTCACCTAATTATGGAACACTGTGCCTTATTGCAAAAGGAGATGAAGTTCAAGGGCTTGATGAAATAAAGGTTACACCAATCAGCGATATGGTTTGCAGTGCTGTTAAATCTCAGTTTGGAAATCCTGATAACCTAACAAACGCAATTCAGGATGCCATCAACAACATATTTGATAACTCAACGCATAAGCCAACTATGGAAGATTTACTGACATTCAATCCGGTAAAAGACAGAAACAAGTTGAGGAAAAAATATCAAAAAGGTTGGTTTAATTTGATAAACGAAATAAAAAACGGAGCACCAGTTACATCTCCAATTCTATACAAAAAGCAGTTAACAGAAGAAGAAGGTGACGGCGGTATAGATATAGACAACAACACCTTTTATCTATACTACACGTATGATAATGACACCAATGAAGATGTAATGCTGAATATAGAAAAAATGAGTTCTGATAATTATAGTTTTGACAACACAACCATAGATTTAACAGAACAATTCAAAGGAGATAATCGCACTTATAAATTAACTAAAGATGGCTTTATCTATAATGGATACATCTATCTGGCTGTAAATACTACAACAGACACTATAAATCAAAGCTGCTCAGGCGTTTACAGAATAAAACTCGATGGCGGTTCTTTGGAAAAGTTTGGTGAACAATGCCAAACAGATGATAAATCAAGCTACAGCATTATCAGTATGACTCAAGCAAATAACACAATCTACTATCTTATTGACAATAAAACTGGAGGTACTAATTCTTATACTTTATGGAAGACATCTTCGCCAAGCCCCATATTCGCAGACTTAACAGGCATCAGCACAGATACAACAATAAAAGTTTCGGCGAATGGCACTATTTACATCATAGATAAAGGTCTATTTTACTATGATAATTCATCGAAAGGAACAAGTCTTCTAAAACAAATATTGTATGATGGTAGCGCAATAGACGCACAAGATGTCTCTATGTGTAACTCAAACACAAAACTCCTTGCATCAACAAATGACGGTTTGTATTTAATAGATGCCGACAACAAAAGTGTTATCAAGAAATTTGCAGACAAAAATATTGTCAAAGCGGCTGCATGCGATTCAAACAACTATTACTATATTGGTACAGATAGTTCGCATAGAGGAAAGGACAGGATTGCATCATCCAGTTACAGCCTACACATAATAGACAAAAAGACTTATCAAGACGAAAAAACGGCTATCAAGTTTCCCCCAGGCACTGAGATTGAAAATATGCTTGCAAAAGATGGAACGATTTACATTACAACTGACAGTAATTTAATTATTATAGATTCGTACATGGCAAGCAAGATAGAGCTGCCAAGTTCAACTGCCTTAAAATCAAAGATAGTTGGCGATAATATTACGGATTCACTTTCTCTTCTTGCAAAATCACCCGACAATTCCCTCCTATACATAACCTTTAGAAATGGGAGCGGTTACTTCCTTAAATCTCTGAAAATACCAAGTTTGGATAACGGAAGCTTGTCTATATCTATGGATGAGCTCCCTAAATCATATACAATAACAAAAGACGGCTCTTTAATGTTTGCAGTTACAGATCAGGAATTATATAAAATTGACCTACAAAACCAAAGATACAAAAAGTTTATTCTTCCAGCAAATATAGATATAGATCAATATGGTACTTCTATTTTATCATTCTCTCCAGCTACAAATAAATTATACATATATACGAGCTCCGATAACGATATATACTCTCTAAAAATACCTAATACGGAATATGATAAAAGAGATATTCAACCGCTTGATAACGCCACTTTCATAATGGAAATGGAAGACAATGTATTTGATATTTCTGTTTCTCAAGACGGTAAAATGCTCTCCATTTTAACGCCAGGAAATCTATTGCTCTATAAGTTAAGCCAAAACGACAACAAAACTTTCTTAAAAGCAATAGGATTAATAAATGATAACAGCAGCTATGATACGGTAATTGGAGGAAAATTCCTAAGAGTCCCCGAAACTTCAACTCAACCAAGCAATATAAAAACAGTTCATTATATAATTAACGTTGAAAGGAAGAATAAAAATATTATTGACAATTGTGAATTTAAATTTAACACAACAGATAACAGCTCATCCTTGCAATGTTCATCTTTCAAGCCGTTTATATATAATAAGGAGGATAACTTATCTGTTTTTGCAGATTCATCAGGTTTTGTTGCTATACCGTCTGGCTACGGAATGAATATGGGTTATTTAAACCTGTTTGCTATTCCTGCAGAAGATTACAATCAAAACATCTTTAGCTATACCTCTCTAAATAGATTTATTCTATACTCTTCGGATGATTGTTGCGATCAAGAAGGTTTTGGCAAAAGACAACAATCAAGAAAACCTGCAGGAAGTGGAACAATTATTTGGAGAATAAAGCCTATGCTTTTGATTAGCAATACATTATACGGCATTTCTTATCTTAACAATCGTAAGATCTTCTATATAAAGGCAGCAAACTCTCAATAACACAATAGAAGAGGGGGCTCTCCCCTCTTTTATTTTTTTACACTTCTTTTCTTTTTAAGCACTCAAACACCTCAATTTACGGCTTGCCCTAGCCTGCTATATACCAAAAATTACCGCTTGAGTTGTTTGTTTTTTAATAACATTTCTTAAAGCACTTAATAACACATTCGGAACCACTTTTTTCTTATAGAAAAAAATCCTTGATTGTGTATAATTCCAACTATTATGGAAACCGATGCAATAAAAAAGATAAAAAAGATTTTTAAAGATAGGTGCTTAACTGATAAACTAAGTCGCATTCAATACTCATACGATGCCACACAAAGGATGTATTTACCCGATGTGGTCATACTGGTGGAAAACACACGGGAAATTTCAGAGTTAATGAAAATCGCCAACAAATACAAAATACCCGTTGTGCCTCGTGGTTGGGGCAGTGGTTTCACGGGTGGAGCTTTGAACGTCGATGGCGGCATATGTTTATCTTTGGAAAAAATGGATAGAGTTATAGAGTTGGATTTGGAAAACATGATGATATGGGTTGAGGCCGGAATGGTCAACTGGGATCTACAGGAATACGTAAAGCCCTACGGACTGTTCTTTCCGCCCGATCCATCAAGTTGGAAATTTTCAACCATCGGCGGAAACATAGCAGAAAACGCCGGTGGTCCAAGGGCCGTAAAGTACGGCGTTATGAAGGATTGGGTTAAGGGATTGGAATTGATCTTGGCAGATGGCAGCGTAATAACCGTTGGATCAAAGAATATCAAGGATGTGGCAGGATATGATCTTGTCGATCTAATTGTTGGAAGCGAAGGGACATTGGCAATTGTCACGAGGGCACTTCTAAAACTTCATCCCTTGCCAGAAGCTAAAAAAACCTTGCAAATCGTGTTTGACAACATGAGGGAAGCCGCAGCAATGGTCAACAAAATCCTTTTATCCGGCGTTATCCCAGTTGCCATAGAGTTTGTCGATAAATTCGCAATAAAAACGGTTAAAGATGCCACAAATGTGAATCTACCAGAAGCAGATGCCATATTGATCATTGAAATTGATGGAAACAGAGCAGAGGTTGAACTGCAGACACAAAAGATAGAACAATTGGCAAAAAACAACAAATCGGTTATTTCCTTTTTTGTAGCCAAGAATGCCGAAGAGGAAGGGAAAATATGGTTTGCACGAAGAACAATATCGCCCACACTAAAACGCATAGCAGACGGTAAACTCAATGAAGACATCGTTGTACCACGATCAAAACTGGCAGAAATGATTGAACGCTTGGAGAAAATTTCAAAAAAATACGACTTGCCAATAGTAAATTTCGGCCATGCTGGGGACGGCAACATACACGTGAACATAATGTATCACACAGATAGCGCAGATGAAACAAAAAAGGCCAATCGCGCAATGGAAGAGGTTTTTAGCGAATGCATAAAGTTGGGAGGTTCAATAACAGGAGAACACGGCGTAGGCATAACAAAACAGGACTTTTTGGAAAAACAGTTGGGTAGAACACAAATCGAGCTGTTGAGGAGGATAAAAAAAGCGTTTGACCCAAACAACATAATCAATCCACACAAAATGAGGCTATAGATGGACAAAAGATTGTATCAAGCGTGGGAATCGTGCGTTAAATGCGGTATCTGCAGGAGTGTATGCCCTGTTTTTAAAGAGGAGAAATCAGAACCGTTTGTAGCACGCGGACATATCACACTTCTAAGCGAACTCATTAAGGGCAACATAGATTTTAGGGAAGAAACAGCCAAAGATTACCTATACAAATGCCTACTCTGTACAACATGCGTTGAATCCTGCCCCAATAATTCAGAGACAGACACAATCGTAGAAATTGCACGCCATGAGGTCATAAAGCAACACGGTTTGCCCACGTACAAAAAGGTAATGTCCAAACTTTTAAAAAACAGAAAGCTTATGGATTTTGCGTTTAAAAGCGCAACAACGTT
>WFYS01000107.1 GCA_015490005.1 Desulfurellaceae bacterium | reverse complement strand
GGCTATATTATCACACAGATTGTCATCAACAATGGATGATGAGCTTGTTGTAAGGACTATAGAATCTGCTATAGAAAGATACGGAAGACCCGATATCTTTAACTCTGACCAGGGGAGCCAGTATACCTCAAGCAAAACAATAGAGCTTCTAAAGAAACACAACATATCCATATCCATGGATGCAAAAGGCAGGTGTTTTGACAACATACATATGGAGAGGTTCTTCAGAAGCCTAAAGCAGGAAAACATCTATCCAAGCTGCTACGAGAGATACAAAGACGCAAAAACTGGAATAGATGAATACATACACACCTACAATAGCAAGAGATTACACTCTGCTATTGGGTATAAGACGCCTTTTGAGGCGTATGGGCGTATATCAGAAACAAAAGAGAATATAGTTGCCTAAGGAGGTGAAATAATTCTGTTAACTGAGGGTTAAGGAAAGAGAAGGGAAAAGGGGAATGGGAAGAATTGGTTTGACAAGTGGGGGCGGTATAATATATATACCTTATTGGAATGGTGTTTAGCTCGAAAGAGAGGAATAAATATTGGGAAGTGGGAGATAGAGAAAGTGAGTGGGTGAATAGGTAAATCGGTAGATGAGTAGATGGTATTTTTGGTTGACTTTAACAGTACATAGAACTGTACTACAACAAGAAAAGGATTCATTCATCACTGAACTGGCTTACTACTGAGGAGTATTTAGAGAACTATTACAAAAACACGGGGAAAATATAACAGAAAGAAGCGATATGATTAAAAGATAGATTTCTTTAAAAACATGACTAATTGGGTGTATAAAAAAAGGTTGACAGACCATTTGATTCGACTGAGCGGATATGGGGGCTAACACACACCCCCATATCATTAGGCACGATAGAATAATTACTCCTTAAAAACATAAGAGCAACAAGCATTACTTAAAAAACTAGAAAGCTATGGGTCATAGCTCCATAGCTTTTATTGGGGAGTGCATGTAACTGTATTTGTAGTAGTATTAACATTACATTGCACTGAATGGCCTTTGACAGTAAACGGACTGCCAGTTATTGTCTGCAAATTACCGCTACTATCTAATGTTATTGTCGAAGTAGATGGAGTAGCACCTTGCAAATTACAAGTGTAAGTCGTTGTTCCATTATCTGACCATTCAGCTAATGCTTGACTTACACAAGCAGATAAAGTAGCCTGGACATTAGCTGCTGCTGCTTTTTTTACATATTTCATATACTGTGGAATAGCTATAGCTGCTAAAATCGCAATGATTGCTATAACAATCATCAGCTCAATCAATGTAAAACCCGATTTACCTTTAATCTCCTTCATACCCAAACCTCCTTCTTTTACTTTAAAATTAGACATCGAATATCTATTGATCATATCCCCCATTATTTCCTACTGTAACTTTATCACCTCCCTTTCCTAGTTTAATATTAAACCTTGATTTGCCGTTTTCAACCCTTATCCAATATCACTAACATGATATTATCAAAGAGTGAAAAAAACATGAAATAAAGAATAACAAAAAAATGGAGCGGATGACGGGAATCGAACCCGCGACATCAAGCTTGGGAAGCTTGCACTCTACCAACTGAGCTACATCCGCCCTCTTAACAATGTAAATGATACCCAAAACAAAAGAAAAGTAAAGCCCCTTCTCGGGGCTTTAACCTTCTTTAAAAAGTTACCCTGCTATGCCGTGTGGATACTGGAATACACCAGCCCACGTAATTAAGTACCTTAACAAGAATCCACCGATTAGAACAAGGATAGATGCTACACCTGCCAAACCTTTCGCGCTATGTTTAACGGAAGCAAATGCTTCAAGTATAAGTGGTGTAATGAGTCCAAGCACAACAAATCCAATTGTGAAGAGAGGGTTGCCCATAAGCAGATGAGCACTCTTCATAACGGCTGCATTTCCAAGTCTTGCAAAATCCAAATATGCAAAAATAATCAACAATTCCAATGAGATTAAGAGAATATCGAAACCTTCAACAAAATGGAAGTAATGTTCAGCTTCGTCGGATTTCATTGCCGCTAAAATTAGCATCAACAATGCACAACCTGTGGACAACGCACTAACTGTAAAAAGAATTGGCAAAGCCGGTGTGTGCCAGAAAGGAACGCCAACATTTGCATTCAGTAACAAACCTGTGTAAGTTGTCACGCCAAAGCCACAAAACATTGCAATATAGCCCATCCATTTCTTAAATGTTGTGCTTCCAAAGAAAGCCGCAATTGCGTATAAAACCCCAAATATGTAAGAGCCGGTTATCACAACCATACCACGTGCTATCCATGAATGCCCTATTCCTGCTATCCAAAATGCGAGCAAAAATCTCAACGGATTAATCAAGTCAATAACAAGCCAAATCAAACCGAAACTTATTATAGCAAGGCCAAGCAAAGATGTTAAAATACCGAACCATTTATTAAGGTTGAACCTCAATTCTGCAAGTATACCTAAAGCCAAAGTAGCACCACCCAAACCACCAAAGAATAGGTAGGTGGCTATATTCCAACCCCATAATTGTTGTTGTACCAAATCCATCTCTTCCTCCTTTTATTTAATGTAGTAAACCTTTGGTTTTGTGCCCATATAGTTGCCCAAAGGCTTAGCTTCTCCAGTATTTACAAGTTTAGCCACTTCAGAATTTGGATCATCCAAATCGCCAAATATCCTTGTATGTCCTACACAGGTAGCAGCGCAACTCGGTTCAAGCCCTTCTTCAAGTCTATCAACACAGAATGTACACTTATCAACATGTGCCTGATGATGTCTTGCATCCTCGCCGAAGTAAAATTCATCTTTCTTTAAATCATCAAGCTCATATTCGTACCTAGCATCGTATGGACATGCCTCAATACAGTATCCACAACCCAAACACAGGTCGTAATCTATAAGCACAACACCATCTTTATTGATATACGTTGCCTCTGTTGGACAAACCGATGCACAAGGAGGATTAACGCAGTGCATACAGATTGTTGGGAAGAAATGCCTCTTTATCTCTGGAAATTTTCCTTCCTCAATTTCTGTTACCCTTGTCCTCCATTTACCTTTAAAATCTTCAGCCCAAAAAGGCGTCTGGTTCCACTGCGAACAAGCAGCCATGCACGCTCTACAACCAAGGCATGCATGAACATTCATTACCATTCCATATCTAGCCATCGCCTATCCTCCAACTTATATTTTTCTAACCTTTACAGTAAACTGACAACTCAAGGAGGAGCCAGTTACTGGGCCTAATCTATCTGGAATAAGTTTTCCTAAATCAACACCTTTGCCACTTCCGTATTTAAGAAGTTTGTTGTCAAGACCGAAGTCGCTAATCACAAACACTGTATCTTCTCTGACCATTTCCGTAACATGCACGAACGATTGAACTTTCTGGCCAGACACAGTGTCCTCAAGCTCAATTTTATCCTTTTCTTTCAAACCTAAACTCTGGGCTGCTTTTGGATGCATCCAAACACCATAATTCTCTTCTGCATGTCTTTCAACAAGAGAATGTAGCAGTGGGTTATCTGCAGTTGTTAAATAAGTCATCTCAGGCACTTTTCCGAATGCAAAGAAAAATTCATTGCCTGTTGGTTTGAAATCCCTTTTTGCACCCTTTCTGTATTCCCAATCAATATAGGTAAGAATCGGATTCCAGTGTTTATCTACCCCGTATTTTGCGTTGAAGTGGCCAAACAACGTTGAATAAATCTCAACCCTTCCTGAGAATGTCGGCACAGGAAGTTTATAAGGCATTCCAGATTCTTCCATTAGCTGTTCTTTTGTCTTTAATGGCAAAACGCCCTTCTTTTCTAATGTTTTTTCAAGTTGCTTAGGCTCCATACCCAATTTTTTTCCAACTGAATATAGCGCTGTATCTCTAAACGCCTTGTATAGCGGTTTCTTACCCTTCCATGCAAGGGCGAGCTCTTTCATCGTCTTGCCCATATCCCAGCCAGTGAACTGACTAACAATCATAGAAGCTGAGCCGTAATCTCCTCTACCATGATTCAAGATATTAGACAACTCACAAAATACCTCATCACCACCCTTTACATCACCAATTTGACTTACACTTGGGAATCTCATTCTCAAACCTAAGTCTGAATTTGGACCTTGAATCCAGATACCACTGTATTTTTCAAGATACGTTTTATCTGGAAGTATAACGTCTGCGAACGCCGTCATATCTGAAGGAAGGATATCATCAACAACAACAAGCTTTAGATTAGGATTCTTGAACGTTTCAGCCCATTTTTTATAGCCGTAATAATCTTTCAAAGGATTGGTTGAATACACATATGCGAATTTAATCTGATATGGTTTTCCGTTCCACTTTAGCTTACCTTCAACAGCTTCTTGGAAACCAGCGTTGATAAACAGAGAGAAAGGTATAGCTTTTTTACCATATTTCTCTTTCTGATATTCATAATAAGCTCTGTTAAAGTGAGGGTAACCTCTAAATAGAGGGAATTTGCCAGAAAGCATCATGCCTTCAAGTTTTCCAATGACACCAAGTAAACCTGGTCCCATTGCTGTAGCCATCATCAGAGCCATAGGGTTGTTTAGCTTGCCAGATTTGTAAGCTTCATAGAATCTTTCCATACCTTCTCTGTCTTCGGGGTTATAAACCCATCCACCTACACTATCTACTCCTCCAACTAGAACATTTATTATCGCTGCTGCTTTCCTCATCTGAACGACATCTTCATACCTCCCATCCATCCATCCTGGATGAACCGTTGCAGGTCTAATTCTTCCAAGCAACTCTGCTGTCTCTTCGATATCCTCTTTTGGTATATCACAGACCTTTGCTGCCCACTCTGGAGTTGCATCTTTAACTGCATCCCATAGATAATCAAATGCAGTTTTAGCTGGTTTTCCTTGAAATGTTAAACCTTTAGGAGCAAATAGGGCTGGTTTTATCTTTTTATTTCCAATGTTGTCGTTTGTAAAGCCATCAACAGCCATAACTTCACCAGAAATTTCATCGTAAATATAGTAATTTTTTGAATATGGGAACTGCTCTGGATTCGTGTTTTGACCGAACGCAAAAGGTGTTCCATTGTTGTCGTAAATTAAGAATGGGGCTGTTGTGTGCTTCCTTAAGAATTCATCCTCGTACCATTCATTTTTTATTAAAAGCCTGATTATAGCCATTAAGAAAGCCATATCTGAACCAGGCTTTATAGGAATCCATTTGTCAGCTTTAGCAGCTGTCTCACCTAATCTTGGGTCTAGGGCAATAACCGTCATCTTGTTCTGTCTTCCTTTGGCAAACCTAACAGCCCTGGATACAGAAATTCCTGCAATCGCAGCATTACTGCCAACGGTTAAAAGAACTTTTGTATTGTCCATATCAACAAGAAGTTCGTCATGGGTAATCATAGTACCCACTGTTACGTCAGCACCTGCATGCTCTGCCATAACACACTGCTGCATTGGGGAACCAACAATATTAGGGCATCCTGTTGATGCTGAAAATGCAAATACACCTAGCTTTTCATATGCACAAGCTCTCTGACCAGCAAATACGGCAACTTCATGAGGTTTAATATTATTCTCTTCAACCTTCTTCTTTATGTAGTCCATCGCTTCTTTCCAAGTTGCTTTCTTAAATTTCCACTCACCTCTCTGAGAGCCTTCTACCCTAATCAATGGATATTTAAGCCTATCAGGATTATAAACCGTTCTAATACCAGACTGTCCCCTTGCACAAATCCTCCCCCTGTTGTAGGTACTACTAGTGTTGCCATCTATCTTCTGGGGCTTCATAAACTTTCCGTTAACCCTCGTTCTAACAACAATATCGCACGCAGTTGAACAATAGCTACAGATGTTTGGAAAATATTTAATCTTACCTGCAGGTTTTTTCCAGTGAGGAGTGTAAATACTAGCCTTTGCTGTAGGCCTAAAGAACATCAACCCACCGGTAACCAACGATGAAAGCTTCAAAAAGTTCCTTCTATTCAACGACACCATAGTCAACCTCCGCCAAAAAAAGCTTAAAGTTTACAGTAAATCCTTTTTACTCACTTGGGCTTATTATATGGAAACGTTTTTAAAAGGTCAAGGTTTGTGATTTAAGTCACACATCTTAAAAAATCCTTTAATAATTTAATTAATTAAGTTTCACATGTTAAATCTAAATTTTCGGTAAGTATTCCAAAGCCTCCCTAACTTTATCCTCTGGATACTCATAATCTTTCATGTTGCCCGATAAAAACATATCATACGACGCCATATCAAAGTGACCATGGCCAGAAAAACAGAAAAGTATTGTTTTTTCTTTTCCCTCCTCCTTTGCCCGTAAAGCCTCGTCAATAGCAGCTTTAACGGCATGACACGTTTCTGGTGCAGGAATAATGCCTTCTGTTTTTGCAAAAAGCATGCCTGCCTCAAATACCTCTGTTTGGTTGTAGGCCACAGCATCCAACAAACCATCTTTTCTTAACTGACTTAAAATGGGTGAATCACCGTGATATCTCAAACCACCGGCATGAATACTTGGCGGCATAAAATTATGACCCAAAGTGTACATGAAAAGCAAAGGCGTCATTTTAGCTACATCTGCATAGTCGTAAGCAAAAATACCTTTTGTAAAAGTTGGACAACTTGCTGGTTCAACGGCCACAATCTCTACATCTCTACCATTAATCTTATCCCTCATAAACGGTAAAGAGATGCCACCTAGATTACTTCCGCCTCCACAAGGAGCAAAGATAACATCCGGATAATCACCTATTAACTCAAATTGCTTTTTCGCTTCTAGTCCGATTACAGTCTGATGCAATAAAACATGGTTTAGTACGCTGCCTAAAGCGTATTTTGTGTTTTCATGGGTTACAGCATCTTCTACTGCCTCACTAATAGCAAGACCTAAACTACCTGGATTATTCGGGTCTTCCTTTAAAATTTTTCTTCCCGTATCCGTTCTATCACTTGGAGAAGGATAGATTTCTGCACCCCAAAGGTGAATCATAGATTTTCTAAAAGGTTTCTGTTCATAGCTTACTTTAACCATATAAACCCTGACATCTATACCCAATAGAGTCCCTGCAAGAGCCAAAGCAGAACCCCACTGACCCGCTCCAGTTTCAGTTGTTAAGGTTTTAATACCTTCCATTTTATTGTAATACGCTTGCGCAATAGCCGTATTGGGTTTGTGAGAACCAGCAGGAGAAACAGATTCATTTTTGAAATAAATCTTAGCCGGTGTACCAAGAGCTTTTTCAAGATTCAAAGCCCTAACGAGCGGCGTTGGCCTCCACAAAGAGTAAATCTCCCTAACTTTATCTGGTATGGGTATCTCTCTTTGATTGCTCATTTCTTGCTCAATAATAGCCTTAGGAAATATTTTCAAATCATCTGCGGTTAACGGCTTTTTTGTCTCTGGATTTAGAGGTGAATTCAAAGGTGTAGGCAAATCTGGCAAGATATTGTACCAAAATTTAGGTATATCTTCTTCTTTTAACAATATTTTCCTCTCCATAAATGGCACCTCCCCTCAATAAAAAACTCTTGTAAGATAATACCAAACTGGATAATTTTTTAAAACATAAAACTTGACAAATTGAAGCTTAGATGTATAATATTTATCAAATGAGAAAATTTTTCTGGAAGGTTTAAAAATGGAAATCATTATCGTAGAAGCCTACTCCAAGATAAAATCAGATATCATAAGCAAACTCTCAGAGTTCAGAAACATATGGAAAGAAAAAAATGATATAATAATTTTCAAAGAATTACTGTTTTGTCTTTTAACTCCACAGTCAAAGGCCGAAAATGCTTGGGAGATCATAAAAAATTTAGAAAAGAAAAATTTGCTATTTGAGGCCAAAGAAAATATATTAAAAGATGAATTAAGGATGGTTAGGTTTAGAAATAACAAAGCAAGATATGTCAGAAAAGCACAGAAATTGTTCGTGAAAGATGGGAAACCAAAGATTGTAGATGAACTAGAAAAACTCGAGAGTCCCCTTGAAGCCAGGGAATGGCTTGTCAGAAATGTTAAAGGACTGGGCTACAAAGAGGCAAGCCACTTTTTGAGGAATATAGGTTTAGGTGAAGAGTTAACCATACTTGACAGGCATATATTAAAAGCTCTATTAAAATTTGGGGTAATCAAATCTTTACCTAAGACATTAACAAGGAAAAAATATATAGAAATAGAAAAAAATATGAGGGACTTTTCTAACAAAATAGACATACCTTTGTCACATTTGGACTTTGTGTTTTGGCAGATACAGACAGAGAGAATCTTTAAATAGGAGGAAGAAATGAACCAAAAAGCATTTTACAATCTCAGTTATGGACTTTATATTGTGGCATCATCAAAAAATGGCAAATACAATGCGCAAATAGCTAATACAGTCTTTCAAATATCATCCCAGCCAGCAACGATAGCAATTAGCATAAATAAGCAAAATTTAACACACGAATTTATAGAAAATTCAGGCACATTTTCTGTCACTGTGCTAAAAAAGGAAACACCTATGCAGTTTATAGGTAAATTCGGGTTTAAAAGTGGCAGAGAAACGAACAAATTTGAAAGTGTTGAGCACAAAACAGTTAATGGAATACCGGTAATTCTAGAGAATGGCGTTGCCTATTTAATCGCTAAAGTAGTTAATAAGGTTGATGTATTAACGCATACCGTGTTTATAGGAGAAATTATAGATGCTGAAGTTTTAAACAGCACAGAACCTATGACATATGCTTATTATCACAAAGTCAAAAATGGTAAAGAACCAAAAACTGCACCTACATATGTTGAAGAAGAGAAAAAAGAGAATAAAAATATTATAGGAGGCAAAGAGATGAAAAAGTACAGATGTACAGTGTGTGGTTACATTTATGACCCTGAAAAAGGGGATTCAGAAGGTGGAATAAAACCAGGAACACCTTTTGAGAAGTTGCCAGACGATTGGACATGTCCTGTATGTGGCGTAACAAAAGATGACTTCGAGGAGGTAATAGAGAATGATTAAAAAACTAACCGATGGCGTTTACAACGTCGGCGCGATAGATTGGGACAGGACACTGTTTGATGAGATAGTCCCAACGCCACAAGGCACAAGCTATAACGCATACATAGTTCAAGGCAATGAAAAAACCGCTCTTATTGACACCGTAGAACCATACAAATTCGAAGAGTTAAAGAAAAATTTAGAGGACTTGGGCATAGAAAAAATAGACTATGTAATTTCTAACCACGCTGAGCAGGATCACTCTGGAAGTATACCGATGATTTTAGATATGTATCCTGAGGCAAAATTAATCACAAACGAAAAATGCAAGAATTTCGAGATGGATTTGTTGCATATACCTGAAGAGAGGTTCACTATTATTGAAGAAGGAGACACGGTAGATTTGGGTGACAAGACGCTTGAGTTTATTTTAACCCCTTGGGTGCACTGGCCAGAGACGATGAGTACATACTTAAGGGAGGACAAAATCCTATTTAGCTGTGATTTTTTTGGTAGCCACGTTGCAACATCATATACGTTCGCCAAATATTATGACAAGGTTTACCATGAGGCAAAGAGATACTATGCAGAAATTATGATGCCATTTAGGACGTTCATTGAGAAAAATATCAAAAAAATAAGGCAAAAAGAGATAAAGATGATTGCACCGAGTCACGGACCTGTGTTTGATGACCCTGAGTACATTATCAAAGCCTACGAGGAATGGATAGACCCAACTCCACAAAACATGGTTCTGATAGCTTTCGTATCAATGCATGAAAGCACTAGGAAAATGGTCGAACATCTAGCTGACAAGCTTGAGGTTAAGGGTATTGATGTTAAAATTAGAAACCTTACAACCTGTGACGTTGGCGAGTTGGCAATGGATTTAGTAGATGTGGCCACCATTATAATGGCAACCCCTATAGTTCTAGCAGGTGCACACCCAGCAGCTGTATATGGGGCATATTTGGCAAACGCTTTGAGACCAAAAGCAAAGTTTATAGGAGTTATAGGCTCATACGGTTGGGGAGGAAGAGCAGCCGACATTATTAAATCAAATTTAGCTAATTTAAAAGCTGAGCTTCTAGAGCCAGTGTTCATTAAAGGTCTACCTAAAGAGGAAGATTGCAAAAAATTGGACGAGTTAGCAGAACTTATATATCAAAAACACAAATCAATAGGATTAATAAAATGATAGGGGAAAAAGCGCCAAAGTTTTGTTTGAAAAACTACGAAGAAAAAAAATACTGTCTAAAGGATTTTAAGGGTAAGTGGATTGTGCTCTATTTTTATCCCAAAGATAACACTTCGGGTTGCACGAAGGAAGCAGTAGAGTTTACAGAAAAAAAAGGAGATTTTGACAGTCTCGGGTCTACTATAATCGGAATAAGCAAAGACTCACCAAAATCTCATGCAAAATTCATTGAAAAACACAACTTAGATATACTCTTGTTAAGTGACGAAGAACATAAAGTTTTGGAAGCTTACGGTGCATGGGGTTTAAAGAAAAATTACGGGAAAGAGTATTACGGAACAATACGAAGCACGTTTATCATTGATCCTGAGCTCACGATTAGGGCCCAGTGGAAAAATGTTAGGGTAAAAGGTCATGTAGATAAGGTTTTAGAAGAATTAAAAAAATTGCAGGAGGTTAAAAATGAGAAAAATGGTTGAGAAGGCTTTGAATGAAGCCTTCACCGGAGAAAGTATGGCACACATTAAGTATCTAATCTTTTCAGAAATTGCTGAAAACTCAGGAAAGAAAAATTTGGCAAGACTGTTTAGAGCTATCTCTTACGCTGAATTTGTTCATGCTAAAAATCACGCAAAGGCACTAGGGATTCCTAAAGATAATTTAGAGAACTTGGAAAGTGCAAGAGGTGGGGAAGAGTTTGAAATTGAAGACATGTATCCAGCCTATGAAGCTATAGCAAAATTATTTGATGATAAACAAGCACAAAGGTCAATACATTACGCTATAGAAGCAGAAAAAATACATGAGAAACTCTATGAAGATGCAAAGAAAAAAGCAGAAAAAGGTGAGGATTTAGAAGAGCAAGATATTTACATATGCCCGGTATGTGGATTTACATATGTTGGAGATAATCCACCTGAGAAATGTCCAGTATGTGGCGTTCCAAAAGAAAAATTCGAGAAATTTTAGGAGGTTTGAAATGATAGACAAAAAAATGGAAGATGCCATTAATAAGCAAATTAACGAGGAACTTTACTCTGCTTACCTTTACCTTTCGATGTCGGCATGGTTTGATTCAATTGGGTTAAAGGGTTTTGCTAATTGGATGATGGTTCAATACAAGGAAGAAATGGAGCATGCTACAAAGTTTTATCAATATCTACAGAGTCAGGGAGCAACTATTAAACTCTTGACTATTAATGAACCACCACACGAATGGGAATCACCCCTGCATGCTTTTGAGGAAACATTAAAACATGAACAACATATAACAAAATGCATTAATGGGCTTGTTGATTTAGCCGAAGAACTCAAAGACAGGGCAACTTATAACATGCTTCAATGGTTTATCAATGAGCAGGTAGAAGAAGAAGAAAACGACAGAGAAATTATCGACAAACTTAAATTAGTGGAAGGAAGCAAACACGGAATTTTTATGATAGACAAGGACCTTTCAAGCAGACAGTTTACGTCTGAAATATAAAACTAATTGGAGGTGAAAAAATGACTAAAAAGATGCAGGTTTACAAATGCGACATTTGTGGAAACATCATTGAAGTAATACACGAGGGGGCTGATGCTCTTGTTTGTTGTGGACAGCCAATGAAGCTTTTAGAAGAACAAACAGCAGACTCGTCAACAGAAAAACACGTTCCTTTCATTAAAAGAGAAGGTGACAAGTATGTAGTTAAAGTTGGCGAAAACCAGGCACATCCAATGGAAGAGAAACACTATATTGAATGGGTAGAACTTATAGTTGATGGTGTTGTTTATAGAAGATTCTTAAATCCTGGGGATACACCTGAGGCCGTGTTTGAGGTACCTGAAGGAAAAGAGGTTTCTGCAAGAGAGTACTGCAACATCCATGGCTTGTGGGCTAAAAAATAAAAATCCACCCTATAACAAAAAAAGGGGCGTCACGCCCCTTTTTTTGTTATTAAAGAAAAAATCTTCATGCCTTAATATCGATCAGACTCCCTATCATCTCATTTTGAGCCCTTAGAACATTAACGTTGGCTTTCTCCTGATTTACATTATTAATCTGACCAACGGTCTGGTTAACTAAGTTTACATTGTTACCCTTATGGGTTGCAGGTGCTTTTGATACAAAAGCCCTCCCCTTTACTCCGCCGCCTTTTAGTGATTCATTTACTACATTAACCTGCTTATAACCTTTAGTGTTTATATTTGCCACATTATTTGCCGTAATATCCTGCCTATAAAAAGCATTTTTAATGCCCGTTAAAGAGGTATTCACGTTCATACCACCCTCCTTTCGGCGGCTTTTGTTAAACAATAATGCAAAAAGTTCATAAATTCAAGCCCAACTACATTATTTTTTTAAATTTTCTATGATAATTTCGGCTGCCCTTTTACCAGACTGAAGCATTCCACCAAAAACAGGCCCCATTCTATGTGAACCACTAACGGCCACAGCCGCCATTCCAGTTACAATCAAACCTGGATATACTTCTTTTGTTTGCTCAACGGTTGACCTCTCTCCAACTTCAGCCCACATAGGTTTTTCTCCGATAACGTTTCCTGTAGAAGTATTAAGTTTTACGCCGCCTTTTTTAGTTAAAACTGTTGCAACATCCGCATCATGACCTGTTGCATCAACAACATATTTACTTGTTATGACTATTGGATCAACAAGCAATCCAGTCATATTTACAGTAGTCCACCCTACCACAAGCCCAGTTACCCTATACTCATTCTCCACTTTTTTTAACACAACATCCTCAACCTCTATCGTGTTAAAGACAGCAAGCCCAGCTTTTGTGGCTTTCGATATCAAAGTTGTAACAGCCTCAACCGAACCAGCAGTATAATAGCCGTCAGTGTACTTTTCATATTTTATGTCAAACTCATCTAAAATCTCTCTGCCCATTTCTTGAACAACGATTTCATTAAACAGCATAGCGCCGCCCCACATACCGCCGCCAATAGTCAATCTTTTATCAATAAGTGCTACCTTCGCACCATTCTTAGCAAGATAATAGCCACATACAATGCCAGCCGGTCCGCCTCCAACAATGGCTACGTCTGTCTCTAAATAATCTAAGAGCTTATTCATATAGCGTTCTATGATAGCTTTTGAAATAACCCTTTCGTCCAATATGTCCATATTCTCACACCTCCTTATTTTCTTCCTATATAGTAAATTCCATCCGGGAGTTCAATTTTAAGCCAAACATTATTTACCATCTTTTCATTCTTTGTTACAACCGCACCACGCTTCTTGCTAATAGGATGCATCTGCATACCCAAATACTTCTCAGCATAGACAAACAACCTCAAATTTCCGCCATCAGTCATAACATATTTTGAGCGATTAGACAAAATGATTTTTGCGACTTTTTCTCCATCTTTTTTATAATTCGTATAATAAGTGTAAAGATAAGCTCCATAAGACGATACATACAACAACTTCAACATTACCCCAAAAATAACCAAACCTGCCAACAATCTAACAGATTCAGGGTAAATCCTATCAACCAAAAATATAAACAAAACGGAGAAAACGACAACTGCTCCACTTATATAATAATCCACACCTTTTACAAATTCTAAATCAAAAAACACAGAAAATACGGAAAACAATGTCAAAATGGCAAATAGCCATTTAAATAACTTTTTCAACTCTAACATAGGATAGAACTCAAAGACGTAAAAAACAACACCCAGCACAAAAGAAAGAACGGCAAACAACACCAAAACATATCTCACACGTCCGTCAGGAATAACCCAGTAAATCAAGAAATTGGGCACAAAGGCAGCCAGGCTAAAGATAAAAAGTTCTTTTATCTTTTCATCTGACCCTATTGATTCTTTAAACTCATGCAAAAAGTCCCTCTTTAAAAGCAAAAGAAACAAAATCGATACAGGTAGTAATCTCAGCCAAAAGCTTATTGGAAACTCCACAATATGCTTCAAAACTTCAGGAATCTTTTCAATACTCAAAACACGTCCACCACTTGCTTGAATTAGAGTTCCTAAAGCTAAGTCAAATCTGTGAATATTGCCTTTTGAGACAGCCACAAGCCATCCAAGAAAAGTGATAAAGACAAAAATTGCACCAAAGATAGTTCCTTTAGAAAACAGAAATCGTTTTAAATCCCTTTTTGCCCAAGCGTAAAAAAATAATGTCAGATAAAAATAATGCAAAGCCGGAAAACCTTTGGTTAAAAGAGCAAGTGCTGTAAATACGCTACCCAAGAAAAGCTTTCTTTTAAAGATACAGACCAAAGACGCAAAAACGAGTAAGGAGAAGAACATGTCTGTTTCAGCGAGCATGCCGTAGTTAAAATAAGAAATAAAAGCCAAGCCAAAGGAAAAGGATGCAAAAGTAGCGGCGTCAAAACCTATAATATTCTTTGCTATTGATAAGATAACAAACATAATGATGAACATCGACAAGACAGATACAATCCGCGCACTCCATTCGTTTATACCAAACATTTTAAAAAACATCGCCAAGACGATGTTATGTAAAGGCGGTTTTTTAAAATACGGCCTGCCTAAAACGTGAGGCTCAACATAATTTTTCGAATAGTTCATCTCCATTGCTATGATGCATCGTCGTGGCTCTTCCCTGTGCAGATACATCCTGCCCAAGTGCAACAGGGAACCAAAAATATACAACACTATCAACAGTACAAACAATTTTTTGTTAATCATCTCAATAAACGCGCCAATTTTAGAGCAGCTTCAGTAGCTGACAAACCTTCATTTACAAATACCAAATCACAATATTTCTCATAAAGCTTTGACCGTTCTTGATAGAGCTCTTCTATAGTTTGGTAACCTGGTTTTGCAAGTCCTCTATTAGAATAATCACCAAGCCTTCTTAACATCTCATCTAAATTTATCTTTAAATAAACAACTTTGGATATGGCTTTAAGGTGCATCATGGCACTATCAGAATAAACAACGCTACCACCTGTCGATATAACAGTATTGTTACAATCAAGGGACAAAACAACATCAGATTCTATTCGTCTCAGCTCTAAATAACCAAAACGGTCGACAATATCTTGTAGTGTTAATTTAATTCTATTTTGTATTAAGATATCTGTATCTAAAAAATTATAGCCCAACACTTTAGCCAAAATCACGCCTACACTACTTTTTCCAGAAGACGGCATTCCAATTAAAGATGCATTCATAGGTGTAATTTTATAGATTTAAAACAAACTTTCTACCTTTTTCTTGAAAATTAGCAAAAAACAGATAAACTTTAGACGATTGCAAGGAGGTGAATCATGACGTACAGTGAGGCAATGGGACTTTTAAAAGAATATACCCAAAGTGAAAGCTTAATTAGACATGCCTTATGTGTAAGCGAGGCAATGCGTTGCTATGCAAAAAAATTTGGAGAAGATGAGGAACGATGGGCTGTAACAGGACTACTGCATGATTTTGATTACGAGAAATATCCAGAAAAACACCCTTACAAAGGGGCTGAAATTTTGAAAGAGAAGGGTATTGATGAGGAAATAATAGAAGCTATACTAGGGCATGCAAACTACACAGGTGTCGAGAGAAAAACACTAATGGCAAAGACACTCTTTGCTGTAGATGAATTGAGTGGGTTTTTATATGCATACGCGCTTGTTAGACCAACAAGAAACCTAAAAGATGTAAAAATGAAGTCGATAAAGAAAAAATTAAAAGACAAGGCATTTGCTAAAGGGGTTAACAGAGAAGAAATTGAACAAGGAGTAAAAGAACTGGGAGTAGATTTATCTGAGCATATTCTATTTGTTGCCGATTGTTTACAGAAAAATGCAAAGTTAATAGGACTAGAGGAGTAATAAAATAGGGAGGTAAAATGGCTGAAATTGCTACCAATGAATTCAAAAGAGGAGTAAAGTTAGAAATTGATAATGAGCCATATGAAATCGTCGACTATGAACATGTAAAACCCGGAAAGGGGCAGGCATTTGTAAGAGTGAAACTTAAAAATCTGAAAACAGGTAACGTTGTAGAAAAAACATACAAATCTGGAACAAAGCTTCCTTTGGCTGAAGTTGAAGAAAGGATGATGCAGTACCTATACAAAGACAACGAAGGCTACAACTTTATGGATTCGAATAGCTACGAGCAATACACGATACCAGAAAAAACTATGGGTGATGCAGCTAAATTTATACAAGAAAACAAGGAAGTCGGCGTTGTACTTTATAAAGGTATACCGATTGGAGTCAATCTCCCAAATTTCGTTGAATTAACAGTGACAGAGACAGAACCAAGCTTTAAAGGTGATACTGCAGCTACTGGAACAAAACCTGCAACATTAGAAACTGGAGCAGTTGTACAAGTGCCGTTCTTCATCAAAGAAGGAGACACACTAAAAATCGATACGAGAACGGGACAATATGTGGAACGTGTAAATAAATAATTTATGAATGAAAAGCTTAACAAAACCTATAGTTTTACTATTTACTATTGCAACTGCGCATTTCGTAAATGATTGGTATTCACTTTTAATCGCACCCACCATCCCTATCTTAAAAAAACTTTACACCATAAGTTATTTTCAATCGGGTATGCTTTTAAGCGTGCCTTACTTTCTGGCAGCCATTATGCAATCACCAATAGCCCACTTATCTGAAACGCGCGGAGTAAGGAAATTAGCTTTAGCGAGTGGATTTATCATGCTTTCAATAGCATATTTTTTACTTTATTTATCACACTCTTACTACACAGCGCTTTTAGCCACTGTTTTTATAGGAATTGGACTTGGAAGCTACCACCCTCAAGGCATGGGAATATTAAGCAACGTGTTTAAGGACAAAAAAGGCACGGCTATAGGTCTAAACGGCATAGGTGGAGCATTAGGGTATTTCTTTGCACCCATATCAATGGGGTATTTACTTTCAAATTATGGGATAAAAAGTTTCCTTCTAGTCTCTATACCTGGAATTTTGATGGCTCTAACTATACTAACAGTCATAAAAATTAAAGAGGAACCTACAAAAGCCTCCTTCAGAAATACATTAACAAAAGAACTGCTCATGCTAAGTGTAGTCGCAATTGTTATACCATTCTTTTCTCGAGGCATATCGTCATTTTTACCCGCATATTTTTATTTCCACGGCTCAAACATATTAAATGCCAACTTAAAGGCATCAGTTATGCTACTCGCTGGTTTGGTAGCACAACCGCTCGGGGGTGTAATTTCAGATAAAATAGGTCGCAAGATTACCATTTCTATAAGCTATTTCCTAATGGGTGTCTTTTTAGGCCTGTTTTTAATAAAGCCCGACCTCATTTTTCTCTTTTTAATGGGATTTTTTATGTCTTTGTCAATACCTGTTAGACATGCATTTGCAGCAGAAATTGGAGGTAAAAAGGTAAATTCAAACATAGCCGTTGTGTTTGGCATGGTAATGATTGGCTCATCAATCGCGCCAAGCGTAATCGGAGCTTTAGTTGATGCATTTGGCTTTAGAGTAGCTTTTGGTTTTAATGTTTTAATCGCTATTTTAGGAAGTCTACTTGTTTGGACAATAAGGCCAGCCAAGAAGCCGGCCTAAACGGATAAAATCAGTTAAATTTCAAATCCTTTTTCAGTATGAACAACTACATCCAGTCCCTTCATTTCATCTTCCTCATCAATCCTCAAACCACCCGTTAGAACTGATGTGATTTTACCGCTTACAAAGGTGCCAACGGCTACAAATGCTACTGTTGCTGCAACTCCAATTAATTGCACAACAATCTGATGTGTGCCGCCGTAAACAAGTCCACGTGCAAAATTAACCTTTGGATCAGCAAAAAAACCTATAGCTATCATGCCCCAGATACCGTTCAAACCATGAACCCCGAACACATCCAAAGAGTCATCATAACCCAAACCGTATTTCAAATAACCCGTTGCAATCCAGCTGATAATACCAGCCACAAAACCAATTATAATTGCCCCGACATTATTAACAAAACCGGCTGCTGGCGTTATAGCCACAAGACCTGCAACGGCACCGGATGCAAAACCTAGCATAGTTGGATGTTTATGTACGCTCCAATCCATAATCATCCAGCTCAAAGCACCGCACGCACCGGCCGTGTTTGTTACAAGAAACGCGTTTGAAGCAAGTGCGTTTGAGGCAATGGCACTCCCTGCATTGAAACCAAACCATCCAAACCACAGCATTGCGGCTCCAAAAATTGAGAGTGCTATTGATGACGGTGGCATGGCTTCTCTCTTAAAGCCCTTTCTTGCACCCACCATAAGAGCAAAAACAAGCCCCGCAACACCAGAACATGTCTCAACAACCAAGCCTCCTGCGAAATCGGCTATACCCATCTTAGTGAGCCATCCGCCGCCCCAAACCCAGTGGGCAAGTGGAACATAAACGATTGTCGACCAAATAACACTAAAAACAACCCAGGAACTGAACTTTACCCTTTCAACAACAGAGCCGCTGATTAGGGCTGTGGTTATAGCAGCAAAGGTAAGCTGAAAGGCTGCGAAAGCCATAATGGAAACATGAGTTCCAGGATAGACCAAATTCATATCTCTACCCATAAACATGTATTTAAACGTCCCAATTAATCCGTTTACATCACCACCAAAAGCTAAACTAAATTGAAAAACAATCCAAAGGACAGAAACAATGCCATAGGTCACAAAAGACATTCCCATCGAGTTTAAAACATTTTTAGTGCGCACCATTCCACCATAAAACAAAGCAAGGCCTGCTGGTGTCATCATCATGACAAGTGCAGCAGAAATTAAAAGCCAAGCTGTATCTCCTGCGCTAACGCCACCTGTTGATGCAAAAGAGCTAATAGGCAGGAAAAGTAAAACCGATGTTAGCCTAATCGTTTTTAATAATTTCATACAGAACCTCCCGACGTTTTTTGTCTAATTAGCATTGATTGTTCCATTATTATTATAACAATATTTTTTAAATATACTACTATCATAAACACACAATATGTTAACATTTTTGTATATAAATCTACATTATAATTCAAATCCTTTTTCAGTATGAATGGCTATATCAAGACCTTTAAGCTCATCCTCGTCGTCAACCCTTAGACCTTTAGTTATGAAAGAGATAACTTTAATTATGATGAATGTTAAAGTAGCAGTATACAACAAAACAACCATAACTCCTAGCAACTGAACGAGAAATTGATGTAGGTTTCCATAGATTAAACCTGAAAAACCACACATTCTTGGGTCAGCAAAAATACCTGTTGCTAAAGCGCCCCAAATTCCATTCACGCCATGAACACCAAATGCGTCCAAGGAATCATCGTAGTTGAGTTTAAACTTTAAATAAGAAGCTGAATAGAAACCCAAAGCTCCAGATACAATTCCTATAACCATTGCACCCACCAAATTCACATATCCAGCCGCCGGTGTTATAGCGACAAGACCTGCAACTGCACCAGAAGAAACACCCAAAACTGTAGGATGATTATTTCTTATCCATTCGATTCCCATCCAACTTAACGCGGCTATAGCTGCTGCAGTATTTGTATTTATAAAAGCTAAAGCTGCGCTACCATTTGAAGCCAAAGCGCTTCCTGCATTAAAGCCAAACCATCCAAACCACAACAAAGCTGCTCCCAGTGTCGTTAAAACTATCGAAGATGGAGGCATAGCTATTTTTTTAAAGCCCCTTCTTTTGCCTAACATTAGGGCAAAAACAAGTCCTGCAACGCCAGCATTAATATGTACAACAGTTCCCCCGGCAAAATCCAAAATACCCAACTTAGACAAAAATCCTCCGCCCCACACCCAATGAGCAATGGGAAAATAAATAAATGTTACCCAAAACAGACTAAATAAAACCCACGACGAAAACTTTAGCCTTTCCACTACACTGCCACTTGCCAAAGCAACAGTTATAGCAGCAAATGTCATTTGAAAAGTGGCAAAAATAAATACCGGTACAGAGCCAGACAAATTATTGGGCAATATTCCACTCATAAACACATAATTAAAATTTCCAATTAAACCTCTGATATCAGGACCAAAGGATAAACTGTATCCATAAATAACCCAAACTATACTCACTATACAATAAGCCACAAAAGACATGGCAATTGTATTGAGAATATTTTTTGACCTACTCATACCTCCATAAAACAAGGCCAAGCCAGCAGGTGTCATAAACATAACAAGTGCCGTTGCCACAATCATCCATGCTGTATCTCCACTATCCAGTTTACCACCAGACGCATAAACCGTAGCTGGTAACAAAGCAAACCATGAAATTTTCAAAATCCACCTAAATAGCCTCATCATCCACCTCTCCTGTTCTTATTCTTACCGCTTTTTCTACATCGTAAACAAAAATTTTTCCATCACCTATCTTTCCAGTTTTTGCACTTTCAAGAATAACCTCCAGTACACTTTCAACTATACTATCGCTTACCACTACTTCAATTTTTACCTTAGGCAAAAAATCTACTATATACTCAGCACCCCTATAAATCTCTGCATGTCCTTTCTGCCTACCGTAACCCTTAGCTTCGCTTACCGTCAAGCCTTCAACACCATATTGGGTAAGTGCCTCTTTCACAGCATCTAATTTAAACGGTTTAACAATAGCTTCTATTTTTTCACAAGCCACCTCCCTCAAGAATAATTTTTAACTTTTTAGCATAATATATTCCTTTATTGTTATAATAATATTCTATAAAAAATATCATAATTTTACACGCAATTATCAACATAAAAGTATAAAAACTAACAATTTTGTTGAAAACAAAGCAAAAGTATCTAAAAAACTAATCCCTTGACAAAATCAAGTATGTTTTACATACTCATCAGTGTTTTTTGGGAGGTAGAAAATGGATATCCTAAGGGGTTTTAAAGATATTTTGCCTCAAGAGATAAAACGCTGGCAAAAACTGGAAGAAACAGCTAGAGAAACACTTAAATTATTTGGATACAAGGAAATGAGAACTCCCCTACTAGAAAAAACTTCCCTTTTTTCCAGGGGTGTTGGAGAAGCTACAGATATAGTAGAGAAAGAAATGTATACCTTCTTAGATAAAGGCGGAGAATCTGTGACGCTAAGACCTGAAGGTACAGCTGGCGTGGTTAGAGCTTATATCAACAATCACTTAGAAAATTCTCCATTCAGGAAATTTTACTACATAGGTCCAATGTTTAGATATGAAAGACCCCAAAAAGGAAGGCTAAGACAATTCCATCAAATCGGCGTAGAGGCATTCGGCATTCAGGATTCAGCTTTGGATGCTGAAATTGTGTACATAGATAAAATCATGCTAGACAAACTAGGTTTAACAGATTTGAGAATAGAGATAAATAATATTGGATGCCCAGATTGCAGACCTAAATACCTGAAGAGCCTAAAATCCTATTTTGAAAAATACAAAGAAAAACTTTGTGATGATTGCAAAAAGAGATTGAACAGAAACCCCCTACGTATATTGGATTGCAAAAACAAAACATGTAAGAGCATAGCTTCAAATGCACCGAAAATACACGAATTTGTATGTGACGGCTGCAAAACACATTACGAAGCTGTTAAGAAAAACTTAATAAAAATTGGTATAAAATTCGAAGAGAATCCACATTTAGTCAGGGGTTTGGATTATTACACAAAATTCGTATTTGAAATTATAACGGATAAACTAGGTGCTCAAGGAACGGTTTCTGCAGGCGGAAGGTATGATAATTTAGTTGAACAATTAGGAGGAAAACCTACGCCAGGTATAGGTTTTGCCTCTGGTTGCGAAAGGTTAATCGAGCTCATGAATTACAATGAGGAGCAAGACATTGACTACTACTTTGCCTGCATGGAAGATTACACAACATGTTTAAAATTAGCTAAAGAACTTACAGACAAATCCAACAAATCTGTTTATGTTGAATATGAAAGCAGAAGCCTTAAATCAATGATGAAAAAAGCCAATAAAATGAATGCAAATTTTGCTGTAATATACGGTGAAAATGAGAGAAAGAATGGCATAGTAATTGTGAAAGATATGAAAAAGTCAACACAAGAAGAGATAAAAATAGAAAAATTTTTGGAGAATGAGGTGAAAAGATGGCAATAGGAAACTTAAAGAGAACCCACTACTGCGGAGATGTTAGAGCGAGTGACATAGGAAAAGAGGTTGTACTTTTTGGCTGGGTTCAGAACTGGAGAGACCACGGTGGCGTAATTTTTATAGATTTGAAGGATAGGGAAGGCATTGTTCAAATCGTGTTTGACCCCTCAATAGATGAAAATATGCACAAACAGGCGTCAAAGCTCAGAAGCCAATACTGTATAGGTATAAAAGGAAAGGTTAGGCACAGACCTGAAGGAACGGTAAACTCAAATCTAAAAACAGGAGAAGTTGAAATAGTAGCAAACACATTAAAAGTCTTATCAGAGTGCGAAAATTTGCCATTCCCTGTTGAAGAATACGTCCACGTAAACGAAGAGATTAGACTCAAGTATAGATATCTTGACTTGAGAAAACCAACGATGCAAAAAAACCTTATAATCAGGTCAAAAGGGGCTTTTGCTACAAGAAAATTTTTAAACGAACAGGGTTTTATAGAGATAGAGACTCCGGTGCTTACAAAAAGCACCCCAGAAGGAGCTAGGGATTTTCTTGTGCCTAGCAGGTTATCACAAGGTAAATTTTATGCACTACCTCAGTCTCCGCAGCTTTTTAAACAGCTACTTATGGTTTCAGGCTTTGATAAATACTACCAAATCACAAAATGCTTTAGAGATGAGGATTTAAGGGCGGACAGGCAACCTGAGTTTACACAAATCGACCTAGAGATGAGTTTCGTAGAAGAAGAAGATGTTATGACAATAACGGAAGGTATTATTGAATCCGTATTTAAAGAAACAATAGGATATGAGATAAAAAGGCCGTTTAAGAGAATAACATACCAAGAAGCCATGGATAGATTCGGCTCTGATAAACCAGATATGAGATTTGGTCTAGAACTAAAAAAGCTTACTGACATTGTAGAAAAAACAAATTTTAAAGTTTTCAGGAATGTTATCGAAAAAGGCGGTATAGTTTACGGATTAAATGCCAAAGGATGCATAGACTTTTCAAGAAAGGAGATAGAAGACCTAACAAATTTAGTATCAATCTACGGAGCAAAAGGTCTTGCGTGGATAAAGGTTAAACAAAACGAACTACAGTCTCCAATTGTTAAGTTCTTTTCAGATGAGGAAATTAAGGGTATTTTGGATAGATTGGAGGCAAAACCAGGAGATTTATTGTTTTTCATGGCCGATACGCCAAAAATCGTTTATGACTCACTGGGTGCATTGAGACTTGAAATAGGAAAAAAACTCAATCTTATGGACGAGAACGAATTTAATTTCTTATGGGTAACAGACTTTCCGCTTTTTGAATGGAACGAAGATGAAAATAGATGGGAAGCCATGCATCATCCATTTACATCACCCAAAGAAGAGTATTTAGACAAATTAGAAACTGAACCGGAAAAGGTTAAGGCAAGAGCTTATGACGTTGTTTTGAACGGTGTTGAGATTGGTGGTGGAAGCATAAGGATTCACAGAAGTGATGTTCAACAAAAGATGTTTAAGGCTTTAGGAATTACAGACGAAGAAGCCCAGATAAAATTTGGATTCTTAATTGAGGCATTGAAATACGGTGCTCCGCCACACGGAGGATTGGCTATAGGCTTTGATAGATTAATTGCACTTATTTTAAAAGAAAAATCGATAAGGGACGTAATAGCATTCCCGAAAACCCAAAAAGGCGTGTGTATGCTTACTGACGCTCCAAGTGAAGTTAGCGAAAAACAGCTTATGGAACTGGCAATTAAGGTAAAAAAACAAAAGAAAGAATAAAAAATGGTGGGCGGTACAGGGTTCGAACCTGTGGCCCCTTGCGCGTGAAGCAAGTGCTCTTCCGCTGAGCTAACCGCCCTCCAGTCCCATCTAATATATCCAAAAATAGTACTTTGTCAATTCATAAGTAGAAATGTTAACAAGAAAGATAAGTTAAATAAATATTTCTCTTTAATAAAAATTAAAAAACAAACTTTATTTATTTTTAAGCACATAAAGAAAAAACAATACAAAAAGCCCTGATTATAAACATTTATTCTAAAAATCATAAATTTCAGCTATCATTTTTATATATGTCTGTCGTTAGTTATGGATTGTAAATAAACAAATATATTCCGTTTTAAAAGAATTAAATTGTAGTTGACATCGAGTTAAAATTACTTATAATTAGATATTAACTGGAATGTACAAAAAGTTGTAAGGTTAGTTTGCGATGAAGAAAGGTTTTTGTGTATTTATTAATAATTTAGTAAATATGTAAATCTTAATAGAGGAGGTGTCAGATGAAAACTGACGTAGGAAAGTTTCTAGAGGCCAGGGATTTTTTGTGGAATAGCTTAGGAAATTATAAAGAGGCTTACGAAAAGTTCCAATGGCCGGATATCAGTAAATTTAATTGGGCTTTGGATTACTTTGACAAAATAGCAAAAGACAATAACAACCTTTGTCTAATTTACGCAGACGATGAGGGTGGAGAAAAGAAAGTAACTTACGAGGAAATGAGAAAGAGATCTAACCAAGTTGCAAACTTTTTGAGAGATATGGGATTACAAAAAGGTGACAGAGTCCTAGTAATAATGGACACATCCGTTGAAATATTTGAGATAACATTAGGCATAATGAAGGCAGGAGGCGTTTTGATTCCTGGCGCAACAACCCTACCACCAAAAGATATAGGCGATAGAGTTGATAGAGGTAACATTAAATTTATCATGGTCCACAACGCCTATACACAAAAAGTTATCAAAGCTCCTATGGAAAGTTTAAGAAAGTTAAAAGCCTTAATCAATGTGGGAGAGGAATTATCGACTACACAAATGGAAGAAGACATACCTGATTGGGTTTGCTACGAAAATTCAGGAAAATATGGTACAGAATATGATGCACCTTTTATAACATATTCTACAGATCCAATAATGATGTTCTTTACATCTGGCACAACTGCCAAACCAAAACTGGTAATTCATACGCATGCATATCCTGTTGGACACCTAACAACAATGTATTGGATTGGGATTAGAAAAGGCGATGTTCACTATAACATATCATCGCCTGGATGGGCTAAATTCGCCTGGAGCTCATTCTTTGCACCATGGAATGCAGAAGCTACTATATTAACAGTAAAATATAAACAATTTGACCCTGAGTTGGTTCTAAATCTCATAGACAAATATAAAGTCAATACACTATGCGCTCCTTTCAGTGTATTAAAGTTGTTCGCAATCCAAGATTTAAGTAAATACAAGTTCAATTTACGTGAATTTGTAAGTGCAGGTGAGCCTTTAGTTCCAGAGGTTGTCAAGAAATTAGAGCAAGAGATGAACGTAGAAATCAGAGAAGGATATGGACAAACAGAAACCACAGCACTAATAGGAAACTTCAAAGGAGAGCCAAGGAAAGAGGGTTCATTTGGTAAGTGTGCACCGGGTTATAGAATTGGAATACTTGACGATTACTTGAATGAAGTAGAACCAAAACAGGATGGTCAAATAAGTGTAAAAGTATTCCCAACAAAGCCATTGGGATTGCTAAACAGATATGACGACGAAACTGTTAACGAAAGAGTATTTCAAGGAACGTGGTATCTAACAGGAGACAGTGGTTATTACGATGAAGACGGATACTTCTATTTCATAGGAAGGGCAGACGATGTATTCAAGAGCTTAGACTACAGAATCTCTCCTTTCGAGGTTGAAAGTGAAATATCTGAGCACCCATCCGTTATGGAAGTTGCTGTAACCCCAACAGTAGATGATAGAGGAAGAATAGTTCCAAAAGCATTTATAGTTCTAAAACCTGGGTACAAACGTGAAAGAGAAACTGCATTGGATATCTATAGATTCATTAGAGATAACATGGCCCCATATAAAAGACCAAGGTCTATAGAATTTATGGAAGAGTTCCCCAAAACAATTAGTGCCAAAATCATGAGAAGAAGCTTAAGGACCTATGACGAAGACTTAAGAAAGAATAATAAAAAAGGTGAGTACGAGTTTAAGGAAATAGAGTTTAAAGAGGAACTCAATTTAGGAGTTAGAAAGTAGGGAAAGTTGTTAAACAGCTCGGAGTTCCTTGAATTTGGCACTCCGAGCCCATAAATTAAAATCATTTTTTTAGGAGGTTTTGTTATGGCACACGTGGCAATGAACACTTTGATTTGGGAAGCTTCTGTAATGTTGTGGGTTATAGGGTTTGTAGAATTGGGAATAGGGGAAAACGACCCTAAGGATTTTGGATGGGTATTATTAAGTGGTGCATTATTAGAAACGATAGCCTTAGCTTTCCTAATAGCCGCTAAAGATATGTTTGGAGCAACTGCAGCTGCTGCATTCATCCTACTTCTGTGGGCATTGGGTTCAGGCATATTGGCAGGCGGAAATAGAATTGTTCAACAACACGCAGTATGGTGGACAGGTATATATTTCTTAGCAGCTGGAATATTCCTTGCAGTTCATGGTATAGTCGTGGTAACAATAGCTTTCTTATTGTTGGTTCCAGTGACATGGGCATTGGCCTTAGGAGGTTATACGGGTAATCATACATGGTCTAAAATAGGAGGATTTTTATCGGCTATAGATGGAATAATATTTTTAATTATGGCTGTTGCCGCAGCTACAGGGTATAAATTACCGTAAACCCACTTTAGGAACCCCTCCAATTTTTCACTTGTTTTTTTACCTATAAGTACTCCTTTTATGGGTGATGCGATCAAGCATCGCCCTTTATTTTCTTAAAAATATATTAATATAGAAAATTTTTAAAGTAGCTAAAATAAATAAGATGTTGCAATGATAATTATAGATAATTTCCTAATCTATAACTATATTATAATAGAAAGATAGTACTTGAAATTTTTCTTATAAATATATATTTTTAAGTAAAGTAAGTAAATTATTGTAATAGAAAGGAGTGCATCATGGGAGAGCAAGAGAAAAGAGAGCGTTTTAACAGGCTAGATAGCACATCTTCTATGGGCAAGACAATGGGAGCGATATTCGATT
>WFYS01000106.1 GCA_015490005.1 Desulfurellaceae bacterium | reverse complement strand
TTCTTTCTACAAGGAAAGCAGCGTAATCAGTTTTGTTTATCTTTGCAAATACGGTATAGAGGTTAGCTATGGCTCCGTTTGTGATAAATATCTTTGAGCCGTTCAAAATATAATATTTTCCATCCTCTGATGGTGTTGCAGTTGTGGTAATGTTCATTGCGTCGCTACCGGCATCCGGTTCGGTTAAGCAGTATGCTGCTATCCACTCACCTGTAGCTATCTTTTCTAAATACTTATCTTTCTGCTCTTTTGAGCCAAAGTAAATCAATGGTAAGCTTCCAATGCCTACGTGGGCGGCAAAAGCCACAGCTGCAGAACCTGCACCACCCATTTTATCTGCTACCGCAACAACAGTTTTGGTATCTAGGTTAACACCACCATACTCCTCTGGTGCATAAACGCCTAACAATCCCAATTCAGCAGCTTGATTTAATTTTTCTTTCAATAAATCTAAATTATGTTTATCGATTTCAGGTATATTTGGGATAATTTCGTTCATTACAAACTGCTCAACCATTTCTGCCATATGTCTTTGTTCTTCGCTCATTTCCTCTGGTATGGCTATGTCTTTACTTTCTATGTCTTTTACTACGAACTCTCCACCTTTCATTTAAATTCCTCCTTAAGAAATATTATTTTTTAGGCTTTTTCAAATACAGCAGCAGCTCCCATTCCACCGCCAATACACATGGAAACAATTCCGTATTTTACGTTATCCCTACGTTTCATCTCATGCAATATAGTTGCTGTTAGCTTAGCACCTGTACAACCCAATGGGTGACCTAAAGCAATTGCTCCACCGTTTACATTAACTATGGATTCATCTAAATCTAATTTCCTTAAGCAGTAGATGGATTGGGATGCAAATGCTTCGTTAATCTCTATCAAGCCGATGTCATTCAAAGATAAACCTGTTTTTTTCAAAACCTCAGGTATAGCCACTGATGGTCCGATACCCATTAATTCAGGAGGAACACCTTTAGCTGCAAAACCTACAAACCTTGCCATTGGGTCTTTGCCGATTTTCTTCAGGAAATTCTCAGATACAACTAAAGCTGCTGCAGCTCCGTCTGTCATCTGTGAGGAGTTTCCTGCTGTGACCGTGCCACCTATTCTAAAAGCAGGTCTAAGTCTTGCTAATCCTTCAAGCGTTGTGTCTGGCCTTACACCATCGTCAATGTCCACTATTTCTTTTTCTTTTACCACTTTGCCATCAACTAATTTTGTGTGTTCTATTTCTACAGGTATAATTTCCTCTTTGAATTTTCCTTCTTGTATAGCTTTGGCTGCTTTCATGTGACTTTTGTAACCGAATTCATCTTGGTCTTCTCTTGAGATGTTGAATTTTTCAGCTACTAGCTCGGCTGTAATTCCCATGGAAGCGTAAGCTTCTGGCCATTCATTGACTAACTCTGGATTTGCTGAAAATTTGTTGCCGCCCATAGGGACCATTGTCATACTCTCTGTACCGCCTGCTATAATGCAATCTGCAAAACCTGCCATAACGCGCTCTGCTGCTATATCAATTGACTGCAATCCAGAAGAACAAAATCTATTAACTGTCATAGCAGGTATTTCATAAGGCAAGCCTGCTATATGGCATGCTACTCTTGCCACGTTCATTCCCTGTTCTCCTTCAGGGAATGCACAACCCATTATTACATCTTCTATGTCGTTAACTTCTACACCTGTTCTTTCTATCAACCCTTTAATAGCCATAGCTGCCAAATAGTCAGGTCTCGTGTTCTTAAATTTACCTTTCTTGGCTTTGCAACCAGGTGTTCTATAAGCCGCTAAAATATATGCTGCTCCCATTTATTATACCTCCTTTAATTCCTTAATGGTTTTCCGGTCTTTAACATGTGTTGAATTCTTTCAACTGTTTTCTTGTTACCACAAGCCTTTAAGAATGCTTCTCTTTCAAGGTCAAGCATGTATTCTTCTGTTATTGGTGTTCCAGGTAGAACATCCCCACCGCACATTACATCTGCTATTAATCCGCCTAAATACTCTTCATATTCTGTTATCTGCCTTCCGAGTTTCATGTTCCAAAGCTGTGATTTTATTGTTGCCGAAACGCTTTTTCCAGGTGCAGGTATGTTCTCTCTTGGCTTTTTTGGTCTATAGTTTGTTGCGAGAGCCAAAACTTTCTGTTTTGCATCGTGAATCAGGTTGTCTATATTCATTGTTACGGAGTCTCCGCGCCTTAGGTATCCCATCTTGAACAGCTCATCTGCGCTCATGGAAACTTTAGCCATTCCTATATTTTGGAAGCCTTTAAAGGTCAGTGCAGATACTTCTAAGCCGTTTTCTTCAGCAAGCTCTATAGCTCTTAAGGCAACTTCCTTCGTTCCGCCTCCGCCAGGTATTAGTCCAACGCCGATTTCAACAAGACCCATGTATGTTTCAGCATGTGCACAAACTGCATCTGAATGCAAGCAAACTTCGCATCCGCCGCCCAATGTCAATGCATGAGGAGCAGCAACTACCGGAACCTTTGAGTATTTAATATTCATTGTGGCTCTTTGGAATGTTCTTACAGCCTCAGATAGCATTGCAAAGTCGCCTTCAGCTATAAGACTTGCAATGAACATTAGGTTTGCACCGGCTGAGAAAGCCTTTTTGTCTTCATTTGCTATAACAACGCCAACACCTTCTTTTTCTGCCCTGGCTATTGCTTTATTTAGCATTGTTATAACTTCAGCTCCTATTGCGTTCATCTTTGTGTGGAATTCCACTAAGAATACGCCATCACCTAGATCGATAATGTCTGCTCCAGAGTTACTCTCTACGACTTTGTTGTCAGATTTCAAAAGTTCTATGCTCATGTAAGTTTTCGGATACCCTACCTGCTTGTGGGTCTTTTCTGCAAAGTCGAAATAATACTTCTTGCCATTCTCAATCTTGTATATGGAATCAACACCCTTGATTACATCTGGTACGTTTACGCCTTCTTTCTCGCATCTGTCTACAAAATATTTAACTCCAATGGCATCGAGCATTTCAAAAGGACCAAGCTCCCATCCAAAGCCCCATCTCATTGCATTGTCTATATTGACAACATCGTCTGCTATTTCTGGAATTCTCTTAATTGAATAAATGATGGTGTCTCTTGTATTTTTCCAAGCAAACTCTCCGGCTTTATCTTTTGCCGTAACAACAGCTTTTAGCCTTTTTCTTGGGTCGTCTATTTGTTTAGCCGTTTCTATTGATGCAAATTTTGGTTTCTGTAGAGGCACATATTCCATTTTGTTGTGGTCAAGATAGAATTTCTTTGTGCCCTTAGGAGTTCTCTCTTTTTTATAGAAACCCTTCTTTGTTTTGTTACCCAACAACCCCTGTTCAACCATTTTCTTGATGAAATCAGGAACTACAAAGATGTCTCTCTCATCGTCGTCTTTTAGTAACTCGTAGCTATTTTCTGCAACGTGAACAAGTGTGTCTAAGCCTACTAAATCACCTGTTTTAAATGCAGCCGAACCAGCCCTTGCAGTAGCAGTGCCAGCAATTTTGTCTACTTCTTCTATAGTCAAGCCCATCTCTAGCATGTATTTCATGCCGTTTAACATTGAGTATACGCCAATTCTGTTTGCGACAAAGTTTGGTGTGTCTTTTCCGTAAACTATACCTTTTCCTAACCTATGGGCAATGAAATCCGCCATATCTTTCACTACTTGCTGGTCTGTGTACTTAGATGAAACAATTTCAACAAGTCTCATATACCTAGGTGGATTGAAAAAGTGTGTTACTAAAAAGTTTTTCCTGAATTGCTCTGGCATATAGTCTGCCATCTCATTTACGGACAGACCGCTTGTGTTTGTTGAAAAAACACTGTTAGGATTAAGATGAGGTACGACCTGATCAAGCAATTTTTTCTTGATGTCCATACTCTCTACTACGACTTCTACAACCCAGTCGTAGTCTTTAATTTTGGGCATATCGTCCCTGAAGTTTCCAACTGTAATGTAGGATGCATAATCCTTACGATAAAATGCTGCAGGTTTTGCCTTAATCGCAGCTTCAAGTCCCTTTTTTGCAATCTTGTTTGGGTCGTCATCACTTGGTAAGTCTAGCAGTAGAACTTCAACGCCTGCATTTGCCAGGTGTGCCGCGATAGTAGACCCCATGACGCCGGCACCCAAGACCGCCACTTTGCTAATTTCCCTCATACACGAACCTCCTTCATTTATTTTCTTTACTAAAATTGACTACACGTATAGCAAGAACCATCGTCTCCATATAAACACTCTATTTTATCCGAGTATTTCTTGTAGATAACCCTTCTTTTAAGTTTTAATGTAGGAGTTAGTTCTCCACCCTCTATGCTGAAATCTTGTGGTGCTACCACAAATTTCTTTATTGTTTCATATCTTGGAAGTTGTTCATTTACTTTTTCTACTTCTTTTCTGAACAGCTCTAATATTTTTTCATTTTTAGCTAAGTCTGCTACATCGAAGTATTTCAAATTATGTTCTTTTGCGTAATCAAGCACCCTTTCTAAATCTATTGTTAGTATTGCTACAAGGTAAGGCTTTTTATCTCCATACACAAAAGCGTTTGATATGTATTTGGTGTTCTTTAACAAGTTCTCAATAGGTGCTGGTGCGATGTTTTTCCCACCGGCAGTAACTATTAACTCTTTTTTTCTGTCTGTTATAAATATGAATCCTTCGTCATCCATCTTTCCTATATCACCAGTTTTGAAATATCCCTCATCGTCGAAAGCCTCTTTTGTTTTTTCATCTTCTCTGTAGTATCCCTTCATTACCTGTGGACCTCTAAAGAGAAGCTCGCCGTCTTCTGCTATTTTTAACTCTGTCTCTTCAAGTAGCGTTCCTACTGAACCAAATTTGAGTTTATCAAAAGTGTTTACACATAAGACAGGAGATGTTTCTGTTAATCCATATCCCTCTATAACAGGTAAGCCTATCATCCAGAAAAACTTGTTTATATCCTGATTTAAAGGTGCTCCTCCAGATACAAAAGTCTTAAAGTTGTCCAACCCTAACTTTTCTCTTAATTTGGAAAATACCAGCTCATCGTATAATTTATACTTTACGTTTAGAGAAACTGTAGGTTTGCTTTTTTTAATGTAAACTGTTTCTAGATACTCTTTACCCGCCTCTAATGCCTTATTAAACAAACCTTTTTTGAATTCACTCACATCATGCACAGCGTCTAATATACGTGAGTGCATTTTTTCAAGCAGCCTTGGAACAGTTATTATTATGTTGGGTTTAAATTCAGCCATATTGTCAGCTACTTTTTCTATGCTCTCAGCATATGCTACCTTTGCACCGTGAGATATTGGCATGTAAAGATTAGCGGTTCTACCTAATATGTGACTGTAAGGTAAGAATGATAAAAAGACATCATCTTTATCAACTAAGCCACCAGCTTTTTTATCTATGTAATGAATGTTAGACAATATATTTCTATGGCATAATTCGACTCCTTTCGGAACTCCCGTGGTTCCAGATGTGTATATAACAGTGAATGTGTCTTCAGTATCTACATCGTCTATCGATTTCTCAATCTCTTTTCTTTCTTCATCTTTTAAAGGAACGGACATTTCTGTTAATTGGTAAAATGTTAGAACAGGCAATTTTTTGTCGGGAATAAATCTATCGTGTGTTACCACAATTTTTACAGATGGAACCTCATCCTTTATTTCTAAGATTTTTTTGTATTGGGAGATGTCAGAGGCAATTACCACTTTTGCTTGGGAATGATTTAAAATATAGGAGATTTGCTCAGGTGTGTTTGTGTGATAAATAGGAATTACCCATGCACCAAGATTCATTATACCAAAATCTGCCAATGCCCACATAGGACGAGTCTCTGAAAGAATGGCTACTTTGTCACCTTTTTTTACACCTAATTTTTTAAGACCCCTTGATACCATTAACGTAAAGTCGTAATAGTCTTTATAAGAGATATCTATTATTTGCCCCTTCTTTTTATATGAAATAGCGATTCTGTCTTTGTGCTCCTTGGCGCTTCTTCTAAGCATATCAGGTAATGATTTGTATTGCCACTTCACTGATATCAACCCCCTTCATTTTTTTGTTGAGTAAATTACTATCATCATTTTACGTAAATGTCAAGTATTAATTTTAAAAAGTGTAGGGATATTTGCTCTACATATGGATTAAATTCAAAATGTTATTAAATTTGTTAATCAAGTTATTTGTAAAATAAGTAATCTTTTTGCAGGAAGTTTTTTGTAAATTGACAAACACACAAACCTTTTGTTATTATTGCTGTAGTATCTTTTTTTGTTGATGTTGCGACTATCATTGTATATAATTAAATAACATTAACGAAAACGTAAGGAGGATAAGATGTTCGAAACTCAGTTTACTGTGGATTTTGGAGTTAAGTATCCTATTATCCAAGGCGGTATGATGTGGGTATCAAAAAAGGAATTAGTGTCAGCTGTATCTAACGCAGGTGCCTTAGGTATATTGACTGCTTTGACCTTCGAAACTCCTGATACTTTAGCAAATGAAATCGAGGAAACGAGAAAATTAACCGATAAACCTTTTGGTGTAAACTTGACATTCTTGCCTACACTCAAACCTGTTGATTATGATGCTTATGTAGATGTTGTTGTGCAAACTGGCATTAAAGTTGTAGAGACAGCTGGTAGAAATCCTGAGAAGTATATGGATAAGCTTAAAGGAGCCGGAGTCAAAGTTATTCATAAATGTACATCTGTTAGGCATGCCAAAAAGGCTCAGGAGATAGGGTGTGATTATGTGAGTATAGATGGTTTTGAGTGTGCGGGACATCCAGGAGAGGATGATGTTACGTCTTTAATTTTGATTCCAAGGGCTTCAGATGAACTTGAAATACCTGTGATTGCCTCTGGTGGTTTTGGCGACGGTAGGGGGCTTGTGGCTGCTCTGTCTTTAGGTGCTGTAGCTGTAAATATGGGTACTCGTTTTATGATGACAAAGGAAGCTCCTATACACGACAAGGTAAAGGAAGTCTTGATGGTTGCTAAAGAGACGGATACTATTTTGATAGAGAGAAGTTTAAGAAATACTATGAGAGCATGGAGAAATGAACTTACCATAAAAATAGCCGAGATGGAAAAAGAAGGAGCAACGTTAAATGAGTTAGCGCCTCTTTTGAGTGGAAAAAGAAGTTTTGAGAATATAATGAAAGGAAAACCTGAGCAGGCTTTGGTTGCTTGTGGAGAGGTTGTTGGCCTAATAAACGATGTTCCTACAGTGGAAGAAGTTGTAAATAATATTATAAGTCAAGCAAAATCGGTTGTTGAGAGAAATTATTCCCTAATCAAAGATTGAAGCAGTAAGAATTAAATAAAAAAGGGGCATTAATGCCCCTTTTTTATTGCCATTTTTCTTCTATTCTAGCGATTTTTCCACTAGCTGCACTATATCTATAACTTCGTTTTTATCCTCCAAGGATAAATCCTTTACTCCATCGTCTAACATAATCATACAGAATGGACAAGCTGTAACAATATCTTTCGCCTCTGTTTCTGCCGCTTGCTGTGTCCTCGCTCTGTTCATCCTCTCACCTTCTTCTTCAACCCACATCATACCACCACCAGCACCGCAGCAGAAACTGTAATTCTTATTGCGTTTCATCTCTTTAATTTCCATGCCTAAAGCTTTAAGAATTTCCCTTGGCTGCTCATAAATGCCAGAATGTCTACCCAAATAACATGAATCGTGGAATGTTGCGCTTTCCTTGATTTTATTCTGTATCTTCAGTCTACCCTCATCAATTAACTGTTTTATAAATTCAGTATGGTGCACAACTTCGAAAAAGTCCCCGCCCAACTTAGGATACTCATTTTTAAGAGTGTAATAACCGTGAGGACAGGTTGTTACGATTTTTTTAACGTTGTACTGTTTAAATAGTTCTATATTTTCCATGGCAAGATTGTAAAATAGGTACTCGTTGCCAAGTCTTCTTACACTATCCCCACAACATCTTTCCTTGGTTCCTAAGACTGCAAAGTTAACTCCAGCTTTGTTAAGCACGTTAACAAAGCTTTTGGCAATTTTTTTGCCTCTATCATCAAATGCACCAGCACAACCTACAAAAAACAATATCTCAAAATCCTTGTTTTGCTCAACTGTTTTTATATTTAATCCATCTGCCCAATCCAATCTACTTCCTGCATATATTCCCCATGGGTTATAGTTATTTTCCATATTTCTAAACGCCAAAGTAAGCTTCTCTGGGAATTTTGCTTCTGTGAGAACTAAGTATCTTTTTAAGTCTACCATTGACCTTATGTGTTCATTGCTCACAGGACAGACAGCTTGGCAAGCTCCACACGTCGTACACTGCCATAAGGCTTTTTCCGGTATTTGCA
>WFYS01000105.1 GCA_015490005.1 Desulfurellaceae bacterium | reverse complement strand
CGTTCAGAGACAAAGAGGGTTATTGGCGCAACTTTCCCGTATTTAAAAAACTTGGGTTGAATGCCATAGATTTGGCAAATCCTTACAGCTTTGAGGTGAGACCTCAATACGCGTGGGCATTTTACGAATGGCGCAGGAGAAACGCCCATGAGAACAAACCCCATATTGGATACCATGTGATTAACCGTTTAATTCATGAGGTCTTTGACAGATCATTTGTGCATACGACAAACACGGATGGTTATCACATAATCTCTGGGCTTAACGAGTTGCTTGTTTATGAGGTGCACGGTTCCATGTGGCGTCTTCAATGCATGAAGGGTGCAGCGTGTAATTATGGGGTTAGGGAGAACCACGATGTTCCGTTGTGCGATTTGGATTATGAAACGATGATAGCGACGGATTTGCCACACTGTCCCGTATGTGGGGATTTATTAAGGCCTAATATTTTGATGTTCGGCGATTGGTATTACATTGAAAATGGGTATCAGCTCAACAACTATCACAACTTCTTGAATGAGGTTGGAGCGCCTGAGTTGATCTTTTTAATAGGCTCGAGTTCGGCTGTTCCAACAAATGACTATATTGCCACTAGGTTCCAAGCGCACGGGTCATTTGTTGTAACCATAAATCCAGACAGGAACTGTATGGCTGTGTGTAGACCCGATCTGTTTATCCAAAAAAGGGCGAAAGAAGCATTTGAGACAATACAAAAGCTAATATTTAGCCCTTGAGACACTTTTTTAAGCATAAGTTGATATGTCATATCTAATAAAAATAGTTAAATAGTTTTTTTTGTTTAAAATATTTGATTTTTGTCTGTAAAAATGATAAATAATTTTACGATTAAAATTTATGGAGGGTTGGTATGTTTAACTCTAATTTAATTTTTTCTTGTCCCCCCCCCCAACATCTTAATTATAAATCTAATAAAATATAATTTTAGGAGGTTGCCATGAAGAATATACCCCTACGTAAACTCTTTTTTTATTCTGTTTTAATCGTTGTTTTAGTTTCTCTAGTTTCCTTGGCTTTTAATTTCTTCTTCTCTTTGGATAACTCAAGAAAAACAGAGAGACTGGAATATAAGGAGATGGTATTACTTTTGTCTTTAGAAGATGCGAGGTATGATATATCCCAAATGGTGTCTTACTTCAAAAAGGCTGCTTTAACACTCGATCAAAAAGACTTTTCCAAAGCGGACATGTATATGAGCAAAGCTGAAAGCAATATAAAAAAGGCTATGTCTATCTTGCCTCAAAATTCACCTTTTATATCAAGACTACAAGCTTTGAAGCAGCAACTCAAATATGCTTACAAAACAAGCAAAGAGATGGCTTATGGATACAAGAGCGGTCTAAGTAAGGATAAGCTGAAAATTTTAGCCGACAAGACAGATATGGATGTGGCTAAGATTGCAAAAGATACTGAAAGCGTGATAAGATACCAAAGAAACATGGTACACACCCTATCATGCACCATAAGAAAACACAGTAAAACGATTCTCATAATAAGCGTCATTTCTCAGCTTATTGTCATAGGTCTAATTATAGCCCTTTACTTTGTGGTCAGTGCCTATATCATCACACCTCTAATCAATGCAGTTAAACAAACAGAGTATTTAGCCCAAGGAGACCTAACAAAGAAATTCCATGTTATCACTGGCAACGAGATTGGAATATTAAAGAGCGGTATAAACAAGGTAATAGACGGCATACGCAATATAGTTCTTCAACTCAGGCAGAATGCAGAGGAGTTAAGCAGTCAGTCCACTACGCTTGCCTCTACTGCTACGCAGATTTCTGCAACAACAGAACAAACTACGCATAATATGGAAGAGATGGAAAATGCTGTTAGGGATACAGTGGAAGCCATACACAATGTTGCACAGGCTGCAGAAAATGTGAACATGCTTGCTCAGGATGTAGGAGAGGTCAACAACAGCATGCTTGATGATATAGAAAAAAGAGTCGAAAGGATGAGGGAAAATGCCCGCCTTGCCAAAGAGGCAATAGAGCAAATCTCTCAAGTCGGCGATGCAAGTAAGGAGATAGGCCAGATAATAGGAGTAATCAACGAGATAGCTGACCAGACAAACCTGTTAGCTTTAAACGCTGCCATTGAGGCGGCAAGAGCTGGAGAGGCTGGCAGAGGCTTTGCCGTTGTTGCAGATGAGGTTAGAAAGTTGGCAGAAAAAACTCAGCATGCTACAGAGGAAATTAGGGGCATGATTTCAAAGATGCAGAGCGATACAAAGCTTGCCGTTGAAAAAACCAACCTTGCAAGTGAGATGATTTTGGATGAAGAAAAGAAGGCAGAAGAAGATAGAAGGCATGTTGAAGAGGTTGTAGAAAAGGCAAATAACGTTATAGAAGAGCTGAATACAACATCCGCAGCCACAGAGGAGTTATCTGCCACAGTTGCCCAGATTGATGCTCAAGTTAAAGAGGTTGTATCTGCAGCCAAAGAGAATGCAAAGGCTGTCGAGGATATAGCCCGTATTTCAGAAGAAATTAAAGATATGTCAGACAAGGTAACAGGGCTTGTGAGGGTGTTTAAAGTCCAATAGCTTTGATTTAGGAGATGTATATTGAATGAGAAATAATGTTCTTAAATCCCTAAGTCATGAAGACCTATACAAATTAGGAAAAGCAATAATAGGCTCCAAAAAGCTAGGCTTTGTTCTATACAGAGATAAGGTTATATATGCTAACGACTATATATGCGAGCTGTTTGGGTATAAAAGAGAAGAACTGGGTGGGATGTCCGTTGTAGATTTTGCCCATGAAAGCATAAGAGATAAGTTTAGGAACATAATCGGAAACAGACTGCAGGGTGAAATAGGACAGAGATATTTTAGCAATGTAATGTGTATTAGAAAGGATGGCAGATATCTCTTTGTTAACTACGTAGCCGATACAATAATGTTCGAAGGTAAACCAACTGGTTTCCTTATTCTTACAGATGCTACATCAGAAAAAGAACTTTCCATGTTTTATTCCGTCTTAAAGGATATAAATCATCTGATAACTGAATCTATAGATTTATCGAGTCTGCTTGAAGGTGTGTGCAGTACTGTTGTTGATAAATACGCGGCTAAAGTAGTGTTTGTAGGAAGACTTAAGAAAAACGGTGAACTAAAGCCTATTTGCCTAAAAGGAGAAGAAGGAAACTATTTTAATGAAATTATATCAAGTGGTTTAATAAATAAAGAGCCTTCATATGTTGCTTTAAGGGAAGGTAAAATAAAAATAGCTGTAAATATTGATGGCTCTCAAATTTTAGATGAGAGTATAAAAACCCTTTTGAAGAAACACGACATACGCTCTGCCTGTTTTATACCTCTGAAGAAGAATGGAAAAACCCAATACGTTCTTTCTGTCTATGTCAAGGATTATAATTTTGTAGAAGAGTATGCAGATGTAATGAAAGAGCTTCAGAACGACCTTTCATTTGCCCTTGATAGGACTGATGAAACTCAAAGGGGAATAACATTCTATGAGGCTGCAAAATCTTCTGACTGGTGGTTTTTGATAACTGATATCGATGGAAATATCCTTTTTGTAAATGAAACAGTAGAAGAAATAAGCAGTTACAAAAGGGAGGAGCTTATAGGTCAGAATCCAAGAATATTCAAATCAGGACTACACAATCAAAAATTTTATGAAGAGCTTTGGGGTAAACTCTTAAAAGGAGAAATAGTAGACGTTGTTATTGCAAACAGAAGGAAAGACGGAACTATTTTTCATATACAAGACAAGATAATTCCTGTTGAACTTCCAGGGGGAATTAAGAGATTTGTTGCGATTGGAAGGGATATTACAAAAGAAATGGAGCTTGAAAAAGAGGCTCAAAGACTCAAAGTTGAAGATGCCCTAACAGGGTTATTAAACTTGAACGGGTTTATATACACGGTAAAGGGAAAGTTAAGAAAAGTAGATACAGGTGCTTTGGTTTTAGTGGATATTGTTAATTTCAGCTATATAAATAGAGTTTTTGGATTTAACGTAGGGGATAAATTTCTTAAGAAAATAGCAGAAAGGTTGAGGAAACAATTTCCTAATATTGGTTGTGTATCAAGAATAGGAAGCGACGACTTTGCCTTATTTGTGGATTCTAGTATAGCCAAGAATCCTATTGCATCACTTTCTGTGATGTTGTTAGAAATGTTTGAGGACCCTTTTAAAGTAGACGGTAAAGAGATTACCGTTTCGTTTAACGCAGGCATTGTTATGTATCCTTTTGATGCAAAAAATATAAAAGAATTAATGGAGAGAGCGTCTATAACATTGAATAGGGCAAAAGATAAGGGAGAGAATATAGCTCTATTCTATAATCCTGTAGCCGATGAGAATATTGAAAAATACGTACATGCTGAGAACTTGGTAAGTAAAGCAGTCAGAGAGTCTTTGTTTTTTTTAAACTATCAACCTTATTTTGATGCTTGGAATTGTAATATCTACGGAGCAGAATCTTTAATAAGAATAAAGGATGGAAACGGAATAATACATTATCCAGATGAATTTATTGATTACCTAGAAAGTAGCAAGTATTTAGGAAATTTTGAAAGATGGCTATTGAAAGAAGTCGGTGACAACGTAGTAAAATGGAAGAAACACATCACCATCAATATCTCTGCTTCCAGCTTTAAAGATAGCGAGTTTATAGGGCTTATAGCTGATTATAGCAATAAAACTGAAGGCTATTTAGGCATCGAGATTACGGAGAGAACCCTTATGAGCGACATGAAAGAATCCAGAGAAGTTATAAATAAACTCAAAAGCATAAAGAGTCCACCAATGATATCTATAGACGATTTCGGAACAGGATATGCATCTTTAAGTATGCTACAGGAGTTTCCCATAGATGTCATAAAAATAGACATGTCATTTGTTAGGGATATACATCTCAATAAGAAAAACATAGCAATTGTGCAAACTATCATTCAACTTGCCAAGTCATTGGGTATTAAAACCATTGCCGAAGGTGTGGAAAAAGAGGAAGAATATAAAACACTAAGGACAATGGGAGCAGATTATATACAAGGATATTACTTTGCGAAGCCTATGTCTAGCGAGATGTTTGAAAAAAAGATTAAAATTTAAGTATTAGTATACATTTTTTTATTCTTTGACAATTTCTAGAAAAGTAACTCGGAAGATTTATTATCATTCTTTCTATTAAATTTTTAAGTGTTTATAAATAGTTTATGTTTGTCTTATAAAAAAACAAAGGAATAAATATTTGTGGAGGTTCGTAATGAGGTATACATTGCTTCTCTTGGTTTTTTTATTTATTGGTTTAGTGAGTAGTGCTTTTGCTGGGACGGCTACTTACTATCTTGCGCCAATTGATGTTTTTGGTGTTCGGGGTGGACAGTCTTCTTATGTAACACCTAAAGAATTGACAAAGGGTGATAAGGTTGACCTTGCCCAAAGTTTGAGCGGTCAGCCCGGTATAAATACAGTTGCAAAGGGCCCTGCAGCTTATGATATTGTGGTTAACGGTCTCAATAGGGATAATATTAATGTGATAGTTGACGGTGCAAGGGTTTATGGAGGCTGTCCTTCAAGGATGGATTCCCCAATTTTTCATATTCCAACAAATGCCGTTCAGGTGGTCAAAATAACATATGGACCCTTTGATGTCACCAACGAGGGCTCTTTGGGGGGTGCCGTGGAAATAAAAACAATAGCACCAAGAAAAGGGGCACATGCCAATATTAATTTAAACACAAATTCATACGGATTTTTTAATCCCAATATTGAGGCTTCCTATTACAATGGAAAGGTCTATTTTGTTGGTGGTTACTCCTATGAAACAGCACTGCCCTATAAAGATGGGAATGGCAAAAGGATAACAGACATGATTAATTATAACCATCCACCGAAGAGGGCTTATTATATGAATTCGTTATTTGGTAAAGTGGGTTACACTCCAACTTCAGATACAAATATATATCTTTCCTATCTAAAGAAAAACTCAAACGATGTGCTATATCCATTTTTAGGCATGGATGCAATCTACGATAGAACCAATATAGTTGCGCTGCATTTTAAGAAGAGAAATGTAAACCCCTTTATGAAAAATATTAAATTTAAATTGTACTACAGCGATGTGTATCATCTTATGACGAATCAATATCGTTACGCTCCTATGTTTTCCTCTGTTTATGCGGCAACACATACCTACGGCGGTTCTTTCTCTTTGGATATAAAAGGAATTACTGTTGGAACGGATAGCTTTATTAGAAAGTGGTTTGCTGAAAAAACAAACACAGCAATAGCAAAATTTATGATTCCAGATGTTAAACTTGTTAATCAAGGATTTTATGTCAAAAAAGGATTAAAATTATCAGATGCTCTTTTACTGGAATTGGGCGGAAGATTGGATTATACAGTTTCAAGACCAGATAAAGGATTGCAGCAAGATAATGAAAAAACTTTTCCAAAATATCTTACTCTTTATAAAAGGTTTTACGATACTACACCTAAAAGAAATAGAAGTAATGTTTATGCAAGTGGGTATGTGAATTTTAATTATTCAATCGATGCGAGCAATAGAGTTTCTTTTGGGTTTGGTCATACAGCGAGAACGCCTGACCCTGAAGAAAGGTATATATTTCTTCTCAAACCAACGGGTATATGGCTTGGAAATCCCAATCTTGACCCTGTTAAGAACAACGAGTTCGATTTTGGATACAAGGGAAATGTAGGAGTTCTTAAAGTAAAAGTAGATACATTTTATAGGTATATGACAGACTACATTACGCTGACAAAGGTTAAAGATAGCGGAAAAATGTATATACTTTATGAAAACACGAACGCTTATATGCTGGGTGCTGACGCTAAATTGGGTTACGATTTTCTGAGCTGTTTAAGATTTGTATCTGTTACATCTTACCTTTTTGGTCATCAGAACACAGATAGCGGTAAGCATATAAACAGTTCCAATATGCCCGACTTAGTTCCCTTAAGAGAAAGATTTGTAGTAAAATTTCACAAACCAGCATACGCTGTTGAGGCAGAAACTATATTGTCTGCCAGACAGACAAGAATTAACTCCGATGTTCAAGAAAAGCCAACACCCGGATATGGTATCTTGAATCTAAGAGCATCTTACAAATATAAAGGTATATATGTTGAAACAGGTGTGGATAATGTTTTCAACAAGGAGTACTACTCTTATACAGATTATTATTCCAATCCATTTAATACTGGTATCAAACTGCCAATGCCGGGCAGAACTTATTATTTAAATGTTGCTTATAGATTTTAATTCTTGTAAACTTTTCCAGAGAAAAATTTAGTGGAGTGCTTGCTTTTTTTGTAGCAAGCACTTATTTTTGTTGATCGATTATGAAGTGAAAAAGTGCTTTTAGCTATAGAACAAAGGACAAAAAAACATAAAGTTTATGCTTTTTCCATGTCACTTTTCTTCCATGTAGTACTTTTTGTTTTCTTTGTTAAGACCGTGGCTGTTTTGGATAGCAAGTTGTTTAAACAACAAAGAGAGACAGAAGTAGATTTAATTAGTGTGCCGCAGCCTAAAATTACACTTCCAGCTCCTTTAAACCCACCGATTGTTAAAAAACTGGTGAAAGAAGTGAAAATTCATAAAATAATTATGCCAGCTAAGGCAAAAACTGAGATGCCAGATATAAAAGATATCCCGAAAAAGGTAAAAGTTCCAAATATTAAAAGCGTAGCAGTAGATAAACCTATAAAGAAAATAGATATAAACGAAGATGCTGTCAATAAAGTTATTGTTCCAACCCATCCAGAAAAATATGTAAAGTCATTTCCTTTGAAACAATATGTTAAAGTAAACAAAGCAGTTAAGCCTGTAAATGTAAATACTCCGATTTTTCCCAACGTTAGTGCTGAGAGGAATAAATTAGCAAATGGCATGTATAATGCTTTAATAAAGCATTATACTTCTTTGGTTAGAGGGATTGTAGAAAAACATAAATTTTACCCAGAAATGGCAAGAGAGGAAGGCATTGAGGGTAGTGTATTTCTAGAGTTTAGAATTCTTAGAAGTGGAAAACTTGCTTTTGTGAAAATTCTTAAATCTTCCTCCTATGATTTACTTGATTCAGCAGCTGTGTATTCTGTTAAAGCGGCTTCTCCATTTCCATCTATACCAAATAAACTTGGAAAAAAGTCGTTGACAATGAAACTTTGGATAAAATTTAAACTTGGAGGTTAAATGTATGAATAAAATTGGTTTTGTGACCTTTTTGACTGTTTTTCTTTTCTTTGTAAACTCAACTCTTGCTATGACTGTTATTAAAAAGGATAGGAACGGAGATGGAAAGGTTGATGAGATAATATACATGAAAAATAAAAATAATTATAAAGTGTTATTGGATACCAATGGAGATGGCGTTATGAACGTTTGTAATTTATATAAAAGTGGGAAATTAGTGGAGCAATTTCAAGATACAAATAGAGATGGAAAGATGGATGTAATCATATATTTTAGTAAAAGTGGCAATATTAAGGAGGAAAAAATTGACTCTAATTACGATGAAAAATTCGATATTATAGATGTTTATTTAAATGGTCGACTTAAAGAACAGGAAAAAGATACTAACCACGACGGTAAAATGGATGAATTTATTTATTTTGATAAAGATGGAAAAATAATTAAAGTTGAAAGGGATTTGAATTTTGATGGTAAGGTAGATTATTGGTCTTATTATGTCAAAGGCAAGCTTTCTAAGGTTGTACTAGATAAGAATCACAACGGAAAACCTGATATGTGGATTTTTTATGATAAGAAGGGTAAAAAACGAGAGGTGGAGTTGGATAAAAATTATAATGGTAGTCCAAATTACTGGTACTATTACAAGAATGGAAAACTTGTAGAGATTGATGCTGATAGTAATAACGATAAAAAAGTGGACACAAAGTGGTTTTATAAAAATGGAAAAATAATAAAGATTGAAAGAGATACGAATTTTGATGGAAAAATGGATGAAGTTATTGATAAAGGAAACTTCAAGATAAGAACAAGAAATAGAAAAAATTGAGATTGTTGAAGTATAGAATTTTACTTGTTGAAGATGATATAGAATTAAATCACACAATAGCGGAGTTTCTAGAGATGTCTAACTTCTATGTTAAATCTGTTTATAATGGGGATGAAGCTTTAAATATAGCTTTTGAAGACAATTTTGATGTATTTCTTTTGGACATAAAAATTCCTAAAATAAATGGATTTGAAGTAGCAGAAGAAATTAGAAAAAAATTTTCTATGCCAATCATTTTTATAACATCTTTGGATGGTGAGACAAATGTGGTTAAGGCATTTATAAGTGGTGGAGATGACTATATAAGAAAACCATTTTCCTTGAAAGAACTGAAGGTAAGAATTGAGGCTGTTATAAGACGCGTGTACGGTAGTAATAATTCAGTAGTTAGAATATCTGAAGAGATAGAATTTGATTTAGAAAAACTAGAACTTTTAAAAAACGGTGATAGGGTGAGACTTAAGACTAAAGAACTCAAGCTTTTGAAATTGTTTTTACAAAATAAAGGAAAAATTTTATCTAAAAATATGATATTTGAGAATGTGTATGATTATGACGAAGAGCCGAACGAATATTCTTTAAGAACATTTATAAACAATCTAAGAAGGGTTATAGGAAGGAATAGAATAGAAACTATTAAAAACACGGGCTATAGATATGTTGGCTGAGAAGCGCTCTCTTAGAAGGTTTTTGCTTTTTTATTTAACATCGACTTTTCTTCTAGTTGGTATTGGTGAGTATCTATACTATTTGTTTGCTAAAAGTAAAATTATAGAGGAGGAAAAGTATTATATAAAAAGTGAGTTAAGATTTTATCTTAGTAGGGATACAGGATTGCCAGATAGAGTGAAAATAAGAAAGTTGAAAGAAAAAGGAGTTTTTAACGTTAAAATTGCAGTTTACAAGAACGACCATTACGTCTATGGTGATTTTAAACCACAAAGGATTTATTTTAATAACGAATCTTGGGTCCAGAACGGTAAAGTTTATTTTCTTCTTATTATGCCAAAAAACTGGGGAAAGATATATGTTTTGTGCTCTAAATATATTAATAAAGAAGCTTTAAAGAAGCTTGAAAAGGAACTAATGTTTTTTACTCTTTTTTCAGTTTTTTTCATATCTTTGAGTGCTTTTTTTCTAGGAAAAATTTTTCTAAAACCTATGAGAGATGCAATAAAAAGCATGGAGGATTTTCTTGATGATGTTACTCATGAGATGAATACCCCTTTAAGTATAATACTTAACAATATAGAAATTCTTGAAATGAAGAATATAAAAACCAAGGAGTCGGAGAGGATAAAATTGGCTTCATTGAGATTGAGTAAATTGTTTAAAGATTTAGTTTATGTAAAGTTTAATAAAAATAGGAAAAAGATTTTAGAAAATATAGATTTGAAAAGCATTATAGAAGATAGAATGAATATTTTTTCTTTGTTTGCGGAAAGTAAAAGCTTAAAAATCAAAATGAATCTAAAAAAATTAGTGATTAAGATGGATAAAGAGGATGTTTTGAGAATCCTAGATAATTTACTTTCCAATGCTATAAAGTATTCCCCAACAGGTTCGTGCATTTCTGTGAAATTAAATGTTGATAGAAAAGAGAAGTTGGTTGTAGAAAACGAAGGAAAAATTAAAGATAGTTATAGTATTGTTAAGAAATTTATGAGAGAGGATAGAAGAAGCGGTGGTTTGGGACTTGGGTTGTATATTGTTGACAAGGTTTGTAAGGAGTACTCATTAAAGTTTAATATAGATAATAAATATTCTAAAGTCAGGATACAAATTGATTTTAGTGGAGTTTGTGTTTAGATTTGGTTTATATAAAAAATATAAACTTGGACTGTCCTTACCCGAGTTTTTTCGTATTTGAGCCTTTTTGTAGCCCCTTTAGGAGAGAAAATCCCCACAATTTTCTCTCCTGATTTTTTAAAATTGATTTAAGTCAAGGAATTTAAAAAAACCTTTTGTTTACAATGAATTTAGAATGGGAATTATGGTTGGATTTTTTGACAATAAAAAAACTGATTACTTGATAATTTTGCTTGATAATTTCTATAAAATTACTAAAATATTAAACCTATGTAATGGGGTTGAATTTTGTTTAATGCCTAAAAATTTTTTAATGTTATTTGGAGGTGTTTATGGGTAAGGACAAGAAAAAAGGTGGCGTCTCCAGGAGAAAGATTTTAAAGTCGGCAGCCGTTGGTGGAGTTGGTGCTGCAGTTATTGGTGCTGGTTTAGCTGCCACGAAGACGCCAAAAGCTGATGCTGCAAGCATATCTGGAGAACTTGCAAAAGTAATGAAAGAAAGAGGTTTGTCTCCGGATGATGTTTTATCTGCTGCTAAGACATACGTTCCTGAAGGTGTTCATGATCCATACGTATGTTTGTCCTCTGGTGGTCAAAGTGGCCATTTGTTCCTTTATGGTGTTCCATCCATGAGACTTATAAAAACCATAGCAGTTTTTGCCCCTGAGACATGGCAAGGATGGGGTTATGATAAAGAATCTCAAGAAATTATGAAGGGTGGATCTGTAGAAGGAAGGGTTGTTCATACTGGTGATACGCACCACCCTGGTTTTTCTGAGACTAACGGAGATTATGATGGTGAATATGCATTTATAAACGATAAAAGCCAGGGAAGAGTGGCTGTTATAGACACAAGAGATTGGCAAACGAAACAGATTGTTAAAAACCCTGTATTAAAATCTACTCATGGTGGTACAAGCGTAACTGAAAATACAGAATATGTGTTTACAGCCTGCCAATATGCGGCTCCTTATGATAATAAGTATCATGACCCTATGAACCAGAAAGTTTACGATACTATTTATAGAGGTGGCCATACATATTGGAAGTTTGACAGAAAAAAAGGCAGAATCGACATGGAAAATTCATTTACAATCGAGCTTCCGCCTTACATGCAAGACATTAATGACTGCGGTAAAAGAATGAGTCACGAATGGGGTTTCTCTAACTCTTTTAACACAGAGAGATACGTTGGAGGTATTGAGAGAGGTAACCCACCTTTTGAGGCAGGTTGTTCTGCAAATGATACAGATTTTATCCATATGACAAATTGGAAAAAAGCAGAAGAAGTTGTTAAGAAGGGTAATTATAAGCTTATCAATGGCCATAAGGTGATTCCTATGAAAGTGGCTATTGAAAATGGTCTTGTTTACCTAATTCCTGTTATGAAGAGCCCTCACGGAATTACGGTGAGCCCAGATGGTAGGTATATTCTTGCATCTGGTAAACTTGATACACATGTATCTGTTTACGATTTTAAGAAAATTATGCATTTAATTGAGAATAAAATTTATGATGGAAGAGACCCATATGGCATTCCTATATTATCCATGAGAAAAACACTACATGGTATGGTTCAAACGGGACTTGGGCCTCTTCATAACCAGTTTGACGTTGCTGATAGTCATATTGCTTACAACTCATTATTTGTTGACTCAGCTGTTGTTAAGTATGATTACATTAAATTAAAAGTTCTTGATAGAATCCCAATCCACTATAACGTTGGACACTTGGCAGCAGTTCATGGTGATACGGTTAACCCAAGAGGAAACTACTTAATTTCTCTAAACAAACTTGCAATAGATAGGTTTGTTGAGATTGGACCTTTGCATCCACAAAACCATGAGCTGATAGATATTTCCAATCCTCTCAGTAAGAATATGAGAATGCTTTATGCTATGCCGTTCCCATTAGGAGAACCACATTACGCTCAAATTATAGATTCTAAGATTGTAGAAAAGAGGGCTTGGAAAGTTTATCCACTTGGAACAGATCCTGCCACAATGGCTAGGTCCCCATACAGAACTCTTCCGGGTAGAGAAAAGGTTGTCAGAAAAGGTAATCATGTAGAGGTATGGATGACGGCAATTAGGAGCCACTTCAATCCTGAGCATATATACTGTAAAGTTGGTGACAAGGTTACAATTCATATCACTAACCTCGAAAGGGCAGAGGATGAAACACACGATTTCGGAGTATATTACTTTAATGTTACAACATCTCTTGAGCCTGGAAAGACTGCGACTGTTGAATTTGTGGCTGATAAAGAGGGTATTTATCCGTACTATTGTCAGGAGTTCTGTTCAGCTCTACATCTTGAAATGTTCGGTTATATTGCTGTTCTACCTAAAGATGCTAAGTTCCCAGAGGGTGCTTTCTTTAATAATGAGGAATAAAAATAACGAAAGGAGTTAGACTATGAGAAGATTTTTTAGAATAGAGTTTATGTTGTTCGCTATAGTGGCACTCTTGGGTGTAAATGCGGTAAACGTTCATGCTACTACTAATTACAAGAAACAGTATTATAAAACAATAAAAACAAACGATGGTATAAGACAAGCTATTAAAACAGCAAAGAAACAATTGAAGAAGCTGGGGTATGAGAAAAATGCAACAGCAGTGCAAATCATGAGCGATGCTAACGATCAGATTAGGTACGCTAATCATGTAAGGGCAAAAGCAGAGAAACTTGCAAAATCCGGAAAATATAAAGCTGCCTATCTTTGGGCTTATCAGGAGTTTCAGTATCTTGTTAAAGCGGTGGTTAAGCTACACGTTATACAAAATTTGATTACTTCAAAAAAATAAATTTTGTTTCGGGCGGGAGAACCCGTCCGAATTCTTTGGAGGTGTGTAGTTATGAGAAAGTTTATTATGGTGTTTACTGTGGCGACTTTTATTTTAAGTGTGTTGACAAACTTTGCTTTGGCTAAAGACAAAACGGGGCAAAAGATTACAAAGAAACAGATTGAAAAGCTCAGAGATGTGTTTGACAACTATGGTTGTAGTGGCTGCCATATGTATATGCACAGGGATAGTACATCTGGTCCAGCAGTTGCCGTTATAGCAGCTTTGGCGAAAGGGAAATCTAAAAAGTGGGTTATAAGCTGGATAATGAATCCCAAAAAGCATTATAATGAACCAGATGTTAAGGCATTGATTCATCAATATGTTCAATATATGCCTAACAACGGAGTTACAAAGAAAGATGCTGAGAAGTTATATGAATATTTGATGGCTGTTGCAGATGGATTGGTTAAGAAATAATTTTTAAAGGAGATACATCAAAGTGAGGCTTGAGAGATACCAAATATATGGTTTGATTGGGGCTTTAATTTTTTTTGTGGCTTTGCTTTGGCCACGTGTATACAACAAAAAAGCTTACTATTATAAATTAGCTGGTTCGAGAGTTGAACTTGTTTTTGGTCTGAAAGGCTTTGTTAAAAAATGGGAGAGGATTGGCCACAAAATCCCTAGATTTATGGTTCCTGTTGGATCTAAAGTTATAGTTCCAAAAGGGTTACCTCTGTGGAGAATTATTCTGGATGCTCCCCAATATCCTAGGACTGCATTTCCTGAAGGTTTACTTGTAAATATCTATATAAACGGACCTGCTAACGGTTGTAAACATATGTCCTGTTTGCACGAGATTGACACTATTAATCATTATATTGGAATGCAATCTTTGAGCATAGCTTCTCCCGTCATGAGTAGAGTAGGGTCGTACCTAGCATTATTCATGTTTTTGAGTTTGCTCGTTTTTATATTTGTGAAGAAAAAATTACTTGGCTATTTGGTGATTTTACCGCTTGCAACTCCATTTATATTCCTTGTTGTTTTTTCTTACTGGACACACTGGTTAGGATATAATCTCAATCCTTGGGCATCTTTTAAGGTTCATTCTTTTACCCCAATTCTTTACGGTATTGGAAAAGTTGCGCAGTTTTCCACTCATAATAGGCCAGCTATAGGGTTTACTCTTTTAATGACATCTTTTGTGTTTATTTCTCTTTCTTATCTGTCTAAAAGAAAATACCTAAAGCAGAAAGGACTGTTAAGAAATGAAAAAAGTAATGTTGCAGCTTCTGTTAGTAGTGTTAGTGCTTAGTAGTTGTACTGTGGTTTTCGCCAAAGGAATTACAAATTATAAGAGTAAATATAAACAGCAACTTTATGTTAACAGGGGTATGGCAGCAACCACTATAATGATACTTAATTGGTTTAAGAACCATCCAGAATACAAACGATTTGATTCCGTAAAAAGTAGAGTAAACCAATTTTATAATTATCTAAATAAGGCCAAAACTGCCCATTTTAAGTCTTTGGCTTCTGCTAGAAAAAAAAAGTGGAAAGAAGCTTATGAGCTTCTAAAGGAAGAGTGGAATTATCTTAATAAAATAGCTGTAACAGGGAAAAAGACTCAGGATGATTTAATGGAACTTGAAGATAAAGCAACTGGTGGTAAAAATGAGTAATAGGACATTAAAACTTATTTTGCCAATAATAATACCTATAGTTGTTATGGGTGTAGTTTTTGTAGCTGTATTTGGTATACCTAAAAAAAATACAAATCTTAAACCTGTTCCCATTAGATGGGGAGAGGATACTTGTGCTCGCTGCGATATGAGTATCGTGGACGCTTATCATGCCGTTGAGATAATAAATCCTGTGACTAAAAAAGCTTATAAATTTGACGATATAGGGTGCGCAGTTCTATGGTTATACAAGGAACATAAATTTAAATGGGCTAAGAAGGCGGTGATTTGGATAACAAGTGCTAAAAATGGTGCTTGGATTAAGGCTCAAACTGCTTGTTGGGTTAGTGGGCAAATAACTCCTATGGGGTTTGGGTTTGGTGCGTATAAAGAAAAACCTAAACAATACAAGAAGTGCATACCTTGGAAACAGGTTGTTAAGGATATTTTCATAAAAGAAGAAAAATTTGAAAAGGCTCTCTACGGTAACTATCCATCCGGAGGTAACTCCAATAATGTACAAAAGAAATAGAATATATATTTGGCTTATTTTTTTTATAGTGTTCGTTGCTCCTTTAACTTCTAGGGCTAACTATCTTCAAAATTTGATTGATAAGGCTAAACCAAGATCAATATTGAAATTAAAAAAAGATATATACTACGGTAGTATAGTTGTAGATAAACCTTTAACGATAGATGGTCAAAATCAGGCTATTATAGATGGAGAAGGTAAGGGTAATGTGATTACAATTAAGTCAGATAATGTCACTATTAAAAACCTAATTATCCAAAATTCTGGAGATCAAGGTTGGGAAATGGATGCTGGAATAGCTGTTAAGAGAGCCAATTATGTTAATATAATACATAATATAATTAGAAATTGTCTTTATGGAATACAAACAAAATATATGAATCACAGTTATATAGCTTATAATAATATTTCATCTAAACCTTATAGGCAGGTAGGATTAAGGGGAGATGCTGTTAGACTGTGGTGGAGCAATTATAATTTATTAAGGGGTAATTTTGTTCATGATTCAAGAGATTTGATAATTTGGTTTTGTAAACATGATACTATAGAAAACCAGACTACAACTAAGTCTAGGTATGGCATACACTTTATGTATTCAAATTACGATAGGGTTATTAATTATCGAGGAGACCATAATATGGTTGGCATATATGATATGTACACTACTGATGTTGAGATAGATAATGTTACTATAACAAATAATAATGGCGTAACAGCTATAGGGTTGGGTTTGAAGGATGCTAGCAATTTAGTTGCAAAAAATATAACGATTGAACATTGCACAAGGGGTATTTTTATTGATGAGTCTCCTTATGAACCAGGAATGACATGTAAATTTAAGAATATCAGATTCTATTTTAATACGATTGCAATGGATTTTAATACTGATGTTACAAGAAATAAGAATTTGTTTATGCATAACGATTATGTTGGCAACTATAGAGATATTAGAATCAGCGGTGGAATGCTTAACAAAAGTAGAGGGTATTGGGAAAAAAACTATTGGGACCGTTATATTGGATACGATTTGAACCATGACGGAATTGGAGATTTGCCTTATTTCGAGTTAAAGTATTCAGGAGTAACATCCAATAGCACACCATCCTTAAGGCTTTTTACAGGTTCTCCTATATTTAGCTTGATTAAATTTATTAAGGAGCTCGTGCCTTTTTCTAAGCCTTCAGTTTTGCTTGAGGATAAAAAGCCTCTTATGAAGCTCTATTTAAAAAATTTCATGCCAAAAGGAGATGGTAGAAATGGATAGACGCATCTTTGTTAAATATCTTGGTTTAACTGTTGCCGGTACAGCTGTGGGGGTCGGGGTTACCCCACTTTTGACACCCTCAGAAAGAAAATTGTTAAGACCTCCAGGTGCTATCAAGGAAAAAGATTTTTTGGGCGCGTGTATTAAATGTGGACTTTGTGTGCAAATTTGCCCTGTGAATTGTATTAAACTTGCTGATATAGACGAAGGACTTGCTTATCAAACTCCATACATTGACGCTTACACCAATGCATGTGATTTCTCATGCAAAGGAATACAGTGCGTTCTTGTTTGCCCAACTTATGCTTTAGTGCATGAACTTGCTGAGAATGCTGAGAGTGTAAGAATGGGTCTTGCGGTACTAGACCCAAACAGATGCCTATCTGTAAAGGGAGAGAAACTGAAACATAAATCTAAGCATAGATGGGATGAGTGGAAGTATAAATGGAAAGTCAACCCTGATTCATACATAAAAGATGTTTGCACTTTATGTGCAGATAAGTGCCCCATTGGTCCAGGGGCTATTAATATTGTTGAGAAGAAAGATAAGAAAACAGGCAAGACCTACCAGATACCAGCAGTGCAACAAGGATGTACTGGCTGTGGAGTTTGCGAAATGGTCTGTCCTGTTGATCCACCGGCTATTGTGATTATTCCAGGAATGAAGTGGGGTGAAAAGAATGGCTAATAAAGTGAAACCAAAGAGAGGAAACTTTTACGAACTTTTTATTAACACCAGAAAGATTAGACCAGGTAGAATTTCTTACAGATGTATTAGATGGCTCACGATAATTTTAATTACAGTTACATTTTCTCTGTCCTTCAAATGGGCTTTAGATTTTCTTGCTGGTAGCTTAAATGGTTCTAGATTAATGAGTTTCTTCCTTATAGATTTGTATACAGGGCTTGAGTATGTAGCTGCACATAAAATGTTAACTTTGAATGCAGTTATTGGGTTCTTGACAATATTGACTATTTATTTTGTTGTAGGAGGCAGAGCGTTTTGCGGATGGGTTTGTCCTTATAACCTTTTGGCAGAGATAGGGGAAATTATTCATGAATATTTAAGGAAAAATGGAGTGATAAAGAAGAGAAGAGATTTTGACCCAAAAATTAGGTATGTTTTTTGGGCTATATTTATATTGATTCCACTTATAACAGGTTCAATATTTTTTGAGAGTTTTAATCCTGTCGATATAGTTAACAGGGCGTTTATATACGGTCCAACAGTAATGTTGCTGTGGGTTTTGCTGCTGCTTGTGGTTGAAGTGTTTTATGCTAGGCGTTTTTGGTGTAGATATGTTTGTCCAACGGGTACTACCTATGGTTTAGTTGGGAAAATTGGGTTGCTTAAAGTTAAATTTGACCTAAATAATTGTACTCATTGCGGCAATTGTTATAAAGTATGTTTAGAGCCAACCATTTTGACAGATGCTCTAAAAAAATCCAAAAGAACAGAAGATAAAACAGCTTTTGTTGATGGATTAGCTTGTATTAATTGCGGAAGATGTATAGATGTTTGTGCATACGACGCTTTAGAATTTGACCTTAGGTATTTGGACAAGATACTTTAGGAGGACCATGATTTGATTGAAGTTAAAGGATTAAAAAAAGACTTTGGTAAAGGTATAGTGCTTCAGGAGATAGATTTAACAATAGAAAAAGGCGAAAGGGTTATGATTGTTGGAGGTAATGGAAGCGGCAAAACTACATTGCTAAGGTGTATAATAGGCTCTTATGTTTACGATGGTAGGGTTTCAGTAAAGAATATGCACACAAGAAAGAGTAAGGCAGAGTTAGCTAGAATAATAGGCTATGTTCCCCAAATTCCTCCACCTATACTGATGACTGTTGAGCAGCTAGTAGGGTTTGTTTGTAAAGTTGATGATAATTTTGAGGAGAAAGATGTTATCTATAGCGTGTTGGATAGATTGCAGTTTGAAAAAGAAGGTATTAAACGCCATTTTAAGAAACTTTCTGGTGGAATGCAAAAAAAGGTTCTAATGGCTATTGCTTTGGGAAGAGAACCTGAAGTTCTTATATTGGATGAACCATTGGCTTATATTGACCCTAATAGTAGGGAGATAATCTCAGAGGTTGTAAATAGTATGCCTGATGATTTAACGCTGCTTTATACTTCTCATAGAGAAGAGAAAGGGAGCATAAAAGCTTCAAGGGTAATTGAGATGGATAATGGTTATATTATTAAAGACGAATATATATATAGATAAATAAATCTATTGAGGAGGTTTAGTGTGAAAGCCTTAGAGGTTACTGCTTATGGGGTTTTGGTGTTTTTTGTTTCACTTATGCTTTCTTTTTCCAGTCAGGCAAAGCTTAGTTTCAAACCTCAGCCGATAAAGTTTGGGCATGATAAGTGTCAAAGGTGTATGATGATAATTAAGAGCCCATACTTTTCAGCAGAGGTAGGTAATCCTAAAACGGGTAAGGTTTATAAGTTTGATGATATCGGATGCGCAGTTATGTGGCTTTATCATGATTGTCATTTCGGTTGGAAGAGTAAAGCTTTAGTTTGGGTGACTGATGCAAAAACGGGTAAGTGGTTGAACGCTAAGAATGCCTGTTGGGTTGATGGAATGATAACACCTATGCACTTTGGTTTTGGAGCTTTTAAAGAAGGTGAGACAGATAAAAAGTGTATGAGTTGGAACGAAGCCAAAAAGCTTTTGCTTGAAAAGGGCATCAAGAAAGAAAAAATGATGATGAAAAAGATGCCAAAAATGTTCAAGATGAAACTTAGGAAAATGTGTGTGCTTAAGTAAATAAATTTTAAAATTGTGGGGATTGATTTATTTCTAGATTATTGGAGGGGCTGCAAGTTGAGAAATCTCTTTAATATGATTGTATTTGAAATGAAAGACGCCTTCAGGGGGAAGTGGTTTTATATATATTTTGTAATTTTTTTCGGTTTGATGGCTGGATTTTTGTGGTCAGGTATAACTGCGTCTCAGGTGTTAGGTTTTACTGGTTTGACGAGGGTTTTGATTGGCTATATAGAAATAACTATTGTTATTTTGCCTTTATTTATTCTTATTAGTGCTTCAAGGTCTGTTGTTATGGAAAGAGAGTTGTTTATACTTGAATATTTAGTATCTTTTCCTGTTTCTATAACTCAATATTATTGGGGGAAATTTATAGGGAGATTCATGGTAACTATTATTCCAATTTACGTTGCTCTGTTTTTTAGTATAATTTGGGGTCTGTTTAAGCACTTTTCAGTTCCTTGGAATGTTTATTTTATATACTCAGGTCTTGTTGCTGCTCTGAGTTTGTGTTTTTTGGGTATTTCATATTTTATATCTTCTCTGTCTCAAAGGCAGGATACTGCTATATTTACCGCTTTTTTTGTTTGGTTTTTCTTTGTTATTTTGCTTGATGTAGGCATTTTGGGATTATTGTTGAAATTTGGTATTAGTTTGAATTTGGTTTTGGCTACAGCTTTGGCAAATCCTCTGGAGTTATTTAGAATCGCTGCGTTTAGTCTATTCGATGTAAAACTTGCGGTTATTGGTCCCATTGCATGGACATTGCTTAGTAAAATAGGGAGCAATGGGTTGCTTTTAGTTGCATATATATACCCTATCCTTACAGGGTTATTTATTGGTTATGTTGGCTTAGTTTATTTTAAAAATAACGATTTCATTTAATAACTGTTTAAAGGGAGAACAACGAATATGAGTAGATATCCCGGTATGTTAATACTATTTATATTTGCCTTTTTTTCAACTTCTTACTCTATGTCATTACAACAATTAATTAACAATGCAAAAAGTAATTCTGTGGTTAAATTAAGTAAAGAAACATATAAAGGTAGCGTTGTTATAAATAAGAGCGTCACATTAGAATGTAGAGGCGCAACAATAGATGCTATGGGTAAAGGTGATGTTATTACTATAAAAACGGCGAGTAATGTAACTGTTAAAAATTGTGTATTGATTAATTCGGGTTCGAGTGGTTGGAGGATGGATTCAGGTATTAAACTCGTTGGTGCAAAAGATGTAAAAATACTTAATAATAAAATAGAAAACTGTCTTTACGGTATAGTTGCAAAAAATGCAAGGGGTGTTCTTATTAAAGGAAATGAGATTGCATCCAAACCATACAGCGAAGGTGTAAAGGGTGATGCTGTTAGATTATGGTGGAGCAGCAATAGTAAGGTTGTTGGAAATTATATCCATAACTCCAGGGACGTTGTGTCTATTTTTTCTAATAATGTTATATTTGATTCAAATAGAATTGAAAATTCTCATATAGGCATTATGATACAAAATTCAGATAATAATAAGATTATAAATTTTAGTTCTTTAGATAATAATGTAGGAATACTTGTAAATTCATCTGAAAATACACAAATTAGCAAATTCTTCATTGAAGATAAGGGTAAATACAGAGGTATAGTGCTAGTTGAAGCTAGTGATACCCAGATAGAAAGAGGAAAAATAGAAAGGTGTAAAAAGGGCTTGGTATTTAACCTGTCTCCAGCTAAAAAAGGTACTAAAAATTATGTTAATAATGTTAAATTTGTAGAAAATAAAATTGGGATATATTCGCATGCTACGGCCAAACAGAGAAGTAGAAATATTATAGAAGACGTTAAGTATGTAAATAATGAAACTAACTTCATGGATGAATTGAAAACGCATAAATAGGAGGTGTTTATGAAAAGCGCTTATAAAATAGGTTTTTGGTTTTTGGCTTCCGGGATTTTGTTGCTTCTTATAGTTGCTATTGATATGTTTCATGAAAATGCTTCAAAAGGAGCAGCTAAGCTTCTCTTGAAAGTAACTGTGGATGGGAAGATTAATCCAGGAGAATATACAAATCATTTTTTTGATAGAAAAACCAAATACAGCCTGTATTGGAGAATTCAGAACGGCAAAATTTATTTTGGCATGCATTCTCCTAAGAAAGGATGGGTAGCTGTTGGGCTTGGTGCAAAAAAAGCAATGCAAGATGCTGATATTTACATAGCTTACATTAAAAATGGTAAGGCTTATTTAAGTGAAGAGTGGGGAAATACACCTTACTCTCATATTCCTTTAAGCAGTATGGGTGAAAAGAGTGTTGTTCAAAAATATGCAGGTAGCGTGACAGCAAAGGGGGTAGATATAGAGTTTGTTAGGCCTTTAAAGGTGAAAGAAAAGCATGTTAAATCAATATTGAATAAAAACATGAAAGTTATATTTGCATATTCTAATGCAGCTGATTTTACAACCTACCATGGCCCTGGCTCGAGGGGTATGACAACTATAAACTTTTTCTCAAAGCCTGTTTCCAAAAAGATATCTGGTCTTCATATGTGGGTTGAAGATG
>WFYS01000104.1 GCA_015490005.1 Desulfurellaceae bacterium | reverse complement strand
TTACGCTTTGCTTTTTGGTGTTTTCTGTGGTGTTATGTATATAGTTCCGTATATTGGTGCAATTTTGAGTTTTGTTCCCCCTTTAATTGTAGCATTTGTTGTTCATCATAGCTTGCTTATGGGCATGGAAATTTTAGGAGTTCTTTTGTTTATTCACTTCATATCTGGAAACATAATAGCACCTTATATTTACTCTAAACAATTAGAGCTTGACCCGTTGGCTGTTTTGCTTGCCATATTATTTTTTGGGAAATTGCTTGGTATTTGGGGTGTAATACTGTCTGTACCCCTTTTAGGTATAATTGTAGTAAGCTACGATAAACTTGTTCCTATACTATTGAAGAGGAGAAAAAATTAATGGATTATAAATCGTCTGGAGTAGATATAGATAAAGGTAATAGGTTTGCTAGGAAAATAAAAGAGTTGGTTAAAGTTTTGCCTAAAAATGGAACAATATCTTCTATTGGCGGATTCGGTGCTCTTATTGGTTTAAGCGATCTAGGCTGCAATCTAATTTTATCATCTTCTACAGACGGTGTAGGAACTAAGTTGCTCGTTGCCCAACGGGCTGATAAACACGATACGGTGGGTATAGACCTTGTTGCAATGAATGTTAACGACATCATAACAACGGGAACGAATCCTTATTTTTTCTTGGATTATGTGTCTTATAGCGATTTAGAGGATAGGGCGTTAGAAGATATAGTCAAAGGTGTTGTTGATGGGCTTGAACTTTCAGAATGTTCTTTGGTAGGTGGTGAGACAGCACAAATGCCCGATATTTATAAAAATGGCGAATATGACCTTGCGGGTTTCTGTGTAGGGATAGGAAAGAAAGAGGATATTTTGCCAAAGCCCTTAAAAGAAGGGATGGTTTTGATTGGATTTGAATCGAGTGGTTTTCATTCCAACGGTTATTCTCTTTTGAGAAGGATACTTTTTGATATTCACCATTTAGATTTATCCAGTGAATTTTGTGGAAAGCCATTGGCCGAGATTTTGCTTAGGCCTACTACCATTTATGTTAAGCTATTTAAAAGTATAAAACCTTATGTCAAAGCACTTATACATATAACGGGCGGTGGTTTTTATGATAACATTCCTCGTGTCTTAAACAGTGGAGTTAATGCTATTTTAGAGAAGGATAAATTGCCAGAGGTAGATATATTCAAAGCAGTTCAAGATATGGGTGATATTGAAGAAAATGAAATGTTTCGAACGTTTAATATGGGAATAGGCATGATTGCGATTTGTGAAAATAGCGATAAAGAAAAAATAATTGAGGCCTCAAAGCGTAGCGGCATAAAGAGTTATGAGATAGGCTTTTTAACAAAAGGTATCGGAGAGGTTAAAATTGTATAAATTAGCTGTTTTGCTCTCTGGACGTGGGTCAAACTTTGAAACCATTTTAAATGCTATTAAAAGTGGATATATTAAAAACGGAGAAATTGTTGTAGTTATTAGCAACAAAAGTGATGCTCGTGGGCTTAGTGTGGCTCGGGAAAATGGGTTGAACGCTGTTTTTATTGATTCTAAAGGTAAAGACAGAGAAGAGTATGACAGAGAAGTTGTCGAAGTTATTAAGAGGTATGCTGCGGATTATGTGTTGCTTGCAGGGTATATGAGAATTTTGTCTTCTTACTTTGTTAGGAGTTTTAAGGATAGGATTTTGAATATACATCCAGCACTTTTGCCATCTTTTAAAGGGCTAAATGCCCAGAGGCAAGCAATTGGAAAAGGGGTAAGGTTTTCTGGTGCTACAGTTCATTTTGTTACAGAAAACTTAGATGACGGACCTATAGTAGTTCAAGCTGTAGTGCCTGTTTATAGCTCTGATGATGAGGAGAGCTTAAGTAAAAGGATTTTAATTACTGAGCATAAAATCTATCCGCTTGCTGTTAAGTTGCTAACAGAAGACAGGATAAAAATAGATAAGGGAAAAGTTTTTGTTGATTGGGATGAAATTGAAGATTTTTATATAATGAATCCTAAGATTGGAGGATAGGATGGAGTATGAGGCTGTTATAGGCTTGGAGGTTCATATACAGCTTTTGACTAAAACGAAGATTTTTTGTGGTTGTTCTACAGATTTTGGTGCTCCACCAAATACGCATGTTTGTCCTGTGTGTATGGGTATGCCCGGGGTTTTACCCGTTTTGAACAAAAAGGTTGTGGAATACGCAATAAAATTGGGGCTTGCTTTGGGTTGTGATATAAACAAGTTTTCAAGGTTTGCAAGGAAGAATTACTTTTATCCGGATTTGCCAAAAGGTTATCAGATTTCTCAATTTGAATTGCCGATACTTGAGAATGGTGGAGTTGAGATTTATATAAACGGTGAATATAAAAGGGTAGCACTTGAGCGAATACATATGGAAGAGGATGCTGGAAAGACTGTGCATAGACCAGATGGGAGCTATGTTGATTACAATAGAGCTGGAGTGCCTTTGCTTGAGATAGTTTCAAGACCGGTAATGCATACACCTCAAGAAGCTGGTGAGTATTTAAGGTCTTTAAGAAAGATAGTTCGTTACTTGTGTATTTGTGATGGCAATATGGAAGAAGGCTCCCTTAGATGCGATGCTAATGTTTCTGTTAGACCTAGGGGAGAAACAAAATTAGGCACAAAAACAGAGCTTAAGAATATGAACTCTTTTAAACATGTCGAAAAGGCTTTAGAGTACGAAATCGAAAGGCAAATTGAAGTTTTAGAAGATGGTGGAAGGATAGAACAACAAACAAGGCTATGGGATGAAAAACAGGGAATTACAAAACCCATGAGGTCGAAAGAGGAGTCTTTTGAGTATAGGTATTTCCCAGAGCCTGATCTTGTTCCTTTGATGATTGATGATAGCTGGATAGGGAAGTTAAGGGATGAGATACCGGAGCTCCCACGCAAAAAGCTTGAAAGATTTGTTTCGGAATATGGAATAAAGGAAGAAGACGCACGGATTCTAACAGATGAAAAAGAGTTAGCGGATTATTTTGAAGAGGCAGCTAAGGGCTACAAAAATCCACAGGCTATAGCAAACTGGATACTTTCCGAATTGTTGGGCTATCTCAACAAGGAAAATAAAGAGATAAAAAACACTGTTGTAAAACCGTCTCAGATTGTGGAACTTGTAGAACTTGTGGACGGTGGAACTATAAATGGAAAAATAGCGAAAAGTGTATTCAAGGATATGTACAAAACTGGGAAAAATCCAAAGGATATAGTTAACGATAAGGGACTTGTGCAGATAACAGATAGGTCAGCCTTAGAGGGAATAGTGGAAGATGTTGTTAAAAATAACCCAAAAGCTGTTGAACAGTATAAATCCGGAAAGAAGAACACTATTGGGTTCTTCGTTGGGCAGGTTATGAAGGCTACAAAGGGTAAGGCTAACCCTAAACTTGTAAATGAGATACTGGTACAAAAACTGGGGGAATAATGAGAACAGTAATAAGGAATGCTTACGTTATCTCCCCTTCAAATGATTTCGAGGGGTTTGCAGATATATCTATTGTTGATGGTCTCATTGAATCAGTGGGTGAAGTGATAGGGGTTGGCATAGATGAAGAAATAGATGTAAGTGGACTAATTGCTGCTCCCGGTTTTGTTGACATACATGCACATTTGAGAGATCCGGGCTTTACGTATAAAGAAACAATAGAATCTGGTTTAAGGTCTGCTGTAAAGGGTGGGTTCACGTCTATATGTTGCATGCCCAATACAAATCCAGTGATAGATAATATTTTGACCGTGGAATATGTAAAAAGAAAATCTGAAGAATTGGGTATATGTGGGCTTTATCCAATCGGCTCAATAACGAAGGGTGAAAAAGGCGAAGAGTTATCCGACATGATGACTTTAAAAGAAGCTGGTTGTGTGGCTTTTTCTGATGATGGAAGGCCTGTTATGAACGCTGAGATTTTAAGAAAGGCGCTTATATATGCTGAAAATTTAAACGTGCCTTTAAGTTTGCACGAAGAGGATTTAAATATTAGTGGGGACGGAGTGGTAAATGATAGTAAGATTGCCTTTGAGCTTGGGTTAAAAGGCATCCCCAATGTATCTGAGTCAAGTATTATTGCAAGGGATATAGAAATAGTGAAAAGTACCAACTCCCGTTTGCATATCTGCCATGTTAGTACCAAGGAGTCTATTGAAGTATTGAAAAAAGCCAAAATGGATAATGTTCACGTTACATTTGAAGTTACTCCTCACCATCTTTCACTGACGGAAAATGAGATAGAAGGCTATAACACTTTTGCCAAAGTAAACCCTCCATTGAGGTCTGAAGAAGATGTCAAAACCATACATTCCGCTTTTTCCAGTGGACTGGTGGACGCTATTGCTACAGACCATGCACCTCATGATGAAGAATCAAAAAGGTGCACTATGCAGAAGGCATCTTTTGGTATAAGCGGCTTTGAAACAGCTTTCGCGGTTGTAAATACCTATCTTGTAGAGGCTGGTATAGTGAGTTTGGCAGACGCCGTTGCAATGATGACTGAGCGCCCAGCTAAAATATTCAACCTTGATGCTGGGACATTAGAGGAAGGAAGATGGGCTAATATTGTTTTGATAGATAAAAAAACTGAATGGGTTGTGGATAGGCTTTCTTTTGTTTCTAAGGGTAAAAATACACCGTTTCACGGGAAGAAATTAAAAGGTAAGGTTGTTAAAACATTTTACAAAGGAAAGTTAGTTTACTCAGAAGAGGAGTAAAATGATTTTTTTTAAGAGAAAGAAGAAGAAGGAAAATAAGTGGATGCAATGCAAAAAGTGCAATGAAACATTTTACGTTGAAGAACTTCAGCAGAATTTTTGGATATGTCCTAACTGCGGTAACTACTTTAGGGTTTCAGCCTATAATAGAATAAAAATAACCGTTGATGAGGACACTTTTAAAGAACTTGATGCTAGAATAACTACTAAAGACCCGTTGAAATTTGTTGATTTGAAGCCTTATAAAAATAGATTAAAAGAGGCAATGGAAAAGACTGCTTCTAAAGAAGCAGTTGTAAATGGCACGTGCACAATAGATGGTGAGCCCTGTGTTTTAAGCGTGATGGATTTTTCTTTTTTAGGTGGTTCTATGGGTTATGCAACGGGAGAGAAGATTGTCAGAGCTGTAGAAAAAGCTATGAGGCTTAGGTTGGGATACGTTATGATAGCGGCATCTGGAGGGGCAAGAATGCAAGAAGGCATTTTGTCTCTTATGCAAATGGAGAGGGTATCTGCTGCTTTGAGTTTGTTGGGTAAACAGAAATTGCCATACATATCTGTTTTAACAGACCCGACAACAGGAGGTGTAGCGGCGAGTTTTGCGATGTTAGGTGATGTTATATTAGCTGAACCCAAAGCATTAATAGGTTTTGCAGGCCCGAGGGTTATAGAACAGACGATTGGTAAAGGTTTGCCTGAGGGATTTCAAAGGTCTGAATTTTTGCTTGAAAAAGGATTTATAGACGTAATAGTTGAAAGGAAGGAGATTTCAAAATATATTGGCAAATTTTTAAGGTATTTTTCTAATAATGTAAAAAAGAGATAGAATGGATGACGGTGACAAACTCTCTGTTTATAGGGTTTTTGAACCTAAAAATATTGAACCTATAAGGCAGTTTAAAAAGGAAAAGAGGGAAAGAAGAAGAGAATATAAAAGACAAGAGAAAAATAATCCACCTAAAGAAGGTTTTAAGAAGAATTTCTTAGAGCACTTTGGCCTTGATGAGAATAGATTTTCGGTGAATTTAATTAATAGAGAAGATAAATGGTTGGTTGAAATATGCAATAGAAAAACTAGGGAATGTGTGTATCAGGATTACGATGTTTTGTGCAGTTTACTCGATAGGCTTTGTAGACTACCTGATGAAATGGTTGGCTTTAACGTAAATATGGAGGTTTGAAAAATGGATAAGGTTTTGATTACAAGAGTAATACCCGAAAATGGTATTGAGATTTTAAAAGATGAGTTTGATGTTATTGTTAATAAAGAGGATAGAAATCTTACAAAGAGTGAACTTGCAGAGTTGTCCAAGGATGTCTTTGGTATAGTTAGTATGGTATCGGATAAAATTGATGGAGAGATTCTTGAAGATGCAAAAAACCTAAGAATAATTGCTAATTACGGTGTTGGTATAAACAATGTTGATATAAGCTCAGCCACAGAAAAAAGAGTGTTCTTTACAAATACTCCAGATGTATTAACTCAGGCAACGGCTGAATTGGGTTTTAGCTTAATTTTAGCTTGTGCAAGGCGTATACCACAAGCCGATAGGTTTACAAGAAATGGAGAATTTAAAGGCGTTAATCCAGTGTTGTTTTTGGGTAAAGAACTGTATGGCTCTACGCTTGGAATAGTAGGTATGGGTAGGATTGGAGCTGCTGTTGCTCGTATGGCTCACTTTGGATTTGATATGAATGTTGTGTACTATAATAGAACAAAGTCAGATAGGGAGAAACTGGTTGGAGCAAGAAGAGTTGAACTTGAATATCTACTTAAAGAAAGCGATGTTGTTATTGTCTGTGCGCCCTTAAATGAGGATAGCAAATATATGTTGGGTAAAAATGAATTTTCTTTAATGAAAGATGATGCTATTTTTGTTAACATAGGCAGGGGAGAAATTGTTGATACAAACTCTTTGATTGAAAAGGCACAGTCATCTAAAGATTTTGTTGTGGGACTTGATGTTTATGAAAATGAGCCTAATTTTGACAGGAGATTATTAGAACTTGATAACTGTGTTATGTTGCCTCACATAGGGTCTGCCACTCATAAAACAAGGATGAAAATGGCTGAAATTGCATGTATGAACGTTTTAAAGGTTAAAAGAGGAGAGTGCCCAGACTTTGTTGTGAACGGAGGGGAGCTATGCCGTGCAAAAGATTAAGGGTAACAGGTGTTGTTCAGGGTGTTGGATACAGAGCTTGGGCAAAAAGACTGGCAGGAATGCTGAGTGTTGAAGGGTATGTGAGAAATATGCCTGATGGTTCTGTTGAAATGGTTGTTTGTGCTGACGAAAAAATAATTAATGTTATGATAAATGCCGCTAAAAAGGGTCCAGCAGCGAGTGTTGTAAAGAATGTTGAGGTCTTTGATATTGATTTTGAACCAAAAGAAAAGGAGTTTGAAATATGGAGATAAAAAAGAAGACAGAGGAGCTTCTTCAATACGGCATTGAAAGTTTTCTAAAGAGTAGATTTGAAAGGGCTAAAATTTTTTTCTCGTTGGTGTTGTCGCATGAACTAGACAACAAAGTGGCGAAGTTCGGCTTGATGTGTATAGACGCTATAGAGGACGGTCTATCTGAGGCTAAAAATATGTTCAGTGTATTTGTTTTTGCCAATAGAGAGCAACAAAACGCTATAATGGATATATTCGAAAATTACGCAAATGCCCCATTTGGTAATGCCTCTGATCAGGATTACTTGTATGACGTTTTGTCGCTTTACAATGTTAAGGCAACAAATTTGGAAGGTGATTTGTATCTTTCTAAGATTGAGCCTGATAATACAAGAGGGATAAATACGAATAAACTACTGGGAAAGGTTTATGAAAGGATGGGAGATTATTCGAAAGCGATAGATTATCTAGCCCAAGCTGTTAAGATGAAACCGTTTGACGATAATTTGAGAAGAGAACTGATTGATGTAGTTAAAAAGAATAAAAACAATGAATAAGATTTTAGAGGCAGTAAAAAACGCCATAAGAATAGAAGCTAATTGCGTAAAGGCCCTAGAGGAAAGAGTAGGAGATGAATTTTTAGCAGCGGTTGAACTTATAGACAATTGCAAGGGCAGGGTCATATTTTCAGGTATGGGGAAATCGGGGCTTGTTGGGAAAAAGATATCTTCCACTTTCTCGAGTATTGGTATAGCGTCTATGTTTGTACATCCAGCTGAGGCTGCTCACGGTGACCTCGGCATGGTTAGAAGCGAGGATGTTGCAGTTTTGTTATCTAATTCAGGCTCTACTCCAGAGTTATTGTTTTTGCTGCCGCTTTTAAAGCGTTTTAGTATTCCTATTATTTCTATAGTAGGTGATGTTAACTCGGAGCTTGCAAAGAGAAGCGATGTAGTTTTGAATGCTTCAGTTGATAAAGAAGCTACGGCTGTTAAGCTTGTTCCTACAAGCTCAACCACCGTGGCTCTTGTGATAGGGGATGCACTTGCTGCTGGTTTAATAGTCAAAAGAAATTTTAAAGAGGAAGATTTTGCCTTTTTGCACCCCGGAGGTTCTATAGGAAAAAAATTGTTGGTAAGGGTTGACGATTTGATGCATTCAGGAGACGAGATACCCAAAGTAAAGGAAGATGATAAGTTTAATACACTTGTTTATGAGATATCGTCAAAACGTTTGGGAATGACAACGGTTATAGATAAAAGCGGCTTATTGACTGGTATTATTACAGACGGTGACCTTAGAAGAGCTATAGAGAAATTCTCGTCTAAGTTATTCGATATTAGGGCAAAAGATATAATGACTAAAAATCCAAAGACTATTGATAAACTCTCACTAGCAGCTAAAGCAGCGGCAATAATGGAAAAGTATTCAATAACAAGCCTTGTGGTTTTAAATGACGGGGGTGAGATAGTAGGTGTGATTCACTTGCATGATATACTAAGAGCAGGTGTTTTATAATGGATATTAAACTTATAGTTATGGATGTTGACGGTGTCTTAACAGACGGAAGAATTGTATTAGACGATGATGGTGTTGAGTATAAGTTTTTTGATGTTAAAGATGGCCATATATTTCACATAGCTAAGGATCTGGGATTTAAAATAGCTCTTATTTCTGGCAGATATTCTAAGGTTACAGAAATTAGGGCTGAACAGTTGGGAGTGGATGATTTATACCAAAATCAACATGTTAAAATTGAAGCTTTTAATACACTTAAAAAAAAATATGGTCTATCAAATGAAAATATTGCCTATATAGGTGATGATTTGATAGATATCCCAGCTATGATACTTGCTGGTTTTTCTGCATGTCCTAAAGATGCACATAAGGAGGTCAAAAAAGTTGCCGATTTTGTTTCCCCATATTTTGGTGGTCGAGGTGCTGTCAGGAATATAGTTGAAGAGATTTTAAAGCGCCAAAACCAGTGGAATAAAATTTTAGAAAAATACCTCCTTTTGGATAAATATGATAAACTTTAAGCGCACTACGCAGGTCTTTGGTTTATTTTCATTCTTTTTACTGATTGGTATATTTGCAATTATTTTTTTTGGTTTTATTGAAAAAGAAAGCACTTCTATATCCCATGTGCATTTTTCAGTTAAAGAGAAGGCTAACTCCTTAGATATTTGGGTATTTTCGAAGAATAAGAAATACAGAATAAAAGCTGCTCACATGATAAAACAGGACAGCGGAGTAATTTTTTTGAAAGATGATGAGCTGTGGATTTATGAACCCAACATGCCCGTGTCTTATATTAGTTCAGATAAAGCTTATGTTTATCCAAATCACAACGTTCAAGCATTAGGAAATGTGTTCTTTGAAAGGAAGGATGTAAAAATTTACGGTAGTGTTGTATTTTGGGATAATGTAAAACAGGTTTTATCGAGTAATAAGTCGTTTCATGGATATAGCTCAAATTCAAAATTTATTGGAAAGTCATTTGTTTATTATGACAAATTAGATAAATTAATTGTAGACGGGGTGGATTTATGGCTAAAGTAAAATATTTGAGGGTTGCGAGTGATAAATCTATAACCCATAGGACTATAATGCTCTCTTCAATTGCTAAAGGAAGTGTAAAGATAAATTATCCTTTATACTCAGGTGATACAGTGAAAACTCTTAAAGCAATTGAGAGTATGGGTGCTGATGTGGAAAGTCAAAGTGGTTTTCTGATTGTGGATGGAAAAGGTAAAAAGTCTTTGAAAGAGCCTAATGATGTTATAGATTTGGGTAATTCAGGCACGTCCATGAGATTGTTGAGCGGATTAATAGGTGGTGAAGGTATATTTGTAGTTTTGACAGGAGATAATTCACTTAACAGAAGGCCTATGATGAGGATTATTGAGCCTTTGAGTAGAATGGGCATTAGCTTTCTGTATAGGTTTGGTGGATATGCCCCACTTGCCATAAAGGGCGGTGATATTAAAGGCATATCTTATGAAGGAAAAATAGCGTCGGCTCAAGTTAAATCTGCTATCCTGTTGGCTGGTTTGTATACAACTGATGATGTTTTAGTGTCTGAGCCAGCAAAGAGTAGGGACCATACAGAAAATATGTTAAGGGCGTTCGGTGTTGATGTAGAAATTGGGGATAAATCTGTTAAACTCGGAAATAATAGGGATTTGATAGGTGATTTTGAAATAAATGTTCCTGCTGATATATCATCTGCAGCATATTTTATGGTTCATGCCGCTTTAAGCAAAGACAAAAGTGTCATTTTGAGGGACGTACTTTTAAATGCAACTCGTAGTGGCATACTTGATGTGTTTGATATGGCAAATGTTAAATATGAAATTCTAAATGAAAGAATAGAAAATTATGAAAGAATAGGTGATGTAGAGGTTGTATCTTCATATGGTTTAAGGCCTTTTGAGATTAACGGTAGTCTAGTGCCTAGACTCATAGACGAGATACCCATTATATCAATTCTAGCCATATTTTGCGATGGCATTAGTAAAATTAGGGATGTATACGATTTACGTAAGAAAGAGAGCGATAGAATAAAGTCAATTTGTTATAATCTAACTAGATTGGGTGTTAAGGTTGTAGAGTATGAAGATGGATTCGATATTTATGGAAACCCTAATATTAAAATTAATCCTGCGCTTATAGATACACACAAAGACCATAGAATAGCTATGAGCTTTTTAACATTACAAGCGGCAAAAGATGTAAATTTAAGCTTTTCTGAGACTCATTCTATTTTGACATCATATCCTAATTTTATGGACCACCTAAATTACCTAAGCACTTAGAGGTTTTTGTAATTCTTAACTGTCAATAGCGCACTTGCCTGTTGGGTAGGCATGATTACAATGTCCTCTATCGTAACGTGTTTTGGTCTTGAAACCGCAAACCACACGGTCTCTGCAACATCTTCTGCTGTTAATGGTGTTATATTTTCATAAACCTTCTTTGCTCTTTCTTTGTCTCCATCAAACCTAACTATACTGAACTCAGTTTCTACCATGCCAGGGTCGATTGAAATTACCCTTATGTTTTTGCCCAAAACGTCCATTCTCAATGCTTTTGATAGATGTAAAACGGCCGCTTTTGTTGCACAGTACACGTTTCCGCCAGGATATGTTTCATGGCCTGCAATTGATGCTATATTTATAATCGTTCCTGAGTTTTTCTCAACCATTTTTGGCAAAATAGCCTTTGTTACATAAAGTAGCCCCTTGATATTTGTGTCTATCATTATTTCCCAGTTTTCTACCTTTCCATCTTGCAGTTTTTCTAAACCCTTACTCAATCCGGCGTTGTTAATTAAGATTTCCACATTTTGCCAATCACTTGGTAAATTATTCAAAAAATCAGAAACCTCTTCCTTGTTTGTGACGTCCAATTTTAATGGAAGGATATCGACTTTATACTTTTTGGTTAGTTCTTTTTCAATTTCTAGCAGTTTTTCCAACCTCCTGGCGGCAATAATTACGTTAATACCGTTTTTTGCTAGAATCTCAGCACATGCCTTTCCAATTCCGCTCGAAGCGCCAGTAACGAGAGCAATTGAATCCATCTCTACCCTCCAACAGTTTTTTAAGGTAAACTATCCATGGAGCCAATTTAAGTATGATTTCCTTAATCTTCTGATTAGAAGATAACATTAAATAAAGAATACCTAGAAATAACTATAAGTCAAGATTTTGAGTTAACCTTTACTATTTTGTATAATTCAAATGGTATGAAAGTTTTGTTTATTTTTGTTTTCACCATTTTTATCTCATTTTCGTCTTATTCTAAAGCTTTAGATATTGGTTCCATTGCCCTAAATCTTAACGCTAAACAATCAGTGCCAGTTGAATACACAGAATACGTGCTTAGCCATGCAAAAATTGTGCCTAAAGTTAAGGCCTTTGCCTTCCGCGTAGCAAACTCAAAGGAAAAAATTATGACTTTTGATAAATTTTTGCCTCTATTTGTAAATAAAGAAAGAATTGATGAAGGTTATAAGTTTTTCCAGTCTCATAAAAATTTGCTTGAGAGAGTTTATAAAATTTATGGGATCAATCCTTGCGTTGTTGTTGCGATTTTAAGTATAGAGACAGATTTGGGTAAAGTTAAGCCGAATACCAACTGCTTGAATGCTCTGTATAGCCTAGCTTTGTATTCCAAAAGAAAAAAATATTTTTTATATGAGCTTAAAAATTACATAGTGTATACCTACAGGCACAAAATTAATCCTTTTTCTGTCAAAGGTTCCATAACCTGTGCTATTGGAATTCCTCAATTTATGCCTTCAAATATAAATAGATACGGAGTAGATTTTAATGAGAATGGGTTGAACCTTAACGAAATACCAGATGCTATAGCTAGTGTTGCAAATTTTTTAAAGAAGCATGGGTGGAAGGAAAGAAAACCTATTATAAGGGTTCTAAAGAAATGTGCTCACGAAAAAGGCATTTTAGTTCTAAAGGATTCAAAAGGCAAAGTAAAGTGTTTTAAAACCTATAGAAACTTTTGGGTTTTGAAAAGCTATAATGGGACTGTTAACTACGCCTTGGCTGCTTATGAGTTATCAAAAAATATATGTAAATTAGTCAATTATAAGTAACTTTCTCTTTGTATTTGAAATATTCGTAGTTTATTTGTAAAATAAGAATAAAGTTATAAGAGGCAGGAGGGTGACAATGGAATTCAAAAAGGTGACGATGGATGATTGGAAAGAAGCGGTTAATAAGGAAGCCAAAAGAGCAAATAAAACATTTGATGATTTGATATGGCAATCGCCTGAAGGTATTAATGTCTATCCACTCTATACAGCTAAGGACTTAGAAGAGCTCGAGTATTTAGATACCTTTCCAGGTTTTCCACCCTTTATTAGAGGTCCAAGGGCAAGCATGTATACGGTTAGACCCTGGACAATCAGACAGTATGCAGGTTTTTCAACAGCTGAGGAGTCAAATGCTTTCTACAAAAAGGCTTTGGCGCTTGGACAACAGGGTTTATCCGTAGCTTTTGACCTTGCAACACACAGGGGTTACGATTCAGACCATCCACGTGTTTTAGGGGATGTGGGTAAAGCTGGGGTTGCTATAGATACCGTTGAAGATATGAAGATTTTGTTTGATGATATTCCTTTGGATAAGGTTTCTGTTTCGATGACTATGAACGGGGCTGTAATACCAGTTATGGCGTTTTATATTGTTGCCGCTGAGGAACAGGGTGTAAAACAAGAACAACTCTCGGGAACTATTCAGAATGATATTTTAAAGGAATTTATGGTTAGGAATACGTATATCTATCCACCAAAGCCATCAATGAGAATCGTTGCGGATATTATTGAATACACGAGTAAATACATGCCTAGATTCAACTCAATTAGCATTAGTGGCTATCATATTCAAGAGGCTGGGGCAAATGCTGTCTTAGAGTTAGCATTTACCTTGGCAGACGGGCTTGAGTATGTAAAAACAGCTTTAGAGAGGGGGTTAGATATAGACTCGTTTGCTCCTAGATTGTCGTTTTTCTTTGGTATTGGCATGAACTTTTTTATGGAAATTGCAAAACTTAGGGCTGCAAGGTTTTTGTGGGCAAAACTTATGAGTCGGTTTAATCCTAAAAATCCACGTTCCATGGCTTTGAGAACCCATTGTCAAACATCTGGTTGGAGTTTGACGGCTCAGCAGCCTTACAACAACATAATAAGAACAACCATAGAGGCATTGGCGGCTGTTTTGGGCGGCACTCAGTCCCTTCATACAAATGCTTTGGATGAGGCAATTGCATTGCCGACAGAATTTTCTGCAAGAATTGCTAGAAACACCCAAATAATTATCCAAGAAGAGAGCAATGTTTGTAAAACGGTTGACCCGTTAGCTGGTTCTTATTTTATAGAATCATTAACACATGCTTTAATTAGAGAGGCTGAGAAAATTATAAAAGAGATAGAAGAAATGGGTGGTATGACAAAGGCTATTGAAACTGGTATGCCTAAGTTGAGAATAGAGGAGTCAGCCGCAAAGAGACAGGCGTTGATTGATAAGGGAGAGTTTGTTATAGTTGGTGTTAACAAATATGAAATTCCAGAGGAAGAAGATGAAAAAGTAGATGTTTTGGATATAGATAACACAGCCGTTAGGGAAAAGCAGATCGAGAAATTGAAGAAAATAAAGGCAGAAAGAGACAATGAGAAAGTTCGAAAGGTTTTGGATAAAATAACAAAAACTGCAGAGAAGGGTGGTAATCTGTTAGAAGCTGCGGTGGAGGCAGCTAGATTGAGAGCTACGTTGGGAGAGATATCCTATGCTATGGAGAAGGTTTTTGGCAGATATAAACCACAAATAAGACTTGTTAGTGGAGCGTATGGTAACTTGATAAAGGATAAAGAGGAGTTTAAAGAGATTCAGAAGGAAATAGAAGAGTTTGAAAGTCAGGAGGGCAGAAGGCCAAGGGTTTTGATTGTTAAAATGGGACAGGACGGACACGATAGGGGTGCTAAGATTGTTGCCTCTGCCTATGCGGATATAGGTTTTGATGTTGATGTTGGTCCTATGTTTCAAACTCCGGATGAGGCAGCCAAAATGGCTATTGAGAACGATGTTCATGCAATAGGTGTGTCAACGCTTGCTGCAGGACATAAAACGCTCGTTCCTCAATTGATAGATGAGCTGAGAAAATTGGATGTGGATGATGAAATAGTTGTCACAGTAGGCGGTGTTATACCTAAAAAAGATTATGATTTCCTGTACAAGAATGGAGTTGCCGCTATATTCGGCCCTGGAACCTCAATATTGTACTGTGCAAAAGAGCTGTTAAAGGCAATAAGGGAGAAAAAAACACCAAGAAGGTTGCTGGATAAAAAATGAAAATTGACGTTGCTAAGTTGTCAAGTGAACTTTTAGCTGGCAAAAGAAAAGCCCTTGCCAAAGCAATAACGTTGATTGAAAGTAAAAAAGCCGAACACAGAAAGGTTGCAAAGGAATTATTAGAGAAGATTTTGCCGTATTCAGGTAAATCCGTGAGAATAGGAATAAGCGGTGTTCCTGGTGTTGGTAAGAGTACATTCATTGAGGCTTTGGGGTTGTATTTGATAGATAAGGGTTACAGAGTAGCAGTTCTTGCCATTGATCCTACATCTCAAATTAGCGGCGGCTCTATATTGGGAGATAAAACAAGAATGGAAGTTTTGAGCAGAAGGGATGAAGCCTTTGTAAGACCTTCTCCTTCAGGCGGTTCACTCGGTGGAGTTGCAAGAAAAACAAGGGAAAGCATGTTCTTGTGCGAGGCCAATGGATACAATATAATAATAGTTGAAACTGTGGGTATTGGGCAATCAGAGATTAAAGTGGCGTCTATGGTAGATTTCTTTTTGCTTATGCAACTGCCTAACGCTGGGGATGAACTGCAAGGTATAAAGCGTGGCGTTATGGAAGTGGCGAATGCCATAGTAATCAATAAGGCTGATTCTGATAATATGGAAAAGGCACAATTGGCTAAAAAACAATTGGAAAGTGCTTTAAGTTTTTTTCTGATGTCTGAAGGAGGCTGGAAAGTTCCAGTTTTACTTGTGTCGGCCTTAGAAAAAAGAGGTATTGATAATGTTTGGGAAGTTATTGAAAAATACGTTCGCATTAAAAAGAGTTTAGGTAAATTTTTTGATAGGAGAAAAAAGCAGGCAATAGATTGGATGTGGACTACTGTTTATGAGGGTATAAGGGAGATGCTTTTGGAGAACAAAAATGTGACCGATTTGGCTATAGATATGGAGAAAGCGGTTATAGATAATAAAATTACACCATCTTTTGCCGCAGATGCTATAATTGAGAAGTTCAAAAAAACTATTTGTTTGGAGGATGGATTATGAACGGATTAAAGTCTTTGTTGGTTTTGCTAGTTTTATTCGTTTTTTTGGGATTTAGTATTTCTTCATGTACTACAGAGAGTGAAAATGTAGCCTTAGGTACAGCTGTTGGAGCTGGTATCGGCTCAGCTATAACTAAAAATAGATGGAAAGGTGCAGTGATTGGTGGCGCCATTGGTGCTTTGGCAGGTGAGGCTATGTATCAGATTCAGCAAAAAGCTGCCCAAGAAGCTGTTCAAAGCCAAAAACCTGTTGTTTATCAGCGTGAAACGGGTAATGGTGGATGGCAGAGAGTCGAGGCTTCTCCTGTCGGACAGCCAGCTTACAATCCTCAAGAACATACCAAATGCCAAAAAGTTCATATAAGGGAAATAGAGAATGGCAAGGTTGTTAAAGACACAATAAAAGAGGTTTGCAAGGGATATAAGGAAACAAACACGTATTAGAGGTTTGTAAGATGATAAAAAAAATAGACCATATAGGTATTGCTGTTAAGGATTTGAATAGGTCAGTTGAAATATATAAAGATATTTTTGGTTTTGAATTGCTTGAAGTTGAAGATGTGCCATCTCAAAAAGTAAGGGTGGCAAAGTTTGATGTTGGCGGCGTGCACATAGAATTTTTGCAACCTTTGGCAGAAGACAGTCCAATTTCAAAGTTTTTGGAGAAGAAGGGTGAGGGGATACATCACATAGCGTATTACACTGACGATATAGATGGTCTAATAGAAGGTTTTAAAAACAAGGGAATAAAGATGATAAACGATGAACCTGTGAACGGTTCGTCTGGAACTGTTATTGCGTTTGTACACCCTAAATCTTCAATAATTCTAACAGAACTTGTTTCGAAAGGAGAGTGAAATATGAGTAAAACTCCTATTAGAGTTGTTGTTATAGGCGGTGATGCGGCTGGAATGAGCGCGGCAAGCCAAATAAAAAGGAGAATAAAGTCAGCCGAAGTTGTTGTTTTGGAGAAAAGCGAGGATGTTTCATACGGGGCGTGTGGAATGCCTTACAACATAGGCTATAAAGCGGATATAAATGATTTAGTTGTTTTGACGGCTGAGGAGTTTAAGAAAAAAAGAGGTATAGATGTTAGGCTTTTAAATGAGGCAGTAGGTGTTGATGAAAAGAATAAAAAAGCTTTTGTTAAAAGCCTTACGAGTGGTAGAGAATATGAAATAAACTACGATTATCTTGTTATTGCGACTGGTGCAAGAGCCAATAAACCACCTATAGATGGAATTGAAAATGATGGTGTTTTCACGCTTAAATTTTTGGATGACGCTAGAAAAATAAAATCTTTTGTAGATAGAAATAGCCCTAAAAAGGCTGTTTTGATAGGTGGAGGATTTATTAATTTGGAATTAGCCGAGAATCTAAAAAAACTCGGCATGGACGTTGTAGTTTTAGAGAAATTGAGTGGCATACTGCTTAATTTTGAAGATGAACTGAGAGAGATAGTCTATGAAGAACTTGAAAAGAATGATGTAGAACTTTTATGTGATGTCGATATTGACAAAATTTTAGATGATTTAACGGTAAAAACAAACAAAGGCGATTTTAAAGCTGATTTTATAAATGTTGCCGCAGGAATAAAGCCAAATATTGAATTTTTGAAAGGTTCTCAAATTAAGTTGGCTCAAAATGGTGCAGTTAATGTTGATAGGTATTTTAAAACCAACGTTAAGAATGTATATTCTGGTGGTGATTGTGCTTTAATTTATCATAAGATATTGGATAGAAACGTTTATATGCCTCTTGGCACAAATGCCAATAAGGCTGGCAAGTTTGCAGGGGCTAATATTGCTGGTTCGAATGAGCAGTTCGGGGGTATTGTTGGTACGAACATCTTTAAAGTATTTGATTTAGGTGTGTCGAAAACAGGTCTATCATTGTCTGAGGCTTTAAAAGAGGGATACAATGCCGTTAAAACCACAATTACAGCATCAATTACAGCTCATGGTTATCCACATCAAGGTAAAGTGACTATTTCTCTTATCGCCGAAAAATCAACGGGTAAACTTTTAGGTGGACAGGTAGTTGGTGATTTCGAAGGTGTTTGGAGGATAGATGTTATTGCTGCTGCGTTATATTCTGGATTTACAATCAAAGATGTTCAAAACTTGGATTTGGCCTATTCACCCCCATTTGCACCCGTTTGGGACCCTATACTTGTATGCGCAAATCAGGCTATCAAACAGGTGGGAAAATGAAATATAAAAGCACGCGTGGCGGCGTTAGCGGATTGAGCTTTACAGAGGCGTTTTTGATGGGATTAGCTACAGACGGTGGATTGATAGTACCAGAAGAAATACCCAAGGCTGATTTGGATAGGCTTGAAAACCTGGATTATAGAAGTTTAGCCCTTGAGATTTTTAAACTTTTTGTTGATGATATACCTTCAGGTGATTTAAAAGAACTTGTGTACAGAAGCTACTCTACTTTTGATACAGAAGAGGTTACACCCGTTGTTAAAAAGGACGGTGTTTATATTTTAGAGCTGTTTCACGGGCCAACATTTGCCTTTAAGGATGTGGCTTTGCAGTTTTTGGGCAACCTGTTTGAGTACGTTTTAAAAAGACAAAACACGTATATTAATGTTTTGGGAGCAACTAGCGGGGATACTGGTAGCGCGGCTATATACGGCCTTAAGGGCAAGGAGAATGTGAATATCTTTATTTTGCATCCATATGGTAAGGTCAGTAAGATTCAAGAGTTACAGATGACAACTGTTTGTGATAAAAACGTTTATAATATAGCCATAAAAGGCACATTTGACGACTGCCAAGCCATAGTTAAGTCTATTTTTAACGACCTTGAGTTTAAAGAAAAATACCGCTTGGGCGCTGTAAACTCGATAAATTGGGCGAGGGTGTTAGCTCAGATTGTTTACTATTTTTATGCGTATTTTAAAACTCAAGCTGAAGAGTTGTACTTCAGTGTTCCTACGGGTAATTTCGGTGATATATTTGCGGGTTATATGGCAAAAAGAATGGGTCTTCCCATTAAAAAGCTTATACTTGCAACCAACTCAAACGACATACTATACAGATTTGTAAATTATGGTGATTATTCAAAAGGTGAAGTCGTTAAGACGATTTCACCATCTATGGATATACAGGTAGCGAGCAACTTTGAGAGGTATTTGTACTACTTATTTGATGAAGATGCAGATACGGTGAAAAATTTGATGAGTAAATTCTCTGAGGAAGGAAAACTCAACTTTGATGAGCCAGTTTTGAAAAAAGTAAGGGAAGACTTCATCTCCTTCAATTCTTCAGAACAGTTTACGAAAGATACGATTAAACTGTTTTATGAGAAAACGGGTTATATTTTAGACCCACATACTGCTTGTGGGGTTTATGCCGCTTGGCAAACTGGATATCAAGATGTTGTGTGTCTTGCCACAGCGCATCCTGCTAAATTTCCAG
>WFYS01000103.1 GCA_015490005.1 Desulfurellaceae bacterium | reverse complement strand
TCTCAAGAGAGTAAGGAATACTGTAAAGAGTGAAGGCATTTGTGCTATAGTGAGTCTACACAACCCAAATTTAGCGAGCTTTTTAGCGGATAAAATCCTCATGCTTAAAAATGGTGAAGTAGTTGATTTTGACAGAACTGATGAGGTGCTAACAGAGAGAAATTTATCAAATTTGTATGAAACGAATGTTCTTGTAAAAACCCAAGGTAGAATGAGTCTGGTGTTGCCAGAAATCTTTTAGATAGTGTAAATAAAAATGCGAGGGGTAGTTAAATGCAATGTAATATTTGCGAATTGAGATGTAACATTATTGGAGAAAAGGGAAGCCGTTGCAATATGTATAAATGTGAGAACAATAAGATAATCGAAAAATTCCCGGATAGTTTTTTGTTCTCTTTCCCTATAAATATTGAGACACATCCTATGCTTCATTTTTACCCTAATAACAAATTTCTTCAGGTAGGCACATTGGGATGCAATTTTAAATGCAAAGGGTGTGTTTCGGAGGTGTTAACGAGAAACACACTTCATTTATCCAAATTGCTGGTAAAGGTGGAACCAGAGCAATTGGTTAAAAAAGCCATGGATGAAGGTTGTATAGGCATAAGCTTTGGAATAAATGACCCTATAGTTTCGTATTTTTCTTTTAAAAAACTTGCCAGAGTAGCGAAAGAAAGCGGCTTATTGGTAGGGTTTTCAAGTAACCTTTATTTTACAGAAGAGGCTTTGAATGAACTAATGCCTTATATAGATTTTGTAAATGTTGGAATTAAAGGTTTTAGTGATGAGATATATAGGAAAATATGCAGGGTTCCAACTGCTCAACCCGTATTTCGCAACATTAAGATGCTTATGAAAAATAGGGTTCATGTGGAGGTATCTATTCCATATGTTAGGGGCAAAGAGAAAGAGGTATTGGACGTTGCTAAGTTTATAGGGGATATATCTGAAAATATTCCATTGCAAATTATGAGGTTTATACCTTTGGGGGAAGCCGAACTGGAATTAGAACCCTCAATCAAGGAAAGCGAAGATTTAGTTGATAGGGTGGGGCAGTATTTGAAGTTTGTCTATCTATTTAACTCACCTGGCACGAGATATTTAAACACCAGAACCAAAAATGTAGAAATAAACAGGGAGTTCTATGGACCAATGGGGGCTCATATTGTTAATATTAAGATTAAAGAGAGGGAAAAATGCATCGCTGGAAACATAAACATAAGACAAGAGTACGAAGAGGATGGGTTTTTTGGCGGATATAGAATAACAAGGGCAATTGAAATGGTGTTGGGCTTACTAAATATTTTAGGTGTAAATGAGGAAAGTATAAAACCGCTACTGTACAAAATTCTAAGGGTTGACAGAGACTTTATGTCAAAATTTCATGACTCTTTGGACTCAGAGGAATCCAATTTGTATGATCAAATAGACATAATAAAGAGCTTAGGAAGGGTTTCGGGTAAAGAGTTTGAAGCAGATTTTTTAGCTAAATATTTGGAAAGAATTTTGAATGACATAAGCGAAAAAAGGGGAAGAATTAAAAAGAAGGTTAAATCTTATTTTGTAATGGGGCATCCTTTATTTGCCATAAACAACAGTAGATTTGAGTATAAACTAACGGAATTTGTGGGATGCGAGAATATAAACAAGTACTTAGAAAGAGAAGGCAAACCAGGGATAAACGTTTCTATTGATTTTCTTAAGGATAAAAACCCTGATATTGTATTTATATCTGGTTTTATCTCTCAACCAGTTCAAGACTTCTTAGAATTTTGTGATAAAAATAACATCAAAATAAATGCTGTAAGACAAAATAGGATATACAAGATGCCTGTTGGCTGGGATTTTGGCACAGTAAAGTGGATTTTAGGTTTAATGTTCATAGCGAATAAGTCTTACCCTGAAATTTATAAATTTGATTTAGACAAGGAAGAGATATTTTTCCGTAAAACATTCATTAAAAGTGATTATATAAAGGAACAAAAAAATAGGTCGTTTTATTTGTTATAAAAGCCCTCTCTTTTTAGTTTGCGAAGATAATATTTTTTAGACACCGTCAATTGCTTTTTTTAGCTTGTTTTCAATATTTTCTGCTATTGTTTGTAAGTTTTTGTTGTTGATTGTTCCCATAATAACCGTTGGAAGGATGGCGCTGACAAAAACTCTATCGCTTTTTTTATACACAATAACGTTACACGGCAGCATCAAACCTATGTCTTGCTCCGTTTGAATGGCTTTATAAGCGTTCGGGGGGTTGCAGGCTTCCATAATTTTGTACTCTTCAATATCAACATCCAACTTATTTTTTAGGGTTTTTTTCATATCTATTGTTGATAAAATCCCAAAACCTTCCTTTCTTAACTCCTCTGTGGTTTTTTTAACAACCTCCTCGAATCCAAAGCTTACCTCTTTTTTGTAACCGTAATCCATTTTAGCCTCCTCAGATTTTATTTAGGTATTTGATTACCTCTTTTATTTCTTCAATCTTTTCGTCTATATTTTCCTTGGATTTGGATAAAACGGCATCTTTTACGCAGGTTTCCATGTGCTTGCTTAAAATTTGCATATTGGCTTTTTTTAGAAGAGACACAACAGCCATCAGTTGAGTAGAAATATCTATACAGTAACGATTATTCTCAATCATTTTTACGACCGCATTCAAATGTCCTTGAGCTGTTTTGAGTGTTTTGTGCGCTTCATAGTGTTTTATATTTTTGTCTTTGTCATTCATAGTTTCCTCCTTCTTTTTTATTGTTTTTAAATAGCAT
>WFYS01000102.1 GCA_015490005.1 Desulfurellaceae bacterium | reverse complement strand
TTTCCCAATTCTGGCAGAATAGGCATTTGAAATTGCAGCCCACCGTTGCAATACTAAAAGATTTTGTGCCGGGTAGAAAGTGAAACAGAGGTTTTTTTTCTATTGGATCCACAGCCTTTGCTATGGTTTTGGGGTAAACTAGCGAATATAGTGTGCCTTTCTCGTTTTTTCTAACGCCACAGATGCCTTTTTGACCATCTGACAGCTTACACTTGAAGGAGCATAAATTGCATTGAGTATTGTTATTGTCCAGCCTATCGTATAAATACGCTTTTTTCATTAGCTCTACCATTTATAGAAACAAGTTGGTCAAAGGCAATACAAATATATAGTAAATAAAGTTAAAAATCCCCAAGAATAAAAGTCCCATTACAATCCATACACCGTATGGCTCTATTTTAGAGAAATTATACGCCCACCTTGGGGGTAAAAACGCTGCAAGAATCCTGCCTCCATCAAGGGGCAGAATGGGAATTAAGTTGAAAAATGCAAATATAAGGTTAAGCTGCACGCCGTACATGCATGTTATTGCTAAAGGGTTCATTAATGCTGTTGGTATGGGTAAGAACAAGAGTAGCTTGTATATTATGCCAAAAAGCGCTGCCAATACAATATTTGTAACAGGGCCAGCTGCAGCCACAATAGCCGAATCTCGTTTGGGGTTTTTTAGGTTGAAAAAGTTTACCGGCACGGGCTTTGCCCAACCAAAAAGCACAGGAGAATGAAGGATTATCAAAATTGCCGGCAGGAAAATTGTTCCCATAGGGTCTATGTGAGATATTGGGTTGAGTGTTAAGCGCCCTGCCACTTTTGCGGTATTATCACCTAATTTGTAAGCAGCGTAGCCGTGCGCGACTTCATGAAAAACGACAGCTACCAAAAATGGTACTACCATCAAAAAAATGTTTGGATTAATCAATAAATCACCTCCCACTCACAATAAAGGATGCATTATAAGGCGTAAAAAGTCAAGTTTTAAGAATTACTGCTTGACAGTTGTTTGCTATTGATGTATACCAAGTGCGGAAAAAAGTTGTGAAATGCTTGTTTGGTTAAGGAAATTTAATGATAGTTAAAAATAAAATGTTAAGAAAGGAGAGAGAGCATGGCAGGAAAAGCTAAAATGGTATGGACTAAAACAGATGAAGCTCCCTACTTAGCAACGTTTTCACTTCTGCCCATTGTTAAAGGGTTTTTAAAGTATGCAGATGTGGATGTTGAGGTTAGGGATATTTCTCTTGCAGGTAGGATACTTGCAACGTTTCCTGATTATTTAAAGGAAGACCAAAAGGTTAATGATGATTTAGCTTATTTGGGGGATTTAGTTAATGACCCAGAGGCAAATGTAATTAAGTTACCTAACATTTCAGCTTCTGTTGTTCAGCTTAAAGCTGCTATCAAGGAACTTCAAGAGAAGGGTTATAACGTTCCTGATTATCCTGAGGAGCCAAAGGATGAAAAGGAAAAGGAGATTCATGATAGGTATGCTAAGGTTCTGGGAAGTGCAGTTAACCCAGTATTAAGGCAGGGTAACTCAGACAGGAGATTGCCTAAAGCTGTTAAAGAGTTTGCCGCAAAGTTCCCAGATTCCATGGGTTTACCATTACAAGATTGGCCTGATGGTTCTAAAACTCACGTTTCTCATATGGATGGCGGTGATTTCTATGAGCACGAAAAATCCTTTACAACAGATAAGGAGACGGATGTAAAGATTGAGTTTATTGATGAAAATGGCAACAAACAGGTAATGAGAGAACTTCACTTACTTAAAGGTGAGGTGCTTGATGGTACTTACATGAGTGTCAAGGACTTGAGGAAGTTTTATGAGGAGCAAATAAAGGACGCAAAAGAAAAGGGCGTGCTTTTATCCCTTCATTTAAAAGCCACCATGATGAAGATTTCAGATCCTGTAATGTTCGGACATATGGTTGAGGTTTATTTCAAGGATGTGTTTGAGAAATACAAAGAGGAATTTGAAGAATTGGGTGTAAACCCGAACAATGGATTAGGTGATTTATACGCAAGAATACAAAAGTTGCCTGAGAATAAGAGAAAAGAGATTGAAGCTGACATAGAAAAGGTTTATGAGAAAAACCCTGAGCTTGCTATGGTAGATTCAAGTAAGGGTATAACAAACCTACATGCACCTAACCTAATCATAATTGATGCTTCAATGCCTCCAATGATTAGGGATGGCGGTAGGATGTGGGGTAAAGACGACCAGTTGCACGATACAAAGGCCATTATACCGGATAGGTGCTATGCAACGATTTATAAAGAGGTCGTAGACGACTGTAGAAAGAATGGACAATTCGACAGGACAACAATGGGAGATGTGTCAAACGTCGGATTAATGGCAAAAAAAGCTGAGGAGTACGGCTCTCATGATAAAACGTTCATAGCTCCAGCAAATGGTACTTTTAGGGTTGTTGATGAAAACGGTAATATTTTGATTGAACATAAGGTTGAAAAAGGTGATATTTGGAGGGGCTGCCAAGCTAAGGATGAGGCTATTAAAGATTGGGTAGGCTTGGCTGTTAGAAGGGCTAAAGCTACAGGTGACCCTGCTATTTTCTGGCTCGATGAGAATAGGGCTCACGACGCTGAACTTATTAAAAAAGTCAAAGAGTATTTGAAGGATTACGACACAGAGGGTTTGGATATAAGGATTATGAAACCTGTTGATGCTATGAAATTCTCGCTTGAAAGAGTCAGAAAAGGCTTGAACACAATTTCTGTAACTGGGAATGCCTTGAGGGATTACTTGACAGACCTATTCCCAATTTTAGAGGTTGGGACTTCTGCAAAGATGCTCTCTATCGTTCCACTTCTTGCTGGCGGAGGTCTGTTTGAAACAGGTGCCGGTGGTTCTGCTCCAAAACATGCTCAACAGCTTATTGACGAAGGCCACCTAAGATGGGATTCGATGGGCGAGTTTGGCGCAATCTTTGCATCACTTGAGTTTATTGGCCAAAAGTATGGAAATAAGAAGGCAGAAATTATGGCTAAGGCTGCTGACGACGCTATGGCTAAAGTGCTTGCAAACCAAAAATGGCCAGGCAGAAAGGTACACCAGCTTGACTCAAGGGGTGAGCATTACTACTTTGCAAGATATTGGGCTGAGGCTTTGGCTAATCAGGACGAAGACAATGAATTGAAAGAAAAATTTGGCCCAATTGCCGAAAAACTTGCAGAAAATGAAGAAAAGATTATAAAAGATTTGGATGATGCTCAGGGTAAACCTTACGATATAAAAGGGTATTATTGGCCAGATGAAAGTATCCTTGAAAAGGTTATGAGACCTAGCGAAGTATTGAATGAAATCGTGAAGGAGATTTAATGAAAAGGTAGGGGGCTTACCCCTTTTTTTCAATTTTTGAGTAAAAGGAGAGGTGAGAATGGCTAAAAAACGCATGCCTGTTGAGGTTAATTACGATCTGTGTAAAGGTTGCGGTTTATGTGTTCACGTTTGTCCAAAGAACGTTTTGGAGATGGTTGAGGATTTGCACGTTTGGATGGGAACTACGGCTAAAGTTATGAGGCCTGAGGATTGCATTAGATGTAAGATGTGTGAAGATATATGCCCTGACTTTTCCATCACTGTTGAGGATATCGGTGTGGAACTAACGTTTGAGGATAGTAAGGGTAACTTGATTACAAAGAGTAAATAGGAGGAATCAATGGGAAGAATTGCATTTTTAAATGCAAATGCAGCTGTTGCTGAAGCTGCCTTAGTGGCTGGTTTGGGGTTTTATGCTGGATATCCAATAACCCCATCCAGTGAGGTGCCTGAAAGGCTTTCAAAGATTATGCCTGAAAAGGGTTTGCCTTTTATGATGATGGAAGATGAGATTGCGAGTATTAATGCTTGCGTAGGTGCTACTGCAAGTGGCGTTAAGGCTATGACATGTACGAGTGGCCCTGGCTATTCCCTAAAGCAGGAAGCTTTGGGTATGGCTTGTATGCTCGAGGTTCCACTTGTTGTTGTTAATGTTATGAGAGGAGGTCCATCTACAGGTTTACCAACAAGGCCATCACAACAGGATGTTATGCAGGCAAGATGGGGAACACACGGCGACCATCCTATAATAGCGCTTTCACCTTGCAATGCCCAGGAAGCTGTTTTTGAGACAATAAGGGCTTTCAACCTTGCGGAGAAGTATAGACAACCTGTGGTTCTGTTAACTGACGGTTCTCTGTCTCACCTACATACAAAAATTTATATACCTGACCCAGAAGAAGTTGAGGTAGTTGATAGGGCCCAACCAGATGTTGACCCAGATAATTACTATCCATACGAATACAATTACGAAGTTCCGCCTTTGGCAAAATGGTGGGCTGATGATGGAAAAAGCTATAGATATCATCTTTCAAGCTTGATTCATGATAAAACTGGATTCCCTACAGTTAACCCAAAATACACACAGTGGCTTTTGGAAAGAATGCACAAGAAAATTTCTAACCACTTGGATGAAATTCTAAAATACGAATATTATAAGATGGACGATGCTGAAACGTGTATCATTGCTTACGGCTCAACAGCTGAGGCAGCAAGGGTTGCAATAGACCAAGCAAGGGAAGAGGGAATTAAAGTCGGTATGTTTAGGCCTTTGACACTGTGGCCATCTCCTGAGGAGCAGATTAGAGATATAGCATCAAAGGTTAAAAATGTTATCGTTGCCGAGATGAACTTGGGTCAATACCTGTTGGAAGTAGAAAGGGTGGTAGGCGGCAAAGCGGCGGTATACGGTGTAAATCAAGCAGCCGGTGTGTTAATAAGGCCATCCCAGATTTATGATAAGATTAAGAATCCATCAAAGAGGGTTGAGATAGGCTTGACCGAAGAAGAGTTAAAGAGGTTTGGAGGAGGCGAATAATGGCTGTAGATTATACAAAATACCTAAGAATGGACAAAATGCCACTCTACTGGTGTCCAGGATGTGGTGACGGTATAGTTTTGAAGTGCTACCTTGAAGCCATTGATGAGCTAGGCTGGGGCAAGGATGACTGCGCAATGGTTTCTGGTATCGGTTGTGCTGCAAGGGTTACTGGCTATGTTGATTTTCATACCCTTCATACAATTCACGGAAGGGCGATTGCTGTTGCAGCAGGAATTAAGATGAGCCACCCGGATAAGCATGTTTTTGTTTTTGGTGGTGATGGCGATATTGTTCATATCGGTGGAAACCACCTGCTTCATGCATGCAGGAGAAATGTTGATGTTACCGTTGTTTTGATTAACAACTGGATATACGGAATGACAGGTGGACAACACTCATGTACGACACCTCCTGGGGCTAAAGCATCAACGGCTCCAAGAGGAACATTTGAACCTACAATTGATGTTTGCCAAATGGCAATAGGAGCAGGTGCAGGCTATGTTGCAAGAGGGTTTGCTGGCGATCCAACGAGATTAAAGAAGTTAATAAAGGAAGGCCTTGAATATAAAGGTTTCTCGTTGATTGACGTTTTTAGTCCATGTCCAATTAACTTTGGAAGAAGAAACAAATTGGGCGACCCTGCAAAGCTGCTTGAGCACATGAAGAGCTTCCTCGTAAGTTCTGCCAAAGCAAAGAGGATGAGCGAAGAAGAACTTAAGGGTAAATTTGTTATGGGCGTTCTACATAAAGATACAGAGAAACCAGAACTAACGGCTTCCTACAAAGGCCTCATTGAGAAAGCCCAGGCTAGTGATGAGTATTGGGCTAAGTATGTTAAAGGCACTTTGACGGAAGATGATAAAGATAAGATTACAAGGGAAGAGTTAAAGAAACTGTATCCTTATGATGTTGAAACACCATTAAAAGAGTGGAAAAAACTATAGAGAGGTAAGAAAATGGGATTTCATTATGAATTAAGATTTGCGGGAGTTGGTGGACAAGGTTCCTTGACTGCAGGAACCATTCTTGCCCATGCAGCTGTTTTCCATACAAACTATTATGCTACTCAAGTTCCAACATACACCTCTCAGGTTAGGGGTGGTGCAGCAAAGGCTGATATTATAATCTCCGATACGCCGATTATATTCGCTGAGTCCACTAATGTTGATTTTTTCTTAGCAACCCATCAGAAGGCTTACGATGCCTACAAAGGGGATTTAAAAAGTAGCGCTGATGTTTTGGTCGATTCTGGTCTTGTTACAGTTCCAGCCGAAGACAAAAATCTTTATAAAATCTACGAGTATCCTCTTGTTAAAGTGGCTAAGTATGAAATAGGCAATGTTGTTACAATGAATATTTTGGCTGTTGGAATTTGTGTTGGATTGACACACGTTTTGGATGTTAACGCGGTTAGAGAAACGGTGAAAGAAGAAGTTCCACAGAGATTTTTGGATATGAACATGAAGGCCTTCGATATGGGCTTGGAAATTGGAGAAAAGTTTAAAAAGGAAGGCTAACTCGATAAACAAAAAAGATTTTTGACTAACACTAAAAGGGTTATGGGTTTCAAAACTCATAACCCTATTTTTTTGTGCGGAGGTTGAAATGCCTTTTAATCCAGAATTGTGGTTTACTGAGAAATACACAGACAACTGCGGTTTCACGTTTAAGGTAAAAGAGGTTTTACACACAGAATACAGCAATTTGCAAAGACTTGATATTTTGGATACTTACGAATTCGGCAGAGTTATGTTACTTGATGGATTTATAATGTATACCGAACGAGATGAGTTTGTTTATCATGAAATGATAACCCATATTCCGCTATTTGCCCATGAAAATCCAAAAAGAGTTTTGATTGTCGGTGGTGGGGACGGTGGAAGCGCAAGAGAAGTATCAAGGCATGCATATCTTGAAAGAATCGATGATGTTGATATAGACGAAGTTGTGCCCAAAAATTCGATGAAATACACGCCATTTGTAGGAAGTGGTTTTAAGCAAGATAATGTAAACTTAATTATTGGCGATGGCATTCAATATGTGAAAGAAAAAGCTAATCTTTACGATGTTGTTATTGTTGATTCAACAGACCCATTTGGTCCTGCAGAGGGATTGTTTAACTCTGAATTCTATTCTAATGTGAAAAACATTTTGAGTGATGGCGGGATAGTTGTAGCACAGGCGGAAAATGCCTATTATGATGCCAAATGGATGATGAGATCTGTTAACAACATGAGAAAGGCGTTTGGCAAGGATAGAGTGACTATCTATCAAGCTGCTATTCCTACCTATCCTTCAGGCTGTTGGGCTTTTTCCATTGCTTGGAAGGGTGATAAACATCCGATGGAGAGCTTTGATAAGGAGAGATTTGAAAAACTGAATTTAAAGCTTAAATACTACAACCCCGAAATACACAAAGCAGCGTTTGTTTTGCCAAACTTTGTTAGGGAGATTTTAGAGAATGATTAAATATAAGCCCCTCTTGTAATCTTTGAGGGGCTTATTCTTTTCTTTTAGAATAGGTATTTGTAAATTGCATACACCTGATCGCCTGAAAACTCATCATCTCCCGCGCCAACAACATCAAAATTCTTTGCCTTTATGTGTCTCCACTCAATACCAAGCATGGTAACTTTTGTTGTTTTGATTTTAATATTGCCTATCAATGTCTCCACTTTTGGATCGGATGGAAGGATGTTGTTGTCGAACTTCACGTGGTCATACTCGCCACCCAAAGAAATTGATTTTGTTGGCTTAAAAACGACATTTATGTTGAATGTGTTTGTTGAGGTTTTCTCTATTCCACCGTTTTTGTTTAGGTAGTAGCTTGCAGGTTCAAAGTCTGTTAAACCTGAATAGCCCGTTGCACCATCAGTGTGATGAAAGTTAAAACCGAACTTAAATGTGTAAACAGGCAATCTCAGTCCTGCACCGAATGCGTAGCTTGTTTCCGATTTATCGGCAATATTAGCACCGTTTTTATCGCTAACATACACTGGTATAACTGCTCCCCATGTGTAAACCTCTGCTGGTGCACCAAAGCCCGTGCCAAACGTTGTGATTACTCTTGCTGCGGGATATGGAATTGTGTATCTATCAACAAATAGAGCTTTGTTCTTTGTGTCTTTTCCTGAACTAACCGCTAACTTATTTCCCGATTGAAAGGCGAGTGCTAAGTTGATATTCGCTTTCTCAAGATCTATAGACGTGCTAATCCTTACGAGTGGAACCCTTTTCATCTTTTTGTTCTCGAAACCTGCCGGAGCAACAGATGCAAGACTGATGGAAGAGTGCATTTCTTCTAAAATATATGCTTGGCCTACCCTAATATTAAAATTGCATAAATCATGTTCCACCCATGCCTGCCTCATTCTGAAGATACCCATGTTTCCATCTTCAGACTTTCCCTTGAAATCTCCCACAATTAAGCCTTTAACTCTTACATCAGGATTTTTAAAACCAAAGTAGAGTCTTGTTAGCCAAGATTCGGCTTGTGAGTTTACTTTGTTGTAGGTGCTTTTATAGAGTGGAGTGTTGTACTTAGCAATTGAATTTGGGTCTGGCCCTGGCATGTTGGATAAATCTGGTAGGCCCGTTGTCTGTTTATCCCATGCAAACTGGGTATAGGTAAAACCGTGGATTGTGGCTTGTGTTGAGCCTTTGGTAGTTAGAGAAGCGGCATTTGCAGTTAAAGAAATAATGCCCAATGATAAAGATACAACTGCAGATACAAACTTTTTCATAACAAAGCCTCCACGCTTTTTTCTTGAAGAATAATATAACTTCAGATTTGATTTGTTAAGTTTTTTAGGTATAGAGTTAAAAGTTTTGGATAGGATTTTTATTCCCTTGAGAAAACCCATTGTAAAGGAGAGAATAAAAAAACCCCGGAAGGCCCGGGGTTTTTAAGAGGCTTCTTTTTTAGAAGAGGTAGATGTACCTTGCGTAGTATTGATCTCCGCTGAAACTATCATCGGTTATGCCTAAGCCACGAACAGCATCAAAGTCTTGGGCGTTAGCATGTCTCCACTCTAGGGTCAATATAGTGTGTTTGGTTGTTTTAATTTCCATGTTGGTGACATATGTCTGCACTTCCGGTTTGTCCCCGTTTGCAAATGCATCATCGTTCTTGTATTCTACATAATCGTACTCACCGCCTACAGTTATCCAAGGTATAGGAGTAACCCTCAGGCTTACATTAAATGAATTAGTTGTTGTATCTTCTACGCTTCCATTTACATCATAATAACTCTCTGGGGTTGTTGGGAATGCACCCGCAAACCATACTGCACCATCTGTGTATTGATAATTAGCTCCAAGCGTGAACATGGAAACAGGAACTTTAATACCTGTCTGGAACATGTATGAAGTTTCAGAATCATCAGTTTTGTCCTTCCCGGCAGGTGTGATATCAGTCATATTCAAATATACAGGAATTACACTTCCCAAGGCATAGAATTCCATAGGTGCGCCAAAGCCTGTATCTATGTGTGCAATAACCCTTCCTGCAACTGCTGGCATTACAACTCTATCTAC
>WFYS01000101.1 GCA_015490005.1 Desulfurellaceae bacterium | reverse complement strand
TTTCTTACCTCCGCAAAGCGCTTTTTTTTTATTCTTGCGTATGTTTCATCATCTTTGGTGTGGAAGAGCTCTATGCTTTCTTTAACTAAGGATATAGCTCTATCCACGGGAGATCTCAAGCCTTCATCTGCACTTTTGAACTTTTTGGCTTGTTTGAAGGCTTTAATAATGGCTTCCTTGCCTTTTTGAATCAAAACATCATTGAAGTCAACGCCCTTTGTGTTTTCGTCCTTTGGTATATCTATTGGAGGCTCGATAAGATAAACGTCTATTTCTTCTTTTATCAGCTTTTTTGCCAATTCTTCTGCAGCTTTAAGGCCTACCTTACTTTTGTCCTTATCAAAAAAAATATAGATATTTTTAATTGCATGATACTCAGGAAGCAGAATTTCTGGCATATTCACGGCAGAAAGGCAAGCCCAGACTGCAAGTGAAGGTAAAGCATCCTTTACGCTCAGAGATGTTTCTATACCCTCTGCTATAGCCAGACTATCAACCGGTTCGCCAAAATGAATCGCATATCCCTTAATAGGCAGCCCCTGAAGCATTTTTTTCTCTTTAGCCTTGATTTTGCCGTCTTTGTCCTCTAAAATAGTCATATGAAGACTTTTTAGCCTGTTATCAGGATTTTCGACCTTTGCCAGCATTATGTTATTCTTATAGAGCCTTAGATGGCTTAAGCTGGGGGTAGCGCCAATACCCCTGGCTTGCATGTATCTTTTGACCAAATCAGGGCTTTTTTGCGAGTTATTCCACATATAGATAGCTTTTTGCATTAAATCGTCTGATTTTTGCTCTTTGGTGTTGTTAGCTATGCTTTCTGGTGCAAATCTTTTCTTAAGCTCGATTAGAGCCTCTTTGTCATCCATATCGTTCATTTTTGCATAAAGATGAATTACATCTCCCTTTTCTCCGCATCCGAAGCAATAATAGACGCCTTCGTCCAAATTCACACTAAAGCTTGGGTTATGGTCATCATGGAACGGACAAAGGCACAAATACTCTTTTTTGCCGTTTATTGACTTTTCCTTACCTTCAGGCAGGATTTCTTTGGCAATATCATAAATGTAAGGTTTTAGCTCTTCTATCATAGATTTACCTCCTTTTTTAATCCTCTATGACTAAAATTACGTGTCTTTCTATAAATTCTTCAACATCCTTTTTTCTATAAAGGATTTTTCCGCCAACTTTTCGGTACGGTATTCCTCGTTTTTGCCACCTCATGTTGGCAAGCCACTTCTTGCTTAACCCAAAAAATTCTTCTACCTGTTTTGGCGTCAGATACATCCTCTCACCTCCTTCCTGTTTGTTTTTGTTCTTTTTAAATTCACTCATAACCTACTGCCTCCTTTCAAATCTAAATTTTTCTACACAAGTCTAACTCAAAAATGAGTTTTAGAAAACGGAGTCACCCAATAAAATTGCCCCAACAAATCCTATTCTTATAAGGATTTTTAAATTTTGAGGGTGACTCCGTTTACATCCCTAAAGTTATTTCAATATTTTTGTAGGATTCCTCCTTTATTTCTTCTGTTTTATCCTGAGTTTCTTCTTGCTTTGGAGATTCAAAATCCATTGTACTTATTTTTTCCTGCTCTATTTTAACCTGCTCGTTAAGCGCTTCTTTGTCATCGGTATAGACTATCGTTTCTTCTTTTGCCCTTGTTGTAGCCACATAGAAAGATTCTTGGTTTGTTATTGTTTCGGAGTTATGGCTATAAATCGTGATATCAGATGTTTGTCCCTGTGATTTGTAATTTGTTACAGCGTAAGCGTGGTCTAAGTAGTTGTAGTTTTCCTTTGCAGATTTATCTGTATTTACCGTTAATGTATCGCCGTTATCCTTTTGAACTGTTATTTTATTGTTTTCTATATCAAGTATTTTTCCGGTTTCTCCGTTTGCAATTCCGAGCTTTTTGTCGTTTTTTAAAAAAATAACTTTATCGCCTGCAGAGAACTGCTTTTCTTGACTTGAATAAACTGCCCCGTCCTTCAATTTAGCCGGATTTACCTGAATCGTATTCCCTTTATGCTCAAGTGTAAGTGAGTTTTTATCTTTGTTGACATCCGTAATATAAGCCTCACCTTTTATAAATCTGCTGTGTGCTATAATTTTGTCGCCTATATTATAGCTCTCTGCAAAATTCTTCTGTGTCTGTTCAATATTTTTAGGCGTATAAACCTCAAAGGTTTGCTCTTTATCCGATATGAGATTTATATTTTGCAGTTCTTTTCTGATCGATGAGTTTAAAGCGTCTTTCTCTTTATTTGTATTTGTAATCAGTATAACGTCTTTGCCTGATTCATAATGTTTTAGGTATTCCTTTTTGATTGAGTTTAGCCTTTCTTGCGTATTCTCAATTTGATGCATCTTTCCGCTTTTTTCTAACTGTTCCAATACCTTTTCAAATTTGCCCTGGTTCATTAAATCCGATATGTTTTTTTGAGCATCTGTTTTAAACCTTACCGCCTGAATCATATTGACCAGATTCTCTTTGGTTGCAAACTTCTGTATATCTTCAAATATTTTTCCTTGCTCAATGGGTTTGAATTGCTTTATATCACCAATCAAAATAATTTTACTTGCATTTTGACTAACTATAGTGTGCATATCCCTTGATGAAATCATTGAGGCTTCATCTGTAATTATTGCGGTGTTTTTATCTACTGATATCTTTCCTTGTTCTAACTCTTGCTTGAATTTTGCAATGGTATATGTTTCTTGCACTCCCGCATCTTTAAGGAGATTTTTTGCTTTGCCGGTTGGTGCAAGGGCTATAACCCGATACCCTTCTGAAATGTATGCCTTATTTATTACATCTATCGCTGCGGTTTTGCCTGAACCTGCACTTCCTTGAACAATAAGGTATTTACTATCTTGCGTGAGAGCCTTTTTGATAAACTCTCTTTGACCGTCTGTGTATTTGAAATTGTTTACAATTTCTTTTTCCTCTATAAAATTTTCAGCCTTGCTTTCGTCCAAAATAGCTTTCGTTCTTTGATTTTGTTCTATCTTTGATATAGTTTCTTTTTCTATGCGAATCATTTCGGGTGTGGTGTAGTATGTTTTATTGACAGCAAAGCGAGAACTCCTGTTTGTTCCAATCAGCATTAATTCTTTATTTTCTACAGCCTGTTTAATTGTTTTTTCTATATCTTGAACTGTTGTATTTTTATTTAGAGTCTGTTTTAGAACGGCATTTTCGAGCTGTTCATAAGTAAAAGCCGATTGAGTTTTTGTTATGTCGTTTATACCGGATTGTATAAGATCGTCTAACTCATCCTCAGATAAATTGATATCTTTATTTTCTGTTTTTTGAGAGATTGAAATGGCTTCTTGATTAAGCTGCCTCAAATTCATTTGAAAATTATCTGTTAGGTCGTTTTTAACTTTATCTTTCATCTCACGATATGAGAAGTTATGGTCCTTCTCCTGCCTTGTATCCCAGCTTGCCTGTTGTTTTGCGTCTCTGTCGTATCGGTATTTGTCCTTATTTTTCTCAAACTCTTCTTTGATTTGGCTTGACCTTTTTGAGAAAAATTCTTTTATATCTTCCCGTTCCGTCTTTATACCCACAATGCCGGTTTGATGATTTGTGTCCAATTTATATCCCAAATCCCTCAGCTTTTGAGATAGGATATGTTCTTGAATCTGTCCTATGTGTTTGTAGTGTGAATAAAGTTCCCTATTATCTAAGCTTCTGTATTTGCCGTCTTCGCCTTTTGTTGTATTAAATATGAACACATGGGTGTGTATTTGCGGATCATTTGCCCGGGAGTTATAG
>WFYS01000100.1 GCA_015490005.1 Desulfurellaceae bacterium | reverse complement strand
TTACTCACCCGTGCGCCGGTTTACTCGTCTCCCGAAGGAGACTTTCTCCCACGACTTGCATGTGTTAAGCACGCCGCCAGCGTTCGTTCTGAGCCAGGATCAAACTCTCATGTTAAACATGAAAGAATGACCTAAATCATTCTGTTTACTTCGTTTAGGCTAAAACTTATATATCAACCAGGGCTATCTTTCCATCCTGGCTTGTAAAAGAACATCTCGCATTCTTGCGAGGCGAAAGAGAATATAATACACTTTGAGGGAAAAGTCAAGGGGGAAGGCAATTTTGTGTGATTTTTTATAATCCCCTATAGAAACAATAAAATTTAAACTTTATGTAGAATTTTCAGACTTAAAATTCCAAAAAATTCATGAATAACTTTATACGATTCGTAAAAATTATCCATATGAGGCAAAAAATCCCAAAATATATATTTACCTTCAAAGGCAAAACCAATAGGCCTAGGGTGAACTTCAAATCCAAAATGTTTAAAAATCAATACAGCCCTCCTTATATGATAAGCCGTCGTGACCAAATATATATTTTTTACCAAGCCATACATTTTAAAAAGCGCGCTCGTATAATACCCATTTTGATAAGTGCTTAAAGATTTATCTTCAAAATAGGTTTTAAAATCGCAAACTAATTTTTTACACAGGCGCCTAACATCCAGGCTCACTAATCTTGATTCGTTGTATTTTACTCCTCCCCCTGAGAACACAAAAGGGATGTTATATCTTTTCGCTAACATCAACCCATAGACAATCCTTTCAAAAGCCTCGGGTCGAGCTTTAAAATAACCTTCTGGATACACTCCTCCACCAAGCACTACAACAGCATCTGCACTGCCATTATCAATTTTGACATTTTCTAAGTGGGAAATTAATAAATCTTTTATTGGCGTTATACAAAGCAAATACAAAACAATAGCGCTAAATAAAAATAGCAACTTAAGCCTTCTACACACAAAAAACGCCATCAATAAAACTATTATAAAAACACCGGGCGGTAAAAATAGATAAGTAAAAATCTTAGACAAAATAAAAATCAAATCACCCCCCCTAAATCAATAGTAACAACGTTTTATTTGCCATTTTACAAAATTCTTGACTTTAGCGCAAAAATCACATAAAGAATATCTCAAGAATTAAAAACTACGGGGGTGAATAAATGACCGATTGTAAAAGCATGTGGCTTTGCATTGTTGGTATTGGTGCAGCTATTGTTTTACTAATAGCTTTGTATGCAGGATTTGTTTTAGGACCTAATTTTCTTGTAAAGAAACCAATAAAATCGGAAAAAACCGCACTAATGCAAAGCAGCATAAAAAACTTGAGTGAATTAACCTTAAATAGAAAAGCTGACATAAAACTTAATTAACAAGCCTATGTAATTCTCGGCCATTCTAAACAAAAAGGAAGGAGCTATTTATTGTGTTCCTTCCTTTTTTATTTTCCTTAAACCCTAAACCTATCAACCTTACTGTTTAAATCTTCAACTTGTTTATTAATATCAGAAACTGCCTTAGCCGTTTCTTCTACACCCCTAACAACTTCCTCCATAGCATTCTCTATTTCTGAAGCCCCGTTCACAACCTCTTCTATTTCCATAGATTGGTTCACTGTCATCTCTTTGACTTCTATCATGCTTTCCCTAACCTGGCTGGCACCGCTTGCAACATCATCAAAAATCTTATAGTTAGCTTCAATCTTTTTAGCTTGCTCCTCTGACTCCTTTGTGTAATCGCTAATTATATCACCAAAATGATTAACTATTGTTCCTATCTCTTCTATCATTAGCTCTATCTCTTTTGTACTGTTCATGGTCCCTTCCGCAAGTTTCCTAACCTCATCTGCTACAACGGCAAAACCCCTTCCATGCTCACCAGCCCTAGCAGCCTCTATTGCAGCATTCAGAGCCAAGAGGTTTGTCTGGTCGGCTATGTTTGATATAACGTCAACAATGCCGGTTATTTTCTGAGAAGCTTCTATTACTTTTGATGCTTCTTTTGACATATTGCCAAGTTCTTTTGCCACAATATCCTTACTCCACTGTGAAATCTCCTCAAATACCGTCCTACCTTCCATGGCATCTTTTTCGGCTTTTTCCGTAAATTCAACTGTACTCTCTATATGAGAAACCAAAGTTCTCAAAGACTCATTTAACCTATTTATTATTTCCACAACTTTATCTAAATTATCCTTGGAACTCTTCGTCATGGAGCTAATCTCCTGTGTACTTGCAGTAACTTGGGTAGTAGCAGAGAATATATTTTCTGAAGTGTTCTTTATGGCTGAAATAGCATCTTTTGTACTCCCCAACATTTCTCTAATGTTTGCAGTTGTTTCACCCAAATCATCCATACTGATAACGTCCGGTTTTACTGTTAAGTTCCCTTTTGCATTTTCTTTGATAGTTGCGCTAACAGCCCTAAGTGGGGTTTCTATATCTTTTGCCGCCAGTGTAGCAGAAGCAAATGTTATAATCATTAGAAGGAAAAATATTAAGATGTTTACCACGGTAAGTCTTTTACTCAAAGCATCTGCATACATATTTACAAACTTGTTTAATCTGCTAACATGCATACCTGCACCTATGACCCACCCCCAAGGCTTAAACAACTTCACGTAAAATATCTTCGATGATTCACTCTCATCACTGTTGCTATTGCTTTTTAAAAACCCTTCGCCTTTATTTTTTACTATATAAGTAAACTGATTACTGCTAAGATTATTTAAAGAAAACACATTTTTACCAATTAGTTGCTTGTTCGGATGAACTAAAATATTACCATTTGCATTACTCACCCATATATAGTTGTCACCTTTATCAAACCTAAGAAAACTTAATGCCTCTTGAGCGAATGCCTCAGCCTGTTTTTCTGGTAGATTGCCGTTCTTCGCCAACATATAATACTTATCGGCTATTTTATATGCCGAATCCACAATATCTTGAACTGTTTGCTTCTTTGTGTCGGTTAAGATGTTTTTCACCTTATAAACAGAAAATGCCGAATTAGCAAGATAAAAAGAGAGGCCTATAGCTATAGGGTATAGGATAATGGCAAAAACAACCTTAACCTTAGTAGACACCGCTATACCAAGCAAACCAAATTTCCTTCCGGTGTATTCCCAAACCTTGGCTCTGAACCATAAGAATATCACATACATGATGCTTTCTATAACAAATCCGCCAGCTAAGAATGGCAGCCAAAAACCCACGTTAAATTTAAAATAACCATACTTATACGAAACAAACACAGCCAAAGCAGAGGAAACTAGAGATGCAAATCCACTTGACAATAAAAATATCCAATTGAATTTCAAAGCAAAGCTTCTGGCTCTATCTATACTATCATCAATTCCTTTAGACATTGATT